>DNGG01000142.1:0-329 GCA_003486675.1 Cyanobacteria bacterium UBA11372
GCGACGCCAATTTCTGCCAAAGGTTTAATTTGATCGACTTCGCTCAAAAATTTGAGACCAAATGGGCCGATAATTAAACCGCTGACTAAATAGCCGATCAGTACAGGTTGGCGCAGTCGGTTAGCGATATAACCTCCCACCGCCGCAGATCCCAGCACCGATGTCAGATTCAGAATAAAGTTGTGTCCTGCTGCCATATTTTGCTGGGAAATTCATGGGTTATACGTCATAGGTTAAACGGTTTTGCATTGAAGAAACCTGGTTTTTCTAACAATACCTGCGCCAATTTTCTGAAACGCCCACACTCACACCCACACCCACACCCACAC
>DNGG01000142.1:528-6627 GCA_003486675.1 Cyanobacteria bacterium UBA11372
CACCCACACCCACACCCACACCCTTAAGGGTGTGGCTACACAAACAAAGCCTGCCTACGCAGGCTTAAATTCTTACAGGCTGCCTCCGCAGCCTTGGTTTGTATAGCCACACCCTTAAGGGTGTCGGCTTTTTGACTCGCGCCTTTCTCATCCCTGTGCTTGTTTAAACTGTTGTCCGACATAAGTCAAGGCATCTGCCAGATGCTTGTGCCAGTAGTTCCAGCCTGAATTTGCTCCTACGATACCATGTCCGCCGGGAAAGACGCGAAACTCGTTAGCAATACCCAGGCGGTTCAAAGTTTGGTGAAATTGTTGGGTAGAAGCGAGAAATTCGCGATCGCCCTCCCCCGCATCTAACCACACCCGCAGACGCCGACGCGCTGCCACAGGTAGCTGTTGTACCAAGTGCTGGGGACTATTCTGCGGGCCGCTAGCATCGGTAAAATAACCGCTAGAGCTAAATAGAACGTTAAAATTATTCAGATAACGCAATCCAATATTAAAAGCGCCCCATCCACCTGAAGATTGTCCGCCCATTGCCCAAAATTGGGGTTCGTTAAGCGTCCGGTAGCGCGATTTTAGCACCTGCACTAGCTCGGAACCAATCAGCGTCCCCACTTTACCATTAGGGCCATCATAGTATTGCGAGTCCCAAAGCGGACTGGTGCCCCTGCGATCGTTGCCATCGGGGGTAATTACAATCGACGGGGGTAGCTGATTCGCCTTGTACAAATCGTGCAGTACAGAAGTTACCGCCGCCTTATCTTCCCAAGCGCGCGCATCCCCATGTCCCCCGTGCAATAGGAAAATAACAGGATAGCGTTTGCTGGGATTTTGGGCATACCCAGGAGGTAAAATTAATCCGTAAGTTCGTACCCCGCCCATTGCCGCACTATTAAACGTCTTCAACTCAAACTTCAACCCCGTATTTCTTTCCACCTGGGGCGGATCTAACTGAGGCGCACCGGCAACAAAGACATACCAGTATCCACCGGCTGCTAAGATAGCCACAGTAGCTGCACATATAGCTAAAATTTTGCTAATTTTCATCGTTTGATGCGACATCGCTCGAAAACAATAAAATAAAGCTTGCCAGAGCTATTTGTCATTGATATGACATCAGGATAAATTTCAAATGAAAATCCTAATTGTTGAAGACGAACCCGAAATCGCCAAACTGATCCAAAGGGCGTTAGAAGCAGAAAGCTTTTCCTGTCAGCGATGCGGAGATGGACTGACGGCATTGCAATTATTTCAGGAGATGCAACCCGATCTGATCGTCCTAGACTTAATGCTACCTGGTTTGGATGGTTTGGAAGTATGCGCCCGGATCCGACAAAAACCAGGAGCGAAAGACCCTTATATTTTAATGCTAACAGCAAAGGGCGAAGAAATTGACCGCGTAATTGGCTTATCTACAGGCGCAGATGATTATTTAGTTAAACCATTTAGTCCGAGAGAATTGGTGGCGAGGGTAAGAGCATTATTGCGCCGCAGTTTGCGTCATGGGGCACAAAGTTTGGTTTATCGCACCCAACATTTTACCGTTGATGTAGACCAGCGCACGGCTTCCCGCCAACTGAATCCCAATCAATCGGAAACTTTAGACTTAACGGCGTTGGAATTTAATCTTTTAAGTACGTTTGTCAGTCAACCAAATCGAGTTTGGAACCGTACCCAGCTAATCGATAAACTTTGGGGAGATGACTTTTTTGGCGATGAACGGGTGGTAGATACTCACGTAGCCAGACTGCGGAAAAAAGTCGAACCAGATCCGGGAAATCCCACTTTTATTAAAACGGTCATCGGCGTCGGTTATAAGTTTGAAGATGCAAATCCTTCCTAATGGGTAATGGATAATTGGTAATTGGTAATATCATGTCCTTACGCAATGGAAAGCCAAGTGTTTTTAGTGCTGTAGGGGCGGGTTTTACCAATCAATCCGCGCAAAGAAACCGGGTTTCTGGCCTCGTTAAACCCGCCCCTGCTTACTCTACCGATGCAACCGTATATGATATAATAGTTAAATTTATATTTTAGATTAAATCTGGAATCTGCAATCTCAAAGAAAGCAATTACCAATTACCAATTACCAATTACCAATTACCATATGGCGAAGTTTGGTTTGCGCGATCGCTTATTTTTTTCCCACCTCCTGGTGATGCTAGTCGGAGTAGGCAGCCTCGTAATTATTGGTAAAGTATATTCCCCCCGCTTTTTTATCGTGCAATTGGAACAAATCGAAGATGCCAACTCTGGGTTATTATATGACCGCACCCGCCTAGTACAAGGGTTTGAAATTGCCTGGAGTCGGACAACTTTTTGGTCGGTGATTGCGGGTGCTACCGCTGCGGGTGGATTGAGTTATTGGGTATCTAAGCGAATTATGCAACCTTTGAACCAAATGGAAAATATTACCCAAAAATTCGCCTCTGGAAAAATGAAAGAGCGAATGCCTGCGATTGAAATTCCAGAATTAAACCAATTAGGTGTTAGCTTTAACCGCATGGCATCGAGTTTAGAAGGTGTAGAAAAAAGGCGGCGAGAACTAATAGGAGATTTAACCCACGAGTTGCGAACTCCGCTAACTGTGATTCGCGGTTATTTGGAAGAATTGGCAGACGGTAGCATCGATCCAACGCCGGAAATTTATCAGCAATTAGCCAAAGAAACAAAGCGTTTAGAACGGTTAGTCAACGATTTGCAAGAACTTTCAAAAGCCGAAGCTGGGTATTTACCAATTAAGTTGAAACCCGTTAATTTGCTTCCTTTATTCAAATCATTGGTGCAAAGATTTACCGACCAACTGTTGGAAGATGGCCCGGTTTTGCAATTAAATTGTCCACCACAGTTGCCTTTGGTATTAGCAGATATTGACCGCGTCGAACAGGTGCTGGTTAACTTATTGGGTAACGCCGTCCGCTATACTGAGACGGGTTCGATTACGCTGCGGGCTTGGACTGAACCCGGTAAGCTTTGGATAGCAGTAAGTGATACGGGATCTGGGATTTCACCTGAAGATTTACCTCATGTTTTTGAACGCTTTTTTAGAGCAGATAAATCTCGTGGTAGGCATTCTGGAGGAACCGGCATTGGTTTGGCGATTACCCGCCGGTTAGTTGAACTACAAGGTGGTCAAATTGAGGTAGAAAGTAAGTTAGGAAAAGGCAGTATTTTTCGATTTTTCCTGCCTTTAGCTTAACGGTTTGATCGATTAAGAATATCCGAGGATCTTAGAAACCCGGTTTCTGCGTCAATCTCTGCTGCTACAGCCACGATTTTTCTGAGAAACCGGGTTTCTTGTTCAATCTCTAGTTTCTCAAGCCACGATTTTTCCCAGAAACCCGGTTTCTTTGCGTAATTCCTGAATATTTTAGTCAATTGTCAGTAGATCACCGACAACTAACTACTGACTCTCGCTTTCCCTCTGAAAATTGCACCCACACCAACTGCGCCCAAAGCCAACAAACTCCAGACAGGTGTAGTTTCGGGAACGGTTACATTATCAAAGATCAGCTCTGCATCAAACCGAATGCGGCTACCAGCCGGATCGGTAATTCTAAATGGGTAAACGATTCCACCTGGGGGAATAATTCCGCCACTTTGAACTAACTTTTTGCCATCAGGAGATATAACCAGACTGCTGAAAATATTAGAAATTGCTCCGCCCCAGATCGCATCTTGATCGTCGGGAATAATATCGATCACGCCTATGATATTAAACGGCGTGTTATTGATCGCAGTGAGAGGAGGAGAATCTGTGAACAGAGTTAATACAACGCCATTGCCACACCAAGGAGGACAAATTCCCACTTCAGGTGTTTCCTTACCTGGGGGAGGTGTAATCACATTATTTGTGACTAGCACGACAGACTGAGCAACAGCAGGGGTTAAAAGCGCGATCAAAGCTGCACTGGCTGTAGCCATCGACAGCTTGTTGATTAAAGTTGCAAAAGCCATTAGGGATTGACGTACCTAGTCAGCGAAAGTGATTTTCTACATATAAAGAATATCACTAAATGACGATTGCTACTGCGTCCTAATTGGATATTTGGCAAAATTGATCGTCCCAAGATCGCCTTGATGTGGGATTATATCATGTCCGGTGGCTTTGCGATCGCACTACTCTTTACTTGACTTACTTATCAAATAATAGCGATCGCGTTCATAAAAAAAGTGAGTGGATATTGGAAAATTCTGTAAGTTTATTCAAACGCTGCTAAACAAAAATTATAATTATATCATCAGCTTTCAAAATTTGGATACTTTGCCTCGCGGGAGTTATTCCCCACCTTCACTTGGGAACAATACAAACGACACAACGAGACAAAGTTAAACAATGGGACGCAGCCGCTACCACGTAATAGGAAACCAGCCACACTTCATCACATGCACAGTTGTCAACTGGATGCCTCTGTTCGGTCAAGTTGAACTAGCGCAGATTATTCTAGACTCGCTGGCATTTCTGCAACGCCGACAACGCCTAGTATTATATGGCTATGTCGTGATGGAAAATCATCTCCACCTGATTGCTTCGGGTGCGAGTTTATCCAAGGAAATCGGGGATTTTAAATCATTTACAGCGCGGTCTATTATTGACTTGCTTAAAGCCAAGCAATCAGAGCGTATCCTCAATCAACTAAAGTTTTACAAACTACGTCATAAAACAGATCAGGAGTATCAACTTTGGCAAGAAGGATTTCATCCCCAGACTATCTTGAATGAGGAAATGTTTAAGCAAAAGTTGGATTATATTCACTATAATCCGGTCAAGCGTGGTTATATAGACGATCCGGTTCATTGGCGGTATTCTAGTTACCGCAATTACATAGGTCAGCCTGGGTTGTTAGAGGTGGAATTGATTGATTTTTGAGGTGGAGACAGGAGAATGCATTCCCAGGTGGAACCTGGGAACTAGCTGGTGTGTCTTCTCTCTTCTCGTTCCCAGGCTCCGGCCTGGTAACGCCATTTTAGAGGCTCTGCCTCGCTTTCCCCTCCGGAGGCAGAGCCTCGGAGAATGCGTTCCCAGGTGGAACCTGGGAACGAGAGGAGAGAGGAACGAGAGGAACGAGAGGCGACAAACTAATACACCTCTACGTTTTCAAATTTCTTCTCAGTTTGAACGGCGCGCGCAGCTTCGCCACAAGTGCGAGGTGTGGGGAACATTTTACCCGGATTGGCTAAACCTTGGGGATTAAAAACTTGTCGCACCCATTGCATTGTTTCTAAGTCAATCTCGTTAAACATATCGGTCATGTAGCAGCGTTTATCTGCACCAATACCATGTTCTCCAGATAGGCTTCCGCCAACTTGTACGCAAAGTTTGAGGATATCTCCGCCTAATTCTTCGACTTTTTCCAATGCTCCCGGTACGGAGTTATCGTAAAGAATCAGCGGGTGTAAGTTCCCGTCTCCGGCGTGGAATACGTTGGCAATTTTATAGCCGTATTTCTTACTTAATTCCTCAATTTCTCGCAATACAAAAGATAACTGTGTGCGCGGAATTACTCCATCTTGCACGTAATAATCCGGACTAACGTGTCCGGCGGCGGCGAAGGCGGCTTTTCGTCCTTTCCATAATTTTAATCGGGTTTCTGGGTCGTTTGCCGTTGTAATGTTGCGCGCGCCGTTCTTTTTACAAATTTCGGCAATCCGGTGTTTATTGGTGGCAACTTCTACTTCCAATCCGTCTATTTCTACTAGCAAAATAGCGCCAGCGTCGCGGGGATAGCAGCCAGTTGCAACTACATCTTCTACGGCGTTGATGCTGAGGTTATCCATAATTTCCATACCGGCAGGAATAATCCCAGAACTGATAATATCTGAAACGGCGGCTCCGGATTCTTCAATTGTGGTAAAATCAGCTAATAAAACGCAAATTGATTCGGCTGTTTTGAGGATTCTTAAAGTAATTTCTGTGGCAATTCCTAGCGTGCCTTCGGAACCAACAAATAAACCCGTCAAGTCATATCCTGGCATTTCTTGAACTGGGCTACCGACATCGACAATTGAACCGTCGGGAAGGACTAATTTTAATCCCATGACGTGGTTGGTGGTGACGCCGTATTTGAGGCAGTGAACGCCGCCGGAATTTTCGGC
>DNGG01000140.1 GCA_003486675.1 Cyanobacteria bacterium UBA11372
TTTTCGCTGAAGCGTCTTCTGCAATTCCTTTCTGATACGCTCTAACTCTTCTAACTGTGCGACTTGACGAGCAAAAGCAATCTCTTCTGATGTTTTTAACAGTTGAATCCGACCAATTTCTCGCAAGTAGATGCGAACTGAATCCAAAGTCTCAACTGTCCGCTGATATTTCCTAAATCGGAGAACTTCCTGCTGAATTTGGTAAATTCTTTGGGGAGAAAGGTTAAAAGCAGCAATTTTTTCTAATCGATTCAGGTCATAATAACTAGGGTCAGCAACGTTAATCAGACACTTGTGAATGTTGAGCTTTAAATTCATCTGAGCATCAAAGCTCTTGTAAGGACTAACGAGCATTAACTGCCTATAGTCCTTTGTGCCTAACAATAAAAAATAGGAAGCGCGCTTACAGATATTGTTGGCGATCGCTTGCATTCGATGAGTCACAGCACCAAGCGAAATCCACTCATTAGGGTGGAATTGAAACAGAAAAACCTGTAACTCTCTATCCCCTTGATTGGCAATTAAGTAGACTCGATTAACAGCTTTAGCGCTTCGCTCTGGCAGTTCCAAATCGCCAATATCCAACATCTGGCAACTAGCGTTATAGCCTAACTTTTGAAATAGCGTCGCAACTTGTTCAGGGCTGTTCGTTTTTTGGATATCCTCCAGATGCAGTAATCGCTTTTGCATGTTTTCCCCGGACTATTTTCTGCTCATACCTCACTCCCTATACCCCCAAACACCACACCTTAAATCGCTCCGAGACCACATAACTCAAGGAAAATCCTCGCCAGACGATCGCCTGCATTTGACAGCGTTCCCTTTAATGCGGTCTATGGCTCAAATTTGCTTATTTATATAGATTATAACTTTTTATACAAGTCTGATTCCGAAAAAACTCGGTAGTTAGTCCAGTATCCACAATAGGGAAGCTAGGGAAAACACCGATCTTCACGCGATCGCTTCTTTTAAATTGGTCTAAGACTTACGCACAATAACGAAAGAAATAGGGTTTCTAATTGCAGATCAAACCCTGAAACGATGAGACTGAATGGGCGAGGCTTGTATCCTTTTTTTCGGTCACCATCATAGTCAACCCATAGTCAAAAGCCGCTAAAAAACAGCTAAAATTACCCAACCCATCTGGTTTTCTGGAAGAGAAAATTGGATTTGGCGATGGGGTAATTTTGTTGAAATGCCTGCGTAGCAAGGATTTCCTTATATCTTGGGAACGGAGAGGGAGGGATTCGAACCCTCGTTGAAGTTGCCCCCAAACAGCATTTCCAGTGCTGCTTTGTAAGCCGCTCAAACCCTTATAAATCAAGGAAACCAGGTTGTGACTGATTGTTATCATCGTCATTTCATCGTCAAAACATTCCAATCCTCCAGTTTTATATGCTAATAAAAAAATTATTCTGCCGATTGGAAGCCAAAGCAGAAAAATGTAGGCGCGAGTTTCGCTTGGCGCCGCCGATGGGAACCAAAAAGTTCCATTTAGGAGAAAAATTTTTTATTTTGAACGAAATTTATTTCCAGATTTTTTTTGATTGCTTAATAAGCTCGCCTGATAGAATTCAATCGCCCGTAGATGGGCTGCTGGATCGTTTCGGTTGTGGAACCAATCTTGAATCAGTTCCAGATTATACCTCACGCAACGACTGTTAATCCTTACCCAATGAATTCCTTCAATCCATTCACCTCCAAGCCGATAACGCTTCAAGGTTTCGCTACTTAAACCAAGAGCTTCCGTTGCTTTTTGCTTGTTGACAAATAACACCATATCCTGGAACTCTCTGTGCAAAAAAAGAAATTATTTGGTTAGTCCTATGAATCTGGCGATGCATCCCTAACTCATCCTATGAAAGAGAAAACTGCCACTTGACTTTAAAAATAGCTAATGCGATCGCGCAGCGTACCGGAGGTATATCGCGTACAGCGTAACGGAGAAATATCGCGCTATCATTGCCCTTGATCTGCGAGCAATTCTTCAGTTCTCTCATCAACTATTTAGCCTGGATTATGCGGTTAAATCTCCGGCAAAAGATATACAGTCGAATGTACATTACAAAAACTGAATAACCTGGTTACAGGAGATAATATTATTGCAGTCGTAAGAACTTAAACTTGAATTCTGACTCGACAAGTTACCAACACAACAATTATAACAACCCTAAAACATAACCAATTAAACTTCTTGGGAGAGAGACTCTCTCCGAAGAGAAGCAACAAATTTGGGATGACTGAATTTCGAGGTTAAATCCAATTATAATTACAACATTCAATGTCCTTGTCTATGGACTATTTGAACTTTAAAGCCAATTTTTTCCCTAAATTTGACCTAATTTCTCACGGGGACAACTAAGGTAAAAAATTGTTACAGGCGGATGTTGATGGTCGCTCTCAAGCTGCTGCCTTCAGAACGCTGAGTGGTTGGTACATCGCACCCAAGAACGGGCGCTCCTCCTGCGACATCTGTACTGTCATGTGGCAGAGCAAGCGGAACTGGAGTGGTGCAGGAGCCATGTTGATGCGCTCAACTTCCACATCAATTAAACAGAGAGATTGACCCGACACCTCAAAGCCAATATTGGACAAATACCGAGGACAATAGCCTACCAGATCATCATCTTCAGTACACAACATCAAGGCACGACGGTCATACGGATTTTCAGGGTCGCCAACTAGACGCAACACGTCGCCCATCTGTAAGCGGCTAATTCGACTAGCACTTAATGGTGGCAAATTAAGCAGTTCTTGAGCAAAGAAGTGGAAGTGGTAGAATCCATTCTCATCTGGCTCTGGACAGGGAAAGACAAACAAGGTGTCTGTAGCCCGTTGCCCTCCGCTTTTCGCTAGCATTGCCATTGGGTCATCTCGATCGGTTGGGATGTTCAACCACCGCAAGAAAT
>DNGG01000598.1:0-4013 GCA_003486675.1 Cyanobacteria bacterium UBA11372
CTGTGACCGATGCCCCAGTTTGTGCGATAGAAGTGACCAGCAATGATGAACAGAACGGCTAATGCCAGGTGGTGGTGTGCCGTATCCGACAGCCACAAGCTACCTGTAACTGGATTCAAACCACCTTTGAAAGTGAGGAAGTCTGAATAAGCGCCCCAGTTCAACGTGAAGAACGGCGTCAATCCCTTGGCAAAGCTGGGGTAAAGATCCGTCATCAAGCTGGGATTCAAAATCCACTCGTGGGGCAGGGGTATATCTGCCGCCGTCTTGATGAGTTTACCGCCAATCGTCAAGGGCTTTCCAGCATCGATCGCATCCAAGCAAGCCGTAATCGGCATGGAAACGTGGATTTGCTGTCCGGCATAACCCAAGCATCCGCATCCGAGTAGCCCTGCCAGGTGGTGGTTCATCATCGACTCCACATTCTGGAACCATTCCAGTTTGGGAGCGCGTTTGTGATAGTGGAACCAACCGGCGAATAGCATTAAGCCTGCCATCACTAATGCCCCGATCGCGGTGCAATAGAGCTGGAAAGAGTTCGTGATGCCGTTGGCGCGCCACCAGTAAAACAGACCAGAAGTGATCTGAATTCCGTGGAAACCGCCGCCGACATCGGCGTTGAGAATTTCTTGTCCGACGATGGGCCACACCACCTGGGCGCTGGGTTTAATGCCAAGCGGGTTGGCTAGCCAAGCTTCGTAGTTAGAGAACTTAGCACCATGAAAATACATGCCGCTAAGCCAGATAAAAATAACTGCCAGGTGACCGAAGTGAGCGCTGAAAATTTTGCGCGAAACATCTTCGAGGTCGCTGGTATGGCTATCGAAATCGTGAGCGTTGGCGTGCAGGTTCCAAATCCAAGTTGTTGTTTTTGGACCCCGTGCCAGAGTGCGGTCAAAGTGTCCCGGTTGTCCCCATTTTTCAAATGAAGTTGGCACCGGATCGTTATCAACCACGACCCTGACCTTCGCCTCCCGCTCTGGAGGACTAATGGTCATTCACTCTCTCCCGTTTTATGAGGGTTATTAGCTATCAGTCATCGCTGATTGGTCATTTGTCATTGGAAGGACTGATGAATTCACCAGTTTTGACTAATAACAAAAGCACATGAAACAACCGATGAAGGGATTTCCTCACCCAAGCTTTCCTGTGGAAAGGTTTAGGCTCACGTGAGGAACGAGCCATAGCGATCGCGCCGCGTCGGTTAGGAAAATCCCCGGCGCTCTTGCCCGTAAACAACAGTATTTCTGCCGCTATCGTTCGCTACGACGGCACAAACTACGTTATTTCTTGCTAAAAAACTGGAAACAGACTCTCCCCACTCCTCTGGTGCATCCATAGGAGGGTTAACACAGGCGATCGCTCTTAATCGCTCAGCTAATCTCAGCCCATCTTTCTGACTGATGAGCTGTTGACAACATTTTTCCCACCAACTGGGGCTTTTTGTCAAGCATCTTCCCAAAAGAAGATATTTCCGAGCAACATATAGCCCAGATCCTTTCGGAGACTGGATCTCACCTTCATGGTGTATCATGAGTTAATAGCTCCTTACGGAGTTAGTACAAGTTTCCCGTCGCAGCGGTTTCCCAGGCCAGATGCGGCGGGTTAACTTTATCGCGGTCAAATCCTAAAAGCCCGCAAACAATCTTTACGATTCTTACTTGCTATTAGGTTTTTGCTGTGCTGCAAAGCACTGTAATGACAAACACAAAAGTTCGCTATGAGGTTTTGTACCTCATTTTCCAGGTAATTTACAGATCTCTTTGCAAAACTACAAATTAAATCTGTCAACTAATCCTATAATGTTAAATATTGTTAATTTAATTAAGGTTTATCGAGGGCTAAAACCTTTACTAATAAAGGCTTTTAATCAATTGTAACTGATTGTTAATTTTGTTTAAATCTTGATACAAAAACGGAGAAAGCGACTGTAAGGTTAATCGCTAATGGGTAATGGGTAACTCGATAAAGGTAACTTAAGCTCTGCCTCAAGACATAAAAGTGAACTACCTACACTGCCCTGACGGATCTGCCATCAAGGTTTTGGTGGCATGGCTACCAGCCATGGCTCTCCGGTACTTAGGGCGATAAATTTATCTAATCATTCGTAGGTTGGTTTGAGCATAGCGTTACCCAACTCTCTGGTGACTAACAAGTTGGTTTTCCTTCCAATGGCCCAACCTACAACCTTTATGCTCTGAGCTGCTCACAATGATTTATAAATTTTTGTTATCACTTCAACTATGGGAGAGCCAATAATTTCCCCGGCGCTCAACTGACTGTTTAGTCACTATTACGGAATAGAGGCTATGCTTGCAATTAGCAATCAGCAATTAGCAATTATGTCAAGTATATTTTAAATTAAGAAGACCAAGAGCGGCAAATGTTGAAAAAGCTTTCTAGCAAGTTTTGTTTTGAGAGATTTTGGTGGAAACGCTGTTGACTCCAGTCGGAAGCAGTTTGGGCATTAATGTCAGCGAGGGTGGGAAAAATAGTAGGAAGATTAGCGATCGCATCGATTTTAATTCGTTTTTGCATAGCCAGAGCGATCGCGCCAATTAACTCGCTAGCTTCTGGTCCCACCAAATGCACGCCGATAATTTCACCATTTTTCACCACTAACATTTTACAAAAACCCGTCGTTTCCCCGCGCATTTGGGCTTTATCCACCCCTTTAAAATACCGGCGTAAAACCATCACATCATCCCCATAGCGGCGTCTTGCTTGTTCTTCGGTTAAACCCACCCTTGCCAATTCGGGGTCGGAAAAAATTGCCCAGGGGATGTAGCGATAATCGACCTTGAACCAAGGCAAAAATAACATATTTTTCAAAGCAATTCTGGCTTCATAAGTTGCCACATGGGGAAACCGATAGCCCCCCAAAACGTCACCGCAAGCATAAATCCTAGAATTAGTTGTTTGCAATTTTGGGGTGACGCGAATGCCATGACTATCTACCTCAACTTTTACCCCGTCTAAATTTAAATTATCGACCTGGGGCTGCTGACCAATCGCGACTAAAATTTCATCTGCTTCAATCGCTTGATCCCCGGCTTGAATCCACTTTTTATCTTGAATCCACTTGACTTGAGTCACTCGGCGATCTGTCAGAACGCGAACGCCCTCGGCTTCTAATTGCGCTTGAATTAACAGATTAGCCTCCGCATCTTCTTTAGGCAAAATTTGGGGACTGCTGACAACTAGGGTAACGCTAGAACCAAATCGGATAAAAGTCTGAGCTAATTCAATTGCTTGGGGGTCGCCGCCGATGATACTTAAGGTTTTGGGTAGTTTAATATTAGCTTGTTGCCAGATATTATCGGTAGTGAGATAGCCAGCACTTTGCAACCCGTCAATTTCTGGAATCATCGGACGAGAGCCGGTAGCGATTAGGTAGGTGCGCGATCGCAAGATTTGCTCGTTAACCACAAAACCCAAGTAAGGGCGGCGACAAAATTCCCCTGCCCCAAAAATCACATCAACCCCCAAAGCCGCTAAAACTGCTGGCGAGTGTTGTTCGTCCAAAGCAGCAACTGAACCTTTAGCCCATTTGAGCGCATCGCTAAATTGCACCCCCACTTTTGGCAATACAATTTTTTCATCTAATTCCAAATTTACGCCAAAAGCTTTCGCCCCTCGCATCTGATGGGCTACCCGCCCAACTTGGTTTAAAGCTTTGCCGTATTTAGCAAAAGACTCACACCAAGTTGAACCTAAAAGTGGGGCAGCTACCAAAGCAACGCGGGCTTTCAAATAACTTGCCTCAATCGCAGCATAAATACCCGCCGGAGTGCCGCCAATTACAACTAAATCGTAGTCAACCATAGGAATTTGAGATTTGAGATTTAAGATTTCAGATTGTTACGGTGTAAGTTTTAGTCTCTATATGTAGGGTGCGTTAACGCAGTGTAACGCACCATGTCCACTAGCTCTGGAGGTGCTGCGTAATATGATGTCATTTAAATTGCCCATAATAAAAAAACCTCACCTCGTCGTTGCGTAGGGACACGGCA
>DNGG01000598.1:4230-6566 GCA_003486675.1 Cyanobacteria bacterium UBA11372
ATATCTCGGACAAACAGATATCTTTGATCTTGCCGTGCAAGGGCTGCTAATTATGGGTAATCGACCGGACATCATATAAGTCCTGAGATTGTTGTAGTGTGGGTTTGAGCTGTCCAGGAACCCGGTTTATTAGAAAAACCGAATTTCTTGAACTTCTCAGGCCGCTTTTAGATTTCAGATTGATATTTAAATTTGCAAGTCTGTTATCTGAAATTTGCAATTGTTTTAATGGAGAATTTGTGCCAATCCTTCAATCAGACATTGGTTATCGGCTTGGGAACGAACGGCTACCCGGAAAAAGCGATCGCCTAGTTCTGGAAAGCTAAGGCAATCGCGAATTAAAATCCGACTCTGCTTAAGCAACTTCTCCTGAATCAGAACGCTAGATTGTTCCGACTTTACAAGCAAGAAATTGGCAGCACCGGGGAAGGGACATAACCCCGGTAATTCAGCAAGACCTTGAAATAACCGGGGTCTAGCCGCACTCAGCCAATCCCAAGAAAGCTGCTCAAACGCTTTATCTTGTAAGGCAGCAATAGCAGCTGCGGCGGCTAAAACGTTTACAGGCCAAGGATCGCGCCACTGCTGCCATTTTAGGAGTCGATTGGGGTGAGCGATCGCATAACCCAATCGCAGCCCCGGTAAACTGTAGAACTTGGTCAAACTTCGCAGAATCACCAAATTCGGATACTCCTGCACCAAGGGAATCAAGCTTTGCTGTTGGTGGGGCAGTACAAAGTCCATAAAAGCTTCATCCACCACCACCAAGGCAAATTGCTCTAACAACGGCAAAATCGTTTCCCGTGAAAATAACTGACCCGTCGGATTGTGGGGGTTATTCAGGAGCAGACCACTTCGGGAATTGGGAATTGGTAATTGGGAATTGGTAATGGGTAATTGGCTAAATTCTGCCCTATTACCTATTACCAATGACCCATTACCCAAAGGCCACTTCAATACCTTGGCTTTAAATGCTAAGAGCGCCCTGAAATAGTCGCCAAAGGCTGGCGTTACCAGGTAAGCGGCTTCGAGTTCCGATAACTCCCTGGCTGCCCAAGTCAGTAGTTCCGCAGAGCCGTTTCCTGGCAGAATCCAGTCAGATGGTAGATGATGCGCCACAGCGAGCATTGCCCGCAGTTCGGAATAATCTGGATCGGGATATGCCCTGGTGTCTTGCAGGTGGGCAACAATCGCCGCCAGCACTGATTCCGGTGGTCCCAACGGGCTGATACTCGCAGAAAAATCAACAATAGCACCAGGGGAACAGCCTGCCAGTGCGGCTGCCCAAGCTAAATTCCCCCCGTGCTTTGGTCGATTCAAGCTTTGACTCTTCCTTTGAATTCGCCTTATTTTGGGGGCGCGACTTTTTCTTTAAACAGCTTGCCAGGAGAAAAGGCAGGCACTTTCGTCGCCGGGATTTCCATTTTGTCGCCGGTTTTGGGATTGCGACCTTCGCGCGCTTTACGTTCCCGTGGTTCAAACGAGCCAAAGCCCACCAGCGTCACTTTATCGCCAGAGGACACTGCTTCCACAATCGCTTCTAGCGCTGCCGTTAAAACGGCGTCCGCTTGTTTCTTGGTGACATTGGCCTTATCGGCTACAACATCCACTAATTCGCCTTTATTCATTTGTTCCGATCTCCTTAGAGAAATCTGCTTTGTTGATTTGGAAGCCCCATCCCGAATGCGGGCTTGGGGCGTCTTCAACGCTTCCGGGTCTTGGCAAAAAGGCCCAGCCGCGCTATATGAGCATGGGTATTTCAACTTCAAATCTCTGAAATGCCCATCCGCTCGAAGTTTTACTGCCTTATTCTAAGGTGTACTTGCCGAATATGGATCGATGGAACCTTTAAGTTATATGGATTTCAGGATTTTTTTCGCCCTACCCACTCTATACCCATTAATTTGATACTCAACCCGCCTTAAAATTCCTTCTAAAAAGGGTTGACATTTAAAAAAATATATGATAAACGATCTCGTTACTTGTATGGTTACAGCAGATTGCTTTTCGTGTGAGGTACAGCCTGCGTGGGTGTAGAGACGTTACATGTAACGTCTCTACACCCACACGAACGTTCGGTGTATCTCATACGACTGCAATCGGCTATATAAGTAAAGCCAACACCGGGCAGGCGGGACGCCCATCCCACAAGAGATCTGTAACTCTTGTGGGGTGGGCAGAATGCCCGCCATATACTGACCGAAAAAATGGGTACAAGCCTCCCCCTTCCAGGGGGACTTTTGGTTCGGATGTCTTGAGCGAGGATTCTGAATAAATGGTACTGCATTTATTCAGGCGATTGTTATCATTGTGGAATGTTGAATCTAACCTACGAG
>DNGG01000599.1:0-1420 GCA_003486675.1 Cyanobacteria bacterium UBA11372
ACGGCTAAATTAACGCTGCAAAGTAGATTTAATTTTAGCGATCGCCAATGCGATGCCATCTTATCCATGCCGTTGCGACGACTGACGGGGTTAGAAAGACAGCAGTTGCAGACAGAGTTTGACGAATTATCTGCCAAAATTGAAGAGTTGCAGCGGTTGTTGGGCGATCGCCACGAACTGCTCAAAGCTTTAAAGAAAGACTTGCGCGCCCTCAAACGCAAATACGGCGATCAGCGTCGAACTCGCATCCAAACCAAGGGAGTAGGGGCGGTGCCCCCGTGCCCGCCCCAGGATCGCAAGAGCAGAGGAGCAGAGGACTCCAAGGGCAGGGGAGCTAAAAATGCGACTCCCCAATTACCTATTACCAATGACCCATTACCAGAAGAAGAAGTCGTTTTAGAATTTACCCATAAAGGGTATGTGCGGCGACTGTCTAAGAATGGAAAATCTACTACTTTAAAAGCGGGGGATGATTTTGCTGTTAAAACTCAGGCTTCTAATACGGGTGCAGAGTTAGTAGTAATAACCGACAGCGGTAAAGCTTATCCGGTTAAAGTAAAAGACATTCCCCAAACTTCTGGACAAAGCCGAGGAACTCCTTTACCCTTGTTACTTCCCAATGGAGCGCAAGCGGCTAACGAAACAATTGCAACTTACTTTTTGTTGCCACCAAAATTAGACAATGCCGATTTAATAATTTTCACTTCTCAAGGGCGGATTAAGCGACTACCCGCAACAGAAATTGCCAGTTTGAGCGCGCGGGGCATGACTTTAATCAAGCTCAAAGATAACGATAAAGTTAGCTATGCTAGCGTAACTAACCAGCGTCAAGAAGTTATTTTGGCAACCTCTGGCGGGCGCGTGTTGCGGTTCCAAATTAACGAGCAACAATTGCCGCTCATGGGTAGAACTGCTCAGGGGATACAAGCGGTGAGATTGCGATCGCAAGAAAAGTTAGTTGGCGGTTTAACCCTGGCTCCCAATGAAAATATCTTGCTAGTGTCTGCATTAGGGTATGCCAAACGGATGCCAGTTAGCGCCCTGCGACTGGTAAATATCGGCGAAATTGGCAGTCAAATGATGCAATTTATCGGCAGAATCGATAATTTAGCGGCGATGGTAGCGGCAAAAGAGTCAGCGGAGGTAACTTTAGTCACCGAGCGGCGAACTGTGCGCGTCGGGGTGAAGTCAGTACACTTTTATGGCAAAGATGGCATGGGCGATCGCATTGTGCAACTCAACCCCGATGAGAAAATCGTCAATGTGGTAATTGCTAATGGGTAATGGGTAATGGGTAATTGGTAATTGGTAATTGGTAATTGCTATGACGATTATCTATTACCTGGCAAAGAGCCTAAATGTAGGGTGCGTTATCAGCGGTGTACGGCACCGCCATAACTGATATCATGTCCGTTGAATT
>DNGG01000599.1:1666-11486 GCA_003486675.1 Cyanobacteria bacterium UBA11372
GTAGGGACACGGCATCATAGATTTCTCGGACAAACAGATAACGTTGATCGTGCCGTGTCCCGGCTTCTGATTACTTTCGGAATATGGTAATGGGTAAATGGTAATTGCTCTTACCATTACCAATTACCAATTACCTATTACCTATTACCCAGTTTGAACGCGCACAGGGCAGATACCAAAACCAATTATCCGTGCTGGGAGGTCGCGCAGAATGGGTAGGCGCAAGAAACCTGGTGGACTTAAGGATTGATTCGGATCGAGGGCGCGGACAAGAAGTTGCTGCTGGACTAATGACTGAAATGCCTGGATAATCCGAGTAGGCCACTCGCGCTGTCGCTGGACTTCAGCTAAATCCCACAGATGCAGGCAGGCGCGTTTGAGCGGTTCGCTCAGTATATTTGCGGCTACAACTGCATCTTGAACGGCATAATTGATACCAACTCCCCCAACTGGGGACATGACGTGGGCAGCATCGCCGATTAACAGCAGTCCGGGAAGATACCAGCGGGGAAGGCGGCTAGATTCGACGGAGAGAAAGGCGACTTGCGACCAATCTTGTAGGGATTGGATGCGATCGCTCAATTGGGGTACAACTTCAATTACCGACTTTTGCAGCGCCTCCAACCCCGCAGCACGTAACTGTTGATACCCGCCTTTAGAAATAACGTAAGCAATCTGCCACTCATCACCGCGATTGAGCAAGACTACAATTCGACCGCCACCAAAGCGCCCCATTCCACCTTCCCCATCTTCTGGTTTGCGGGGTAAGCGAAACCACAGAACGTCCATCGGCGGCGAAGTTTCAATCGG
Source organism: Cyanobacteria bacterium UBA11372 (assembly GCA_003486675.1). Taxonomy (GTDB): domain Bacteria; phylum Cyanobacteriota; class Cyanobacteriia; order Cyanobacteriales; family Aerosakkonemataceae; genus Microseira. The sequence goes on from DNGG01000599.1 coordinate 2,477, forward strand.
TTTCAAACCCGCCAGTTGTCTCAGTTTGGAATGGCGACCATCTGCACCGACTGTGAGATGTGCCCTAACTTCGTGCCATCCTCCATGTCCTCGATATCGCACACCTCGAATTAGCCCATTTTCCTCGATTAATTCCTGCACGTTTGCACCCAGCACGAGTTGGAAGTTGGGATAGCGTTTCGCTTCTTGTGCGATAAACTCGAGAAACTTCGCCTGGGGCATCATCGTAATGTATTGGTAGCGGGTTTTCAGGCGACTGAAGTCGGCGAATTGTATTGAACCATTGGGAGTTTGGATGGTAATATGACGCATCTTGGCGTGAGGCAGTTGCAGCAAGTCTTCTGCCAAACCGAGTTGATCCATAATTTCCATCGTCGAGGGGTGAATTGTATCGCCCCGGAAGTCGCGGTCAAAATCTTTGTGCGTCTCCAGCAGCATCACCGGAATGCCTTGGCGCGCCAGCAACAGCGATAAAACCACCCCCGCAGGACCACCCCCGACGATGCAGCAAGTTGTCTCGGTTACATCGATAATGTCATGGATTGGGATTGATGTTTCGGTTTTTAATTCAGTATTCATAAGTTTTAATTGGTAGCCAAATGCGATCGCATTACGGACACCGCGCATAATAAGTTGCGATCGCTTGTTCTACTGTTCTAGCAGGCCAAGGGCCACAATTATGCATATGTCCCCGTTTAAAATACACGCCGCCGCCATAATAGGGTAGACGTTCATTTTTAGGCATTGCTACATGAACGGCTATTTGACCGCGATTTAAAATTATAACCAAATACATGTAATTGGTTGTTTCTACCGAATCTATAGACCTTGTAAATATTGAATTTTCCAAGTAGTAACTCTGTTGGTTTTTATTAAGATAGTTAATTCTTTCTATGGCTTCCACTTCTCTCGCTCTGTCTGTCATTCTCAGGAAAGAAGGTAATGCGATCGCTGCTAAAATACCTAAAATAAAAATGACAATCAGCAATTCGAGTAGCGTCAACCCTCGGTTTTGGTTTTTTACCAGGGAAATTAGCAAAAACTTAAGCTTGAAGTTATTCATAGTTTCCTCAAACAAAAGAAGTAAACGGTTACTTATCGAGCGGTTTAGCTAAATATTGCCATTTTTGGGGAACTTCGGCTTGATTTTGACAAATTACTGGCAACCAACTGGCACAGGGAAAGTAAAAGTCTTTGTCTTGTAAAAGCTGCCTTGCTTGTCGCATCGAGACGTATAAAGATTCACCGATAGCAAAATTTTTGATAAAATTATTGAAGAATTCTTGCGCCACTATATCTGGCACTAGCTCGCGCATTACAATCATTTGGGGAACGTACAAATTAGCTAGCTCACGGGCGAATCCTAACCCGTCGCAAGAGTTAAAAATAGCTAGTTGCAAACCTCGCGCGATCGCAGCTTTTAAAGCATGTTCTATTTCACCAATTGTTAGCTTTTCGGTTGCGTCAATCTCTATCCATCCATCGCTACCATCCCATTTGCTGGAACTATGTCCGGAATAACAGAGAATGTCCCAGCCTTGTTCATCCCATAAATATTTGTTAAATTCGGCGCGATTAGGCTTGACTAAAAAGACAACTTCTGTATTCGGGAGGGTAGCGAGCGATCGCTTGTCTGCGTCAAGATTAAGATGGGAATCGCTTCCCAGTATTGCCAATATTCTAATTTTTGTTCGGTATCGCTCTAATTTTATCGCCCGATCTGCCGCTGTACGACTGATAGCAGCTTCTGCTTTGGGGTAGCTATCAAAAAAATCCCACAAATTCCAAGGAAGGCGTCGCAGTTGGAGATTTTCTGTTTCGATAATTATCCGGATTTCGTCATTCGGGTTGAGTTTTTCCCGGAGTTTATTGACAGTTGGACAAAAGATTTCTGAGTTTAGCCAATTGTTGAATTTTGTTTTAAATTTAACGGCTAATTCCTGCAAAATTTGCTTATGTTCGGTTTCGGAATGTCTTGTTGCTGCGGGTTTTGGTTTGATGCGATCGCTTCCATCCCTATTTTTATAATAAACTTCCCGCCAATCCTGATAATTCTTCACAACTTCTGTTGCATCAGGCAATTTTCCCTCAAATTTGACCGGGTAACGATGTCCATCTGACCAAATTTGTACCTTAACTATTACACAGTCTTTTTCATAATCTAAATTCAGCATAACTACCCTATCTTTACAAGTAGCTTCTATCTGTTGAATTACTGCTTTCATATTAGCGTTTTCTATTTCTTGACGTTGCCTCCATCCTTCTAATTCCCGAAATCTTTCCTCTAATTTTAACTGGTTATCGTAGATTTTCACAAAATCGCTATGAATTTTAAATTTATCTGCCTCCAGAGGAACGCGAACCTTAACGACAACAACGCCATCGCCTTTATTTTCAACACTTTGAACGCATAATTGAATATCTTCGTTTTGAACTTGTACTTGATGAAAAGATTGGATAAAAGCCGTCCATTTAATCCCATTTCGGAATATTAAATCTACCGTTTCTACCACCTTTTGAAACAGCATGGTAAATTCTCCCGGTTTAAATTCGCCACTATTAGGACGACGTTCGCGATCGTCGGTTCGAGGTTTAGGATGTTCTAGCAAATAAACATATCGACAGTCCACCCATTCCAGGTTAGTAGTGTTGTCAATATTCCAAGTTCCCAAACCACAAGCACCAGTAAATTTAGCTTCTTTAAAATTAGTGCCGATTGCTTGAGTTTGGGTTAAATTGGCATTCTCTAAATTGGCAGCTTCGAGCGTTGCTTCGCTCAGATCGGCTTCTTTGAGATTAGCACGGCTGAGGTCGGCTTTGATTAGATTAGCGCCTCTGAGAGAGAAATTGCTATAAGATTTATTACAGCCATCGCCGCTGACTAGCAAATCGCGAATTTGCGGCTTTTCTAATATTGTCTGGCTTAATTTAGCCCAGTCAAGCTTTTTACTCAAATGCCAGAGAGTACGGGTTGTATTTGCTGTTGTGAAATCGGTGCTTTTGAGGATAGCATGACTAAAATTGGCCTCGGTTAAATTGGCATTGCGAAAGCTAGTTCCGCCGATAACAGTGAGTGCGATCGCTACCTGACGAAACCAAGTATAATTTTCATCTTCTGCCAGAACTTTTCGGGCGTTATAATAACTTAAACTCGCCAAAACTCCAGCAAAGATAGTCGCTAAGGCAATAACTCCAATTTGAGATGGAAGATTGTTAAAGTATCTAGCTGTATTTCGGGTAACAATTCCGGTAGCGATGACAGCAATAGCCATTGCTTCAGCCATAATTAAAAATTCAAATTTTTCAGCGACAACCCTTCCCAAAACCACGGCTAAAGACAAGGTAGCCAATACAATCAGCGTTGCTACAACAGAAATAGCTAAAGGCACAATAATAGCAGCGATACCGACATCAGTTTTCCCACTTGCAGCTTCGATAAAGTTGATAGTTCTAAAAGCTCTAAACCAGCTAAAAAACTGATTTCTATCCGTTCCAATAGCAGCTAAAATACCAATTGCCGGTACGACTATAGCAACACCACCCGCGACAATTGAGAAAGCTTTTTGGATGCCTTGGCGCAGGGAAACGAATAATAAAGCTAAATTCACAGACAAGAGCAGCAAAAAGCAGATAAATTCTGGAATATTCGGACTCTGAGCCGGAGGTCTAGGTATTAAAAACTTGACTGGTTCGTAAGCAGCAAAAACAGTAGTCGCACCCGACACTGCTGATAGAATTGCCGCGAGAATTAACATAGTTATTTCCCACTGAGGTTTCATTCCTGCTTGAGCATAACTAAAATCGGCATCTGTGAGAATAGCACCCGTAAAGTCAGCACCTCGAATATCTGAGTAGGAGAAATCGCAATTGCTAAGATCTTCGCTTTTGAAAGATTTCCCTTGTAGATTTTGGTAGCTGTAATTGTGGGACATATAAGAAACCTTCTCGCTTCTCGTACTTCTCCTTCTCGTTTCTCGTTTTCTCGTTCCCAGGTTCTACCTGGGAATGCTATTTGGAGGCTCCGGCCTCCAAATAAAAGAATATATAGAACGAGGCAGAGCCTCTAGGTATGCGTTCCCAGGCTCCTGCCTGGGAACGAGACTATAACGAGGCAGAGCCTCTAGGTATGCGTTCCCAGGCTCCTGCCTGGGAACGAGATTACAAGCAAAAATCTTGGGTTATGCTTGCTTCTTTCAACGCGACAGTGATGCTGAAATTTTCTCCTGATTCGGCACTAAAACGCTGCTGAATAAAATTATCCTCATCTTGGGCTTCGGCGTCAAGAACTGGTTCTCCTGATGCATCTTTTACTATCAACTTCACCCCCTTTGGTAAATAAGTTTGACCTTTAACTGGATGCAATTGCACCCGGATATCTACTTCCTCGTCACTCTCAGGCGACGGAATAACTACCAATGCTACTGACTGTTTTTCCAGTTGCATTTCCAACTCAATTTGCTTACCCCGCGTCAGGCTAACGCCATGTCTAAACCCAAATGCCAGCGCAATTTGTTCTTGACTTAAAAGCTCGTCAATTGTCAACCAACCTGCTTCAATGATTCCCTCTAACCATTGTTTCAAATTTACAGATTCAGGTTGTAATTTTAGAGACAAAAATTCAATCAAATCTTCCAATGGTTGCAGTTGGCTCAAAGGTACTTCTTCAGCGGCAGTTTGAGTAAAGCCCAATATGGTTGCTTGTTTCAAAGATTGGTGTAGCTGCACGGCTACGTAGCCAATTCTATCTGACCAAGCATCGGGCGGAATGTGGCAAACTTCTGCATCTGGCAAGACGGGACGACATTCTATTTTGCCGATTTGTTTAATTTCTAAATCGGCTACGTCCAGAAATTTCAGCATCACTGGATTGTAACTATCGCTGATTTCCCAATTCGTTTCAAATGCCATGCACTGGAGATAAAAATTAACTGCATAGGCGGCGAGGGTATTCAGATAAACTTGTTTGGCTTTTTTTTGATTCCCTAGCGGTTTGCTCAACTGTTGGGCGAGGGAATGCGCTTCAAAAGAGAGCGGAACTGTAAAAGTTAATCGTTCTGTAAGTCGGCTCATCATTAACATCTCCCTGCTTGGTTAAGTATCCCTATAAATTGTTACGAAAATAATCGTTTAATTTCTGCAAATTACGCTTGACAAAAGCGACAATTGTCTGCATGGGAATACCAAAATCAATCGAGAGTTGCTTCCAGGTTTTACCTTCCTCTAATATGGCTAGTGCTAAAACTTGCAAAGTAGCTTCTGGATGACCTTTAATAAAGATTTTTAAGCGGTTTTCCGGGTCTGATTTGAGAAACTCAGCGAGCATTTCATCTTCGTCATCAAGCTGTTTTAGGTCGGGAAGCTCTTGTTTGAGTTCATCTAGGGAATAAGTAGGTGGTGTGTTCTGATTGTATTCTCTGCCAACATCAAGGCATCGATATCCTAGCAGTTCGTTGACCCAAGCCATGACCGGATGTTTGGGGTTATATTGGTCAATTTTTTGACAAATTTCTAGCAATGTTTTGTTGAGTGCTTGGTTATAAAGGTCTTCGTAAAGATGAAGAGGCCAAGATGCTGGCGCGCGACGACGGAGGTTAGGCGATCGCATAATTTCACTCACTAGCTTATTCAAGGCTAACCGCCGTTGCGTACTTTGGACTGGGTGCTGTTGGGCTTGTATAGCAAGCTGTTTCAGCGTTTCTTCATGGTTCTCCATGTAAGCTCCCTGGTTCAGATCTCTAGATACTATGCCCATGTCTGTAAGGTGAATAGGGGTCATGGGTACTTCCGGCTTCGATCGCCTGGAGAGATTCTCTATCTGTGTTTCGGGTTCGCTGGGGAGCTTTTATGCAAATTCGCCGATTTGTTACAAAAGTTTGTCTTTATGCTTCTACTGGGGGTCATTGTAAACATTCGTCGTTAAACCTCGGCGCTGCAAGGCTTCCAGTAAGTTATGCGCTTCAACTAATTCACGATTTTCTGGTTTGCGTAACCACTCAGTTAGCGCTTCAACAACGACATCGCTCAGCGTCCAGTCTTTACCTGCATTCTTCAAAGGCGCGATCGCACGAATCAGAAAATCGATATCTTGCGGTACTTGCGCCCTAAATTGCACCACTTTTGCCTTAGCCATTCCACCCTCGGTAGATTAACTCAGCAATTTTGCCACATAGCAAAGTAAATCCCCTTTACCTTGTTATCTTGCTTTATTGCTTTATTGCTGTTATGCTGTGACAAGCTACCAATAAATCCTTCCTTTGCCTCGCAAGGGGCAATATTCCCGCAGGTGAACTATGGCAAAAGAATTTGTTTCCCCAGAAAGCAGTAGTGAAGTGCAGTTAAGCCGAGAGCGGATTAAGCATCTGCTAGTTGGCTCTCCTAAAGTAGTTAAGCGAACGATTCAAACATTGCATGTCCAGGGATATGCTGAGGCTAACTTTTGGAGTAAACCTGTAGCGGCTGGTAATTTGGGTGAACCTGGTGAAGTGGTGAGTATTCTTTTGAGGTATATCTTGCCAGAATAGCTAAATCAGTATCGGCAGTTGTGTTCAGATAGTGATGGGGTGGCAAATCCACCCCTTTTTACCATGTTTTTCTGCGAAATATCGGTTTGTTACAAAATTTTATTCTTAATCAATTCAGAAAAAATTTTATCCCAGTTGCATAAAACTATTTGGGACTTGCCGAATTACTTATTGAAGAGGTCGAAGCGATCGCTTTTCGAGAGGAGGTGCGATCGCGCTCATCTCGACGATTGCTTTTGATGCGATCGCCACAGATCCTGCACGAACCACTCACCCGCCAGAGAATAAATTCTCTGGCTAATAGCAGAAGTCCTCTCAAGAGGACTAGAAAAACATCTTCAGTCCACTTAAGTGGACTTGAGCTATTAGCCGTGGACTTGAGTCCACGGCGGGTAGACAGCACTCGGTGCAAGATCTGAAGTCGCCTTTGTTTGAAGGGATGCGATCGCATTTCAGAGTATCCAATTTCAGGCAATTTACACAGCATTTGAGGAAACAGTCGTATGACAATCATCCATCGATTATCAACAACAGCATTCGGGACAGCAGTTGTTGTGGGAACTGCAATGTTTGCTTCATCAGTACAAGCGGCTTCGTTAGGCTTGAAGCCAATTGACTTGAGAACGTGGACAAAGGAAGGACTGGGTGGAAATTGGGAGGTTTCCTCCGACGGAACTTCGGTACTTCAGACTCTCCATGGATTGCCGACATTTTTTGTCAGCCCAGACGAGTTTATTAACAAGACTATCACGGGGAAGTTTAAGGTTGAGCCAAAGGGCAATTACGATAATGACTTTATCGGTTTTGTGTTTGGTTATCAATCACCGATCGCTGTCAATGGCGATCAAGCTAATAACTTCAACTTTCTTCTGTTTGACTGGCGGCAGTCCCCCCAAGAAGGAGCAAAGGAGGGATTTAGCTTAGCTAAAGTCAATGGAAATTTTAATTTTCGTCTGGGGCAGCCTCATCCCAACTTCTGGGTCCACAAAGAAAGCGAGGAGTTTGATTTACTTGACACTGACTATGGCAAAGGCAAAGGTTGGAAGGACAACACTGAATATGATTTCAGTCTGCTGTATCAAACCGATCGAATCAAAATTGATATTGATGGAAAAACCATCTTTGATGTTAGTGGGGAGTTTCAACCGGGACGTTTCGGTTTTTATAACTTTTCTCAGTCGCATGTTCGCTATTCAGGGTTTACCCAGGCAGATATTGCTCCTGAACCCCCTAAATCAGTTCCCGAACCTACTTCTGGGTTAGGTTTACTGACATTTGGTGCTTTAGGGACTGGTGCGCTGCTGAAACGCAAACAGCAACAGAAAGTTTTGGATTCCAGCATCAGTTAATTGATGAGGGAGGCGCGATCGCACTGCATATAATTCAAGTGCGATCGCAACTTTACCAGACGAAACCCGAATGCGATCGCATTTAGAAATTGATGGGAATGCGATCGCGCGCTCAAATTGCTGGCAGATAGATGATTAAATCCTGATATTTATCTTCTGGTGACACCTCAGCAATCTCAATCAAGTTGTCAATCATTTGACCCATGCTCAAATTGGGATTCAAAATAAAAATTCCCGGAACATGACGACCTTGATTTATATGGTCGGTTAGGTGTACTGGCATAGAACTACGGTTATTTGTGACTAGCACAAAACCATGTTCTTCGCACCAGCAGAGAATATCTGGATCTAGCGTTGACTTAGGGGGTGTACCTGGATCGCCAACTGATACAACAGTTAAACTGGGATTCCGTCTTAGCAATTGAATTTGATAGACAGGATCGACATTTTCATCCATAAGGTAGCGGAGTGTCATGAGTTTACTTTTGTATTGCAACCTGTTCTTCAGAAGTCGGCTTGCGCTTGGCTAACTCTTGCCGTAACCAAACTAGAGCAGGTGGGGGATTTAACTCTTGCGCCTTGCGTTGTTGATGAGCAAAGTCCATCCAATCAGCCAAGTATTTGCTAACAGCTTCCTGATTGTGCAGGTAGTAAACAATAGTGACATAGACTTGCTCTAGCGTTACAGTGCGGTAACTCTGAGCAATTTCTTCCGGTGTCCGCTTGCGATGAATGAAATCATAGAGAATTGTTTCAATTCCTACCCTTGTTCCCTTAATGCGTATATCGTTAGGAGCTAAAAAATCGAAGTAGTCTTCAATTTGCATCGTTCAAACCTCTACTAACATCTCCAGTATGACCTTACTAAATTTTATCGTGGCGATTCCTTAGTTTTTGCTGAACTAGACAAGGAGTTTTAGCCTCCATTTCCCTAGCAAATGCTTCCCCCTCTTCAATCTGTTGTCTAATCTCTTGCATATGGTCGTAATAATACGCCAAAGCAGCATACACATCAGCCAAATTAATGCTCGGATAATGATACACAATCTCGTCTGGAGACATTCCCATCCTTTCGTGCCAAATTACAATATCCTGCACTTTAATTCGATGTCCGGCAATACGCGGCTTACCACCACACAC
>DNGG01000599.1:11681-13198 GCA_003486675.1 Cyanobacteria bacterium UBA11372
ATACGCGGCTTACCACCACACACACCAGGAGTGATTTCAATATGTTCGGCAATTACAGGTTGAATCGACATTTTCTCATGTTTTGGGTTAAATATTTCTATTCTATCACTGCGCTCCTGAGCAAAGCGTTGATGAAAATTCCAGCATCTAAAAATACCAAGGTCATTTCAATGCTCGTAAATTCCCTTTTTCCAACCCTCCGGTACATACCCATCCAATATGGGTAACGGCGCTAGTTCAACCTTAGCCTGTACAATCGGCGATTCACCGTTGGCAAATTGCACAGCGATCGCAGATTTCTGACGTAGCAGGTTCAAAAACTCTTCTACTGAGATGTTTCTTAAACTCTCAAGCGTCATACTTTGTTCAACATTCATTTATTTTTCCTTTTGCTGATGTCACAATTACCTGTCCTAATCTTAACGAAAACAGTTGCGATCAGAGCGCGATCGCACGGCATACAATTCGAGTGCGATCGCCTTGGGCAATTAACCGGAATGCGATTTTACTGGACTTGTCCAGCTAACTCAATTGATGAATCTTGATAATTCAGCCGATAGTTGGCACTTTCTTCTAGCAATTGACGAATAAAATGGGGGTTTTCAGTGTTGATTGAATGTAACATCTCTCCGTACAAGCGGCAGGTAGCCTCATCATTCAAAATGCGACTGTGGAGTATTCTTGTCCAATCAGGAGCGACAACAATCAATTGCGGTACAACCGTAATAAAGGCTTGTAACTGCGCTTCTACCTCAAAATTTTCTATAAAATGGATGAGGCTAAACATCACTTCTGGTTGTTCGCACCGCTCATCTAAAATCAGATGTAACTCTGGCAAATCTTCATTATTAGGATTCTCAGCAAGTTTGGTTAAAGCATTTTCAAACGCTGCCACTTCATCAGGCGATCGCATCAACTTGTTAGCTGCTAGAATCCTCATCCAGTTATTTTCTTTCATTAGCTCTCCCCTTCCTTCTGAAAAACACCTGACCAAGCTGACTTGTTTAAGCTAATAACTTGCTGCAAACTCTGCCGAATTTGTCGTGTGTAGAGTCCCTGACGGCGATAAATTACTCGCACATCCCTCACCTCTCTAGCTAGTGTTTCTCTTGGTGACAAGCTTAGATCGGTTCGTTGTCCGTAAGAAATAGTCTGTCGATGACGACCTCCCTTACCTGGTAAAGGGTGTTCCATCATGATAGCAATACCCATTTCTCTTGTGTACCCAGGAACTTTAGCAACCATAAATCCATTGGAAGGAATATGATGCGGCGTCAGATTATCGCCTCTGCGTCCAGCTTGAAGTAACTCACCGTAGCGTCCAACTCTACCTTCTCCTGGGAGGATTTCACTCGTATGATTCGCTATTTTTGTTCTCCTACTTGCTCTCAGTTATCCATTGTAGGATATTGCGACTAATTGATGAAAGAAGAGCGCGATCGCACGGCATACAATTGGAGTGCGATATGCCAGAGGCACGCTGAGCGCATCCGCAAGCGTTAGCGAACGCGATCGCA
>DNGG01000599.1:13412-13646 GCA_003486675.1 Cyanobacteria bacterium UBA11372
CGCAACAAGAGATAGATGAAATCTACCACCCTATCTCTTTTCACAAACTTTCCCAAAAAAGGAGCCAAAATGTTGAAATACATTCTAGGATCTTGCATCATTTATTACCTGTTGATAGCCCGTTCTTTTTTCACCACCTGGCTAGCCGTTTTCCAGAAAGATACTCAACTGAATTCAGAAGAAAAGTTCCTAGTTGTAGTAATCTTGATTATATCAACAGTTTTATGGCCTGTT
>DNGG01000599.1:13886-14041 GCA_003486675.1 Cyanobacteria bacterium UBA11372
TACTTGGAACTCCTACGCAAAAACTCAAAAATATTGCCCGAATGAACTGAAACATAATCGATATTGCCTGCAATCAGGCGGGCTTCTCTGAAATATTACCTAAACTTAGAGCTTGCACGATTATCAACAAGTCTTGAAACCCTTGTTTCTTGACC
>DNGG01000599.1:14285-15990 GCA_003486675.1 Cyanobacteria bacterium UBA11372
GGCTTTCAAGTTTAGCTATTTGCCAGAAACTAAGGTCTTAACCCAGGTGCAAGATATGAGTAAAGAAACCTTAAGCAAAGAAACCAGGTTTCTCTGAAAAATCGTCTGGCATATTGCAGGGACAAGGCATCCGAAATATTCTGATTGCCCTGTCCCTACCCAGAAACCTGGTTTCTAGGAGCGGGGTTTAGATGAAATATCTACCGAAGGCTAACATTGTCTGTAAAACCCGCCTCTGGGACACTATACCCTCGGCAGGTAGCAGTAAATCAACCGCATAACCAGAAATCCGGTAACTTTTGCCAAACCGAGTTGCTGAGGACACTGATGTTGCCTTTAACCCTTGCCTACTTCCCACAGATGGAGCAGCATATACCTGGATGGAGCGATCGCATCAATGAATACATTATCTTTTCCTGTAAAATTTAAAACTCCTCATCCCTCCACGCGATCGCTTTCTAAGCGATTGATGGATATTGTCGGTAGTTTAGTCGGATTGCTCATCCTAGCTGTGCTATTCATTCCCATTGCCGTTGCGATAAAATTAGATAGTCCAGGTTTGATTTTATACAGCCAAAAGCGCTACGGGCTTTATGGCAAACCTTTCAAAATTTGGAAATTCCGGTCAATGGTAAAAAATGCAGATTCTCTCAAAACTATAATTCCTAACGAAGCGAAGGGGCTGATTTTTAAGAACCAAAAAGACCCCCGCGTGACGAAGGTAGGTCGATTTCTGCGTCAAACCAGTCTGGATGAATTTCCCCAATTTTGGAATGTATTGCTGGGAGAAATGAGCTTAGTTGGCACTCGTCCTCCCACCACCGATGAAGTAATTCAATACAGCGATTATCACTGGCAGCGGTTAAACGTTAAACCCGGTTTAACTGGAGAATGGCAGGTAAATGGTCGATCTGGGGTGCAAGATTTTGAAGCGGTAGTGGCGCTCGATCTACGATATCAAAGAAGGTGGAGTATTTGGTATGATTGTGCGATCGTTGCCAAAACAATCTACGTTGTCTTGACTCGAATCGGTGCTTGTTAAAGTGTTTTTCTGCTCAGAAACCGGGTTTTTGGAAAAAACCCGGTTTCTCAGGATCTGATAATTTTAACTACTCAAGTGCGATCGCTATACATCTCAAAGTACGATTGGATCGGGGAAAGACTAGCGAAAATTCCCCAGCTGGCAAAGGAAACGGTAAACCATCGTGGCACAGGTTGTTCTAGAAAACGTCTACAAAAGCTATTCCGCTCGTAAAGGGGAACGTGCAGTCATTCCAGTACAAGCAGAATCCCTCCCCCTCAAAGGCGATGAAATAGCTCGCGCATCTGACACATCTTCCTCCTCTTCTGGAAGTACCAATGTTTTACGTCGCATCAACCTGACTATCCACGATGGTGAATTTATGGTACTTGTAGGGCCATCAGGTTGCGGTAAAAGTACCCTACTGCGGTTAATTGCTGGATTAGAAGAATTAACCGGCGGTAATATTTGGGTGGGCGAAACGCTTGTGAATGACTTACCCCCCAAGGAACGGGATATCGCAATGGTGTTCCAAAACTACGCCCTCTATCCCCACATGAGTGTCTATGACAATATCGCCTTTGGACTGCGACGCACTGGTAGGGGAGCAGGTGAGCAGGTGAGCAGGGGAGCAGGTGAGCAGAGGAGCAGGATTGTAGGGGCGGGTTTTACCGATAACCTGAC
>DNGG01000521.1 GCA_003486675.1 Cyanobacteria bacterium UBA11372
GGCGTCGCTGTAGAAATGATGGACTTAAAAGCGTCCGATCAGCAAGAAATTAGAGAATTAGTCAGCAGCGCGGCTGGTATCGTTATCGGTATGCCGCCAGTATCGGCAAGTGCCAATGCTCAAGCGGGAATCGGTACAATTTTGGCAGCTGCGAAAGCCAAACAAAGCATCGGTTTGTGCGAATCCGGCGGTGGAGAAGATGAATCGGTTTACACCTTGCGGAATAAGTTCCGCGAATTGGGATTGATAGAATCATTCCAGCCGATTCGGATTACCGAGACTCCAGGGGAGGGGACTTACCAGCTATGCGAAGAAGCGGGTACAGACATGGGACAATGGCTGACACGCGATCGCAGCATCAAGCAAATGAAATCCCTCGATAACGAACTAGATAAAGCGCTAGGTCGGATCAGCGGTGGATTGTACATTATTACCGCTCAAAAAGGCGATGTTTCCGGGGCGATGTTAGCTTCTTGGGTGTCGCAAGCGAGTTTCCAACCTTTGGGGGTTAGCATTGCTGTCGCAAAAGATCGGGCGATCGAATCTATTATGCACGTGGGCGATCGCTTCGTATTAAATGTACTGGAAGAAGCGAATTACCAAGCGCTGATGAAGCACTTCCTCAAGCGCTTCCCACCCGGTGCAGATCGTTTTGCCGGAATTAAAACCCAACGTGCTGAAAACGGTTCTCCCATTCTGTTAGATGCCCTAGCTTACATGGAATGCGAAGTTGTTAGCCGTATGGAGTGTACCGACCACTGGATTGTCTATAGTACCGTGCAATCGGGTCGCGTATCTAAACCCGATGCACTGACAGCAGTTCACCACCGCAAGGTTGGAAATCACTACTAAGCGTGCTAATTGCTAATTGCTAATTGGTAATTGGTTTTTGATATTACCAATTACCAATTGTTGACATTTTGCATATTTTGTGTTTCAAGCCAGCAAAATATTCCAAAAGAGGGGTAGGGGCACGGCATGAGAAAATCTATTCCAGCGATCGCATCTTGCTGACGCCGTGCCCCTACTTCGCTTACGCAAAGAAACCGGGTTTCTATGAAAAATCGTTGCTGGGAAACTAAAGATTTACGCAGAAACCCGGTTTCTAGGATCGTCTTGCGTCAGTCCTGTTGCGAACAAACACTTGTTTGGTATTGATGGAATATATAGAAAAGTTTTATGTATCAAAGCGTAAGCTATAAACGAAATTAAATGTAAACTAGATAGCAATCAAACAAACAAGAGGAATTTGATATGCAGCAACCGATGAGAAATGAATGGTTGAATCGCCAGCGGATCGTGCAAATGCTGGAAGGCATTCAAGATTTAATTGTAATTTCTTTATGTATCGGCCTATTCTGCTTCATGCTGATACAGTTGCGAGGAATGTTTTACTCGCTGTTACCTCCCTTGGACTTTAAAGAAGTCACTTCAGATATTTTATTTCTGTTAATTTTAGTCGAGTTATTCCGGCTGCTGATTATTTACTTGCAAGAACAACGAGTATCGATCGGCGTAGCGGTGGAAGTGTCGATTGTATCGGCATTGCGAGAAGTGATCGTGCGAGGAATTTTAGAAGCTGAATGGACTCAAATATTAGCCACTTGCGCCTTTTTGATTGTCATGGCAATGCTGCTAGTGGTGCGCGTGTGGTTACCGCCAACTTTCAATGGCATCGATCCAGAAAAGCGGATTGCCGAAAGATTGAAGGAATTCTCACCAGAAGAAGCATCTGAATATATAGAAAAGCTGAGTTTAGTAGAAACGAATGGTCGATTGAGACATAAAGAATGAAATGATAATAGGTAATGGCATATTTGACCAATTACCTATTACCAATTACCCATTACCAATCAAGGAAATCTATGCAAGCAATTAAAAAACGGGATGTACAAGTTTTTCCGGTAGAGGCAGATACTAGAGTGATGCGATCGCGCACCTGGGATCGACTCAAGTTTGAAATCGAATACGCGCTGCAACGGGGAACAACGGCGAATACTTATCTGATTGAAGGAACCCAAAACGCCTTAATCGATCCGCCGGGAGAATCGTTTACGGAAATCTTTTTGGCAGCATTGCAGCAACGCTTCGATCCGAAAAAAATAGATTACGTAATTTTGGGACACGTTAACCCTAACCGGGGCGTGACGTTAAAAGCATTGCTAGAAATGTCACCGGGAATTACATTTATCTGTTCTAATCCGGGTGCGATCGCATTACGCGGCATCTTGCCAGACTTGGATTTGAGAATCAACGTAGTCCGGGGTGAAGAAAGTTTAGATTTAGGTCAAGGCCATCATTTAAAATTTATTCTGACGCCGACTCCAAGATGGCCTGATTCGCTTTGTACCTACGACCCAAAAACAAATATTCTGTATACCGATAAGTTTTTTGGCGCGCATATTTGCGGCGATCAAGTATTTGATGAAGGGTCAAGTACATTTAATGAAGACAGGCGCTATTATTTCGATTGTTTGATGGCACCCCACGCGCGTCAAGTGGAAACCGCGTTAGATAAATTTAGCGAATTTGAGCCTAAATTTTATGCTACAGGTCACGGCCCCTTAGTGCGTTATGGAATGATAGATCTAACCAAAGATTATCAGAAATGGAGCCAGCAGGAAAAGGAACGGGAAGCAACGGTGGCGCTGTTGTATGCGTCGGCGTATGGAAATACAGCCGCGTTGGCGCAAGCGATCGCTCACGGCATTACCAAAGCAGGTGTCAGTGTAGAATCAATTAACTGCGAATTTACCGAACCAGCAGAAATTCAAGCCGCAGTTGAAAAAGCCGATGGATTTATTATCGGTTCTCCCACCCTGGGGGGGCACGCACCAACCCAAATTCAAACCGCATTGGGAATCGTTTTATCTAGTGCTGCTAAAACTAAATTAGCAGGTGTATTTGGTTCTTTTGGCTGGAGTGGAGAAGCAGTAGACTTACTCGAAGG
This sequence comes from Cyanobacteria bacterium UBA11372, assembly GCA_003486675.1. Taxonomy (GTDB): domain Bacteria; phylum Cyanobacteriota; class Cyanobacteriia; order Cyanobacteriales; family Aerosakkonemataceae; genus Microseira. Next base: position 2,951 of record DNGG01000521.1, read on the forward strand.
AAAGCTCAAAGACGCAGGTTACAGACTGGGTTTTGAAACCATTCGGGTTAAATTTAAACCCACCGACGCCACGCTACAAATGTGCGAAGAAGCGGGAACAGACTTCGCCCAAACACTCAAACGCGCCAAAAAAATTCGACCCATCCGCCAAGCAGTCGGCGAGTCTCAAGCAGCGCGTACCGAACAAGCAGTAGGACGAATTTTGGGTTCCCTCTGCGTTATGACGACTAAAAAAGGCGATGCTGAAAGTGCAATGTTAGCTTCTTGGGTATCGCAAGCTACGTTTAATCCTCCCGGTTTAACCGTCGCCGTCGCCAAAGATCGAGCAATTGAATCAATGACCCACGTTGGCGATAAATTAGTGTTGAATATCTTGGCAGAAGGGCGACAAATCCGAAAGCATTTCATGAAATCTTTTGCCCCTGGTGAAGATCGTTTTGCCGATCTGGAAACGACTGAAGCTAAAAACAGTTGTGCCATTATTTCCGGCGCGCTTGCTTATCTCGAATGCACCGTACAAAATCGGATGGAATGCGGCGATCACTGGCTAATTTATGCTGTGGCAGAAGATGGTAAAGTGCTTCAATCTGATGGCGTTACTGCGGTGCATCATCGCAAGTCCGGAAGTTATTATTAGGGCATAGGGCATTTCAGCCAAAATACGGCACCCTGAAGGGTGCCGCTACACAAACAAAGCCCGCCTATGCGGGCTTTAACAATTTCAGCCCACGTAGGTGGGCTTTGTTTGTGTAGCCCCAGGCTTTAGCCTGGGGCTGTTTGGCGCGGGCTATAATTTCAGCCCACGCAGGTGGGCTTTGTTTGTGTAGCCCCAGGCTTTAGCCTGGGGGTGTTTGATAAAAATGGTGAAAGTATTGTTAAAGAAACCAGGTTTCTCCATTTGGCAGATTAAAACATTTTTCACAAGAATAGGACACAGTGACAAATAGAGCGTTGTAACGTCTAATTGATCCAGATAGGGAAGTTAAAATCTTGGCAATCGGAATACTCTAATCAACCTAAGACAATATGACTAGCACAAATAATCTTTTCTCTCCTGTCCAACTCGGTGCTTATACCTTACCCAATCGTATTGTAATGGCACCGATGACGCGCTTACGTGCTGTTAATTCAATTCCCAATTCTTTAATGGCAACTTACTATGCTCAACGGGCATCTGCTGGATTAATTGTGACTGAATGCACAATGGTTTCTCCTCTGAGCAATGGATACATGAATTGCCCTGGTATTTACTCAGCCGAACAGGTGGATGGATGGAAACAAGTTACAGAAGCAGTTCATTCTAAGGGTGGTAAGATTTTCTTGCAATTATGGCATAGCGGGCGCGTGGCTCATCCTGCTTTGCTGAATGGGGAATTGCCCGTTGCACCTAGCGCGATCGCACCCACAGGCTCTCTCCACACTCCCATCGGCAAAGTAAATATAAATACACCTCGCGCTCTAGAAACTGAGGAAATCCCAGAGATTGTCGCCCAGTTCCGCCAAGGAGCAGAAAATGCAATGAAAGCCGGATTTGATGGTGTTGAATTGCACGGCGCGTTTGGCTATTTAATCGATCAATTCCTGCAAAATGGCTCGAATCAACGTAGCGATATATACGGCGGTTCGATAGAAAACCGCGCCCGCTTTTTGCTCGAAGTGATGGACGCGGTGACGAGTGTTTGGGGAAGCGATCGCGTGGGTATTAAACTTTCCCCCAGCAACAGTTTCTACGGGATGCAAGATTCAAATCCCAAGGCAACTTTTAGTTATGTTATCGATGCCCTAAATCGCTATAACCTAGCTTACATCCACTTGATGGAACCCAACGAACAAGATTTAGCAACGCGGGAAGTTATCAATCCAGTGTTGCCTATTTTCCGTCCAATTTACAACGGTACAATTATTAGCAATGGCGGCTACGATAAATCCAAAGGAAATACAGTTATTGCCGCTGGCGATGCCGATTTAGTTTCCTTTGGCAAGTTATTTATTTCCAACCCAGATTTACCTCAACGCTTCGCAGTAGATGCAGAATTGAATCAGCCAAATCCCAAAACATTTTACGGGATGGGAGACAATAATTTAGATCAGGGTTACACAGATTATCCAGCATTGGCTGTGTAAATTTCAAGATATGGCGGGCAGAATGCCCACCCCACAAGATAGTTGCAATTCTTGTGGGGTAGGCGTCCCGCCTGCTCAGTGCAAGGATGCGTAAGTTCTGTTTATCAGAAAATTTATATTCCACGATATGGTTTGAGTATAGAACTCACATTCAACCTGGATTTGGTATTAATTATGCAGCCAAAAAAAAGCACGGTAAAAGACCGTGCAAAGGATAAAATATTGAAAATTCTCCGGCGTCTTAACGACTAGACAAAGAGTCAATCAAGAAGTATTACACTAATTTCTCCTTGAGTAAAGCCAGAATTTTATCAAGTTTTTCTTCCAGGGCTTGCTGGTTTTTAGTCAACTTCTTAATTGCGTCGATTTCTTCTTCTTTTTTGAGGGAACGAAGATCCCGCCCAAAGCCCATCAAAGCTGGACGTTCTACATAAGTAGCACGGTGCAGAACTCGCCAAGCTTTGTTGGGTTTACCTACCATTACCTGACGCAAAGCGCGGGCTTCTTCGTCGTTACTTTGCAGCCATTCTGGGTCAACGACATAGTTAAAAAAGTCGTAGAAGTTGCTGTTACTACCCTCGAGATAGAAGCTCATAAACCGATAGCGATCGACTTTTTCTCCAGGTAGAATGGGGTAATCGTTGTAATCAGTAATTCCCTTACTTTCGACCCCACTAAGATCGATATTTAACTGAATGCCCTTACTGCGAACCTCAGTTTTAGTCATGGTTTGAGTCATATTCACAGTGGCTAAGGCAGTTAATTCACTATCAAGTGGTCCGATGTCAAAATCTCCGTAAAATCCAAACCCAGCCTCTAAGGTAAAGGAGCCACCAATAGTGTGTTCTACGGTACTAGCAAAACTTTGAGCTTCCGCCCGCAAACCACCATCTGCATCCCAAACATAGGTGTTGACGATATTGCGCTTTCCAGAGCGAGCCAGGATATCTTCCATGCGCTTTTGCCAACCTGCGAAACTATCGGTGGCTTGGTAGCGTTTTTCCAAATCCTTAATCTTGGATTTAATTTCTTCTTTCTTTTTCTTGGCTAATTCTGATTGTTTTTGGGTGCTATTTTCTAACTCTTGGTTGAATTTATCGAGTTGTGGTTGTTGGGAAGCTTCCTTTCCTGCGTCAGTGGTGGTGTCAGTGGTGGCTTTATCTTCTTCTCGTTCCAAGGAAATACCAAGCGGAACTTCTCCACTACCAACTTCTCTGTCTAAAGAAGTTTCATCGATCAGTCTGACATTAAACTGGGAAAAATAGGATTCTCGCCGCTTGTCTTCTCGTTCAATTTGCTGTTTAAGATCGTAGGCTTCTTGCAGACGGTAATAACTGGCAGGATACAAAGATCCATACTGACTTCGCATTTCGGGAACGTGCCGGAAAAAGCGATCGCTAGTAGCATTACTGCCTGTTAAGCCATCCAAACTACCATTCATGGTGTAAGTGGGATTGATTAAGAAAGTGATGGTATTGACATCTGGGGAAATTCCCTCAACAGGCTGAACTTGATAACCGACCATTTTGCCACTACGAGCTAGTTTGGTAATAAATACATCTGCCAAACTGGAAATCACCAAAGCATAGCCGACATTTTTGGGAATAAATCGCTTACCCAAGTGAGAGAACTTAGCAGATGTTTCTTGGGTTCCTCGTAATTCCAGTTTGTCGGTCATTTGTTGAGAGGAACTAGAAGTAATATTACTTTCGTTGATGAATTGGTAATTGAGGTTAAGGTTGCCTGCTCCGCCAACAATTGCTCCTGCTTTTTTCAGAGTAATCGCACCGGCACCCCCACCTGTCAAAACTTGTGTATCCACGCCAAGAAATAGGTCAATAGTTGAACCTAAACCGCTTTCTTGCGCTCGATTCCAGCTAAATTCTACATCTTCTGATATGGTGAGTTCGACAGAAGTTGCACCATTATAATCGTCTGATTCTGTCAGGTTTTCGCTAGGAATGGGAGGTGGTCCTTCTATATAACCCAATAAAGTAGGCGCAAATTGAGCGTTACCAATCCATTTCAGATTGAGTTGTTCAATCCGTTTATCGGGCAGTAAGTTAACACCATTGAGAGCGGGGTAAGCAAAGAAACGCCGCATTAATGCAGATTTGCGTCGGGTGATTGGATCGATGCTAACCGTACTGTATTCGCAACTAACTAAAGCACTACTACCAATTGGCAGGGTGTTGTCAGCAACGACGATCGCTTGATTCACCGTACCAGAGTTACTACCTACAACATTGGGAGTCTTGAGTGCTGTACCTTCGGGCTTAGTTTCACTCAAAGGTAAGTAAAGCACCAGATCTGTTTGTTGTCCGGTGAGGGGTTCGTTCATCGCTGCTTGAATTTCTTCTATGGTGCGGGCTTTTTTCCACAACCGAAATTCAGCCATTTTGCCGTTGAAGTAAGCATCTTCAGCCCAATTACTCTTGCCGATGTAATTGCTAGTCCGATTGACATTATTGGGAAGATTTATTTGTCCGCTTTGAATTAGTTGCCCATCTTTGTAGAGTTTGGCATTACCTGCTGCATCTACAGTTCCCACTAGGTGCATCCATACACCTGTTTGCAAGACTCCAGATGCTTGAATTTGAGTATCTACAGACCCCCTACGAATATTTAAAACGAGATTGTTTGTGGTTCCTGGATTTGCGAAAACGATATTATCTTGACCCCTACCGATGCCAAAATCCATCAACCGCGACCAACTATTGAAGCTGTTGTAGTAAACCCAAGCTTCTACGGTTAAACCTTGGGAAAAATCGGCATTCAAGGCAGGTACAGAAATGAAATCATTCTGACCATCAAATTGGAGAACTTTATTTCCCAGGTTGCCGATTACGGCGGTGCAATTCCACCAACTTGCGCCTTGAATTGTGCCGTTGCGTCCGCTACCTGTAGCATCTCGAACTTCTGTGCCTGTAGCTTCATTAAGTGGGTAATATCCTAGTAGTCCTGGTTCATTACCACTGAGCAAGATTTTACTATTAATCTCAATTTCTTCTGGCTTCAACGCCATTGCCCAAATCCTGATTTCTGCTATTTTTCCGCTTTGATGACCGCCAGTTTTTTGATTGCCAATAATTTGGATTTGTCCGATACTGCGGCCTAAAATGGTTTCAAATTTCGGCGTACTAACTATAGTTGCATCCCGTTTGCTTGAACTGGAATCTGTCGCGGCATTGTTAGCAAATGTCCAATATCCTACTAACCCATTTTGTTCGCCTTTGAGAGTTTTGCCAAAATCGGATTGAATTTCTTCTTGAGTGCGGGCGCGATTCCAGGTTCTGAGATCTGCGATCGCTCCATGATAGTAACACCGATCTTCTACTGCGAGCCTGCCTACTTTGACTTGAGCTGTTTTGGGCAAAGGTTTAGTTTTCCCTGTGGCAGTATGCCATAAGATACCATTCCGGTAAATTGACATTTCTCCCAGTCCAACACTTTTCACAAATGCCCAATGCGTCCAGATGCCTTCATATTCATTTTGTTCGGCAGCTTTTTCAATGCTGTCAAAATCTTTGCCATCACTACCACAATCAAATTGAATTCTGCCGTTAGACCAAGGTAAATGTATATTTAAAATTCGTCTTTTTTTATCATCAACGGCTTCAATTATTGAGGTTTCTTTGGGCAGGGAAGTGTCACCTTTTGCCCAAAAACTAATGGTGATTTCATTGCCAACCGGGATACTTTCCGGTGCTAATACTAGATGATCCTTCTGTCCGTTCAAGCTAATTGATGGTTTGGCGACAATTGGTACTCCTACTTTTTGTCCGTCTATATAGAAGGTAGTGGTAGTTTTATCGCCTGTACCTTCGCCCATCGCTATGAGATGATGCCAGCCTGAAGATAGATTTTCCAAGCTGTAGCCACTATCATGGAAGAAACCATTAATCCGAGTGCCTAATTGCACTTGGTTGTAAACTACAATTTGGTTATCAATGCTATTAGCATCGCTGACTAAAACGCGCCAAGTTAGGTTGTCATTAAACGGATAGCAAAACCAAGCTTCAACTGTCCATTCTTCATTAATTAAAATCGGAGCATTTAATTCCACTAAGCTGTTAGTGTTATTGAAGTTGAGACAAGTTCGCAATGGTTCAGGCATCCATTGTTCAAAGGCAATATTACGGCTATCTGAAGTAGCATCATAATTTGTTAACCGCATTCGTCCTTGAGTATCAAAGTAACTTAATTGGACGTTACCTTCGCAAGTTTCTATGGCACTGATGCGGCTACCCGATCGCACAAATTCTAACATTCCTCCGGCGGTTTCTAGTCCAGCTTGCGAGCCTTTTGTTACTTTATGCACTACTGGCATAGATTGAGGAGTTAGCTGGATATTTTTAATCGCCGCCAGCAATTTAGTGTTGAGTTGATTGAGTTCATTTCGCAACTGATTGAGTTGATTATTTACATTGGCTAGCTGTGCTTCTAAATCAGCTTTCCTGGCAACTCCCATTTGCAAGAAAGCTTCAAGGGAACCTATCTGTTGTTGCGTTCTTTGTAATTCGGCTAATTTTTCACTCCAAGCAGCTTCAGCATCGTTAATTTTGCTGGGGTATGCCACCTTTGCGGTTTTTTCTAGCTTCCAAGAAAGTCGCAAATTACCGTTATTATTGGCAACTATGACGTTGGTAGGATGATCCCGATATAGGTAACAATCGCTGCCATAACCATTTTCTGGATTTAAGCCATTTTTCAGCAGGTAATATCCATTATTTTGAGCTTCTAATTTCCAAAATTGTCGCCAATTGTTATCTTGTGTAGCGACTCCTACATTAGTAGGATGTTGGCGATGAAGATAACAATCTTCACCGTAGCCATTTTCTGGAGAAAGGCCATTTTTGAGGCGGTAGTATCCGCTACCATCTAATTCAAATTTCCAATATTCTCGCAAATTTTCTTCGTAGTTGGCAACTTGGACATTGGTTGGATGAGCGCGATACATATAGCTATCCGCCCCATAACCATTTTCGGGATTTAAGCCATTTTTAAGCCGACACCAGTAATTGAGGGGATTGTTTTTTTCAGTTTCGTAAATATTCCGTAGAGAAGCTTCTTCAAATACCAACCTGAAACCGAACCATTTCAATTCGTTTAACCGTTGCTGGAGTTTAGGAATTGAAGCTAGTTGCGCTAATTCTTTTTCTAGCCGCAATTTTTCTTTGAGTAGGCGAGATTCTTCACCTTCTTTACTGGCGAATATTTTTGAGTCTGTTTCTAAAGCTGCATAGCGATCGACAATGCTAGTTAAAGTCACTGTATCGTTATACTTAGCTTCAGTAATTGCATCAGAGACTAAGCGGATGCGATGCTTGCGAATTTCCAGGGAGTTCCAAGTTCCCCGCACTTGAGCAATTTCAAAACAGCGCAGCATAGAAATATTTTCGGGGACGGTAAAGCGACAAGAGGCAAGATACCAACCATCACCCAAATTTTGAAATTGATTCTGCACTGCGGAAAACGGGATTTTCTCTTGGGAACTGCGGCTAGTTTTCCCCCAATAAGACATCAAGAAAATCTTATTGCTTAAGTTATCAACGTTATTGATATCTATGGCTGTATTGCTGTTGACTTTGAACTCAAAGCTTTCTTCGTAGGTTTCTTGTTGAGTAACAGCAAATAATTCTGGATTGCTGTATTTAACTACGAGTGATGTTTGGGAAGCAAGACTGCGGGGTAGGGTAACTCCACCTACATAAGCGCCACCGTAGACGATGCCATCATTAGCATTAACGGAAAAATCTGCTGTTTTGCGTTCTTTACCTTCTGCGATCGCACCTAAACGCCAGTATCCTACTAAACCGACTTCTTTACCTGTCAATTGTAGGTACAGGGTATTTTTAATATCTTCGGGAGTGCTGGCTTGTTTCCAAATGCGAACCTCGGCTATTTCACCATGCCAAAAATTGTCTACTTTGCCGATGTAATACTCACTACTCTCTTTGGTGTAAAACTCTTGAGGGGCTGGTTGAGTAGCAAATAGTTCGCCATTACGGTAAAATTTATATTCTGTTCCTTGCTTCACCCAAGCAACATGAATCCACTGATTTGCTGCATTAAAGAAGTTAGTTAATATCCCGCTATATCTGCTGCCTTCAACACCGTAAGAATCGTAATGCAATCCGCCATTACTGTCGGATATCCACAATCCGGGTTTGCGATATTTATCGCCTTGTTTGCCAATAAATCCGTGAAAACGTCCGGTGTTAATTGCTGCAGGTTTTACCCAGAGTGCGATGGTGAATTCTGTATTGTTGGCAAACGGATCGTTGATGGAAATACAATCATCTTTACCATCAAAAATAATGCCGCGACGTTTCCGAGATTGCAGTTTGATGTTGACTGCTTCTGCTTTTCCCCACAGGCGTTCTAGCGCAAAGCTATGACTATTAATTTTGATAACAGGATAGGCATCGTTTAGGCTTTGGCTACCAATAATCTGCACTTCATCGCCATTTTCTAGACCGTGATTAAAAGCTTTAATCTGTAATTGACCATCTGCTGTAATTTGATAGCTGCTAATCTGACCGTCAAAAATTAGATTTTTATCTTCTTCTTGCTTTTCCCAAAAACCTAATTCGCTACTCGACCATTTATTGTTGATGGCAAAGGTATTAGCATCGATCTGACTGACTTGATATACGCCGTTATAACTCAGCGTACCTTGAATTTTTACCTGATCGCCATCTTCTAAATCTACCTCTGTATCCGAGATGATTCTGATTTTATTTTCTGCTTCTTCAACCGGATCGTCGCTACCTCTTTCTATACCCATAATCTTGCCTTGGGGTGGCGTATCTCCGGCGATAGATTTAATTTCTTCCAGGGTATTTAAAGGTAATAAAATCTCCCGTTCATTACTGCGAAGTACAGTTGAGTTTGGGGTTTCTTTGATTTCAGATAAAGTTCCATCAGAGGCGATCGCAAAACTTATTGCTGCTGCACCTTTATTGGTGGGAACTACCAGCATTAAACGGCTAGTTGTCCTAACTAATTGCAGCTCTCCGCCAGGAATTTTCTTTTCTGTTTGTAAGTCGTATTTTGTGGCACTCAATCCATCAGTAACTTTAGCCCCAGTCAAATCGAATGTACGTTTGATAATGCCGGGAATGCTGCGAGGGATTAATGTTTCATCATCTTCTGATTTTGGTTCTAATAAGGTATAGTCTTTGAGATCAAAAAGTCCCTCTTCTGAAGCCAGAATCGTATTCATTTCAACTTTTTGATTGCTGCTATTATAAGCAAAAATATGCCAGCGATACCGATCGTTTTCTTTGGTCGGTACTAGCACTACTGTAAACCAACCATTTTGCAGGTTATTTACTAAGCACAATTCCGTAGTAGGTTCATAAAAGAAATTTCCGTCTGGATCTCGGAAGTCTAGGGAATCAACGTTTTGCAGCGCATTCCCATTTTTATTCATGCTTTCACTAGGTTGATATTTTTGTCGGCTGCGCTTAAATCGTACTTCCAGTTTCCGAGTTAATTTGTTAGTTAGCCCATCCAATACGAAGCGGTCTACTAACAATGTATTACTCTTAGATTGGCGGAAAACATATACATGACCGAGGGCTGATATTAATTGTACAGGTGCTACGGCTGATTGGTTCTTAGTTTTGTAGCACGACTTAATAATAAATTGAGTAGGCGTAGCTTTAACTGTCAGTTCTTCCGCTTCTTTATCAATTACCGATTTGTCATCTATTTCATCGGGAAAGATTAATTCTTGCCAATTTTCCCATCCTGTTCTTTGCTCGGCTGGTACATTAAGATAGCTATCTTCAAAGCCATCTTGCTTGACTGTATACCATATTTTGCCATCGCTATCTGTACCGAATACAACTACTTTGCTTTCGTGGCTAATGGTATTGATATGTTGAATTTTAGCTTTTTCTAGCAACATAAGCTCAACTTCCTTTTTCAACTGAAATAACTACTAAAGTTGCCTCTATTTTCTATACATGAGGCAACTAAACACCTCTGAAATCATGTGTAATAGCATCATTTGTCTATCTATTGGCCTGTTGATTTTAGATGTTAGTAGGAGTCCTACAAAACCCTAAAAATATCTACAGCCCATAGAACCAGAGATTATATTAATAGGAAAATTAATTTTTCCCTGTCAAAAAACATAGCATGGACAGCAAAAATCAATCATTAATAAATATAATTAAACACAAATTTATGTAAATT
>DNGG01000258.1:0-1783 GCA_003486675.1 Cyanobacteria bacterium UBA11372
CAATAAGTCAAGGTATTAGATCGCACCCAGCCTGAAGTTATTTGAGTTAGTTTGAAGACCCAAGGATTCAGCCATCGCGGCGAAACTTTGGGTCTATTGCTTTCTATCGAGCAGGTGATGACGTTTCCCACTTTAGTTGCGAAAATTGCAGGTAAATATGGCAATTTTTGCATTTATATAGGAAGAAATGGCACAAAAATAGCGAAATAGCTCGATCTCAGCTTGTTATCTTCCCAAAGATAGATGGCACAACTGAAAGCAACATCTGGGTCTAGATAAAACTTCCAGGGTCAATACCATGAAGGCAAATGATTTAATAGCGGGAGTAGGCGCGATTCGGTTGGCAAACGAGTTGTTTAGCCTGGGCGGTGCGCTGGCTCAAACCAGTATAAACCAACAGATGCCAGCCCTTGCTAACGAGCAAGAACTGCTCGAGAAAAATTGCCTTCTACTGTTGGAAAATTGCCTGATTCTGGAACAGATTGCCGCCAAAATAGGAGTAGAAGTCAGCAATTATCCATTTGCAGCAGATAGCGATCTGCTTGAGGTGAAGCAGCAGCTGATCTGTGAAACTCGATCTATATTGATCGGCATTGCCAAAAAGTTGGGAGTTTTAATACCAAGCTTACCAAATGGAGGTGGTAGCGACTTGGTGACGCAAAATCACTTGCTGCTGTTAGGAAACAAAATGATTTTGTGGGCGATCGCTTCATCATTGCGTATAAATATCCCAGTAGCAGAACCACTCCACGGCAGTATTATTGAGCAAAACTACCAGTTACTGTTAGCAAACCAAAAGATACTCTATGCGATCGCTCTCGAACTCGGCGCCACAGCAGTCTTGTGAACGAGTTATCGTATATTTCGATTAGTGTAGGGGCGGGTTTTACAGACTATCTTTGCCGACAACAGACATACTATATAAACCCGCCCCTGGTTTCGATATGATACCAAGTCTGTCGGGAGTTGGAGGTAGATCCGCTGGGGAATTTGCCAAAGTGTGAGTGGAAACCTCTCCCCCTAACCCCCTCTCCTGCTAGGAGAGGGGGAATCAGAAAAGACTATGGATATTTTGTTGGGTATTTGTATTGGTATTAGTTTAAGTGCCGCGTGTGGCTTTCGCATATTCGTGCCGCCTTTGGTGATGAGTATAGCGGCAATTTCCGGGCATTTAACCCTGGCACCGGGATTTGAATGGATGGGTAGTTATGAGGCGCTGACAGCGTTTGCGATCGCTACCTTAATTGAAGTTCTAGGCTACTACATTCCCTGGGTGGATCATTTACTAGATTTTCTGGTTACACCAATTGCCGTTTTATCTGGCACTGTAATGACAGCTTCCCTGTTATCTCATACCGATCCATTACTACAGTGGAGTGTAGCAGTTATTGCCGGTGGTGGTTCGGCGGGGACGATCAAAAGTCTGACGAATATCACCCGCTTATTTTCTACTGGAACAACTGGAGGAATTGCCAATCCATTGCTCGCAACGATTGAATCTGTTGGTTCGGTTGTTTTGTCAGTATTGGGGATTTTTGTGCCGATATTTACTGTTATTTTGTTGGTGGTGTTACTGGGGTTTGCGATCGCCAGATTATCCCAAATTCGGGCAACAAAACAGCCTAGTGGAATAGCGACAGATTAAAATCTGTCGCTATACAAACAAAGTCTGCCTCCGCAGACTGCGATCAAAACTTCGCAAAACCCGCCAGCGCGGGTTTTGTTTTTGCAATCAAATTATCAGGACTTACGCGCACCCATCCGGGTTTCTCTGAAAAATCGT
>DNGG01000258.1:2015-7563 GCA_003486675.1 Cyanobacteria bacterium UBA11372
AGATCTACGCAGAAACAAAGGTGATAGGAACGCCCTTGCGTCAGCCCTGATTATCTCTAAATTAAATTATTAAAAAGGAATAATTGTCTAAAATTCGCGGTTATGTTAGTGAATCAGGGTTCAAGGTAATCTGGGAGACAAACCTTGAGGGTTATATATGATACTCTCAGGGCAGTTTTGAATTATGCGATCGCCTTGAGTGAAAGGAGTATTGAGGTTACCGTCACCTCTGCTTTGCGCTGCCTAACGTGAAGTTACCTTTCGAGATCGGAAGGTGGGATGAATCAACCTTTATATCTGGTATCGTACCCTTAAACAGAGAATAACTATATGTATCGATTCCAAGTAAGTGCTTTCACGCAAACGGGAGAATTCATTGCCCTCGTGGGTTCGACGCCGCAATTGGGAGAGTGGGATGTAAGGAAATGCGTACATCTACGCACGAGTGGCGATCGCTACCCTTTATGGTGGGCAGACATTGAAATCGAAGTCGATCCAGCTTCCCAGCCATACGACCGCCCCAGAATCGAATATAAGTATGTGCTAATTGGTACTGATGGCAGCGTTAAATGGGAATCTTGGGGACAAAACCGTTGGGTACCCATAGACTCTGAAAATATTATTGTGGACGATGGTTGGTTCGGTCACGTGCAGCCTTGGCCTTACGGGTACCTCCAAGAACCTATTACCAAAACGCTTGCAGGTAAAGAATCTGAGGGACTGAAAATTGCGGTCATCGGCAGTTCTGTAGCATTGGGATGTAGCGCCTGGTTGTTAAAAGGCTGGGCAAAGCGTCTAGAGCAAGCATTGCAAGAAAAATACGAGCATCAACTGGTAAATCTGTCGGCATTGGGTGCCAATGTCACCACGACAATTGACAGGTTTCCCCAAGTTGTCGCCCCAGAACAACCAGATGTCGTCATTATTGCCCTTTCTCTGGGCAATGAGGGGCTGGCTTACTGTCCCCCCCACGAGCGAAAGGCGGTGCAGCGCCGTTTTGAAAGGGGATTGCAGCAACTGATCAAAATGACTAAAGAATTAGGCGCGATGCCAATTCTGGGCGGGGTATACCCCCACGGGGACTACACGCAAGAACATCATCAGCTGCTGTGGGAGACTCACAACCGAATGTTAAGCTGGGGCGTTCCGGTACTCGATTGGCTTTCTGCCTTAGATAATGGGGAGGGACGTTGGAAAACAGGCATATCCTTCGACCATGCTCATCCCAACACGGCAGGACATCGCCTCATGTATGCCGCCATCGATCTCAATCTGTTCGAGATCGATAAAAATAATTTGTTAAAAGAAAAAACATTTTCCCAGCAAAAGCAGGAAGTACCCGTCTATCAAGATGAATCGGGTTTCCACGTCTTTGCCTGTCCGGATGAGAAGAGTTTGCGGGTGATTAATGCATCAAAATCTGCTTACACGATTAGCCCTTCCTGGCAGAAATTGCAAACAGCACTGCAAAGCCAAGCCGGATTGATGCCCGGTGTCTACATTGCCAAGAATGCCCAGAAGGGAAGCGTTCCCTTCTTTTCCGTCCAAGAAAATGGAACGATCGAAACTATGGTGGATATTCCACCTAATACCGAGGTGGAATATAGCGCCGCTTTCAATTTTTTGTCGTCGAAAGTCTCAGAAAGTTTATATTACGACGGGCATCTAGCACTGCTGAAAGAAAGCGAAAGCACTCTCCGCATAATCAACGAATCAGACCACGAATATAACATCCATCCCATGTGGAAGGAGGTACGCAGCGCTCTCAAAGGAATGCCCTCTGGTGTCTATGATGACCCACTTTATCCCGACGAGCCATTTCGCACGATGATGATTGGCAAAAACGGCTTGGAAAGTCGAGTCAAAGTGCCGCCCAAGTCCTCCGTGGTTTTTGAGTACAAATGTAAATTATCAGACATTAGTCGCGTGGCGATTATACCTTTAGGCGATCGCTGTGCCGCTCGGATGCTTCTATATAAAATGCAGTACGATGGGCCAGCATTTCCGTTTGACTTGACGCGAACCACCAATCTCGGCGATATCGCAGATATCATTGCGACTGGTTTTGAGGACATGTGGAATCCGGCTTTCTTGCACTACAATCATGAAGCCGGAAGGATATATCACGGTAAGTGGTCAGGGTTATCCTTCGCCCATGAAGTCGAAGAAACAGATGACCCAATTAACAATATGTTTCCCGTTTATGAACGAATGCGCGTTCGTTATACAGCACGTGCGGAACGGTTCTGGTATACGTTAAAACATTGCGATAAAGCACTTTTTATTCGCACGGGTGTTACCAACCGTGGGTATGTAATTGATTTGATGAGCAAACTGGAATCAAAATGTGAGGGGAAACCTTTTCGCGTGCTGCTAATTTCTCCGCAAGCTTCCAACGAGTTCTCAAATCTTCCCAACGTGCTGCATTATAACTTGGAGTTTAATCCGGACCGGATGTACGAAGATTTAGGGTATTGGATGCACTGTACAGATGTGATGCGCGGAATTCTGGAATACCTTGGGGTGTCTAGTAAAAACCTATTTTGGTGTCCGCCGAATCCGCCCAAAGAAGAAGCTACAAAGTGAGAGATTTTGGCGATCGCTCCGTGCTATTAGGTGATAATGGTTGTGGAGCGCTCGCGCCGCCTATGGGAATCATCTCTACGTAAAAAAACAGTTGGCACAGTTATTAACATAACTCCAAGAGCTAAGGGAGGACGAGGATTCATGAATCGATACAGCACGATCGTTCAATGGTCTGATGAAGATCGGCTTTTCCTAGTCACGATTCCAGAATTTAGCGCTCGCGTTGTTATGCCTTGCACTCATGGCAAAACTCGTGAAGAAGCAATTCGTAACGGTGAAGAAGTAATTGAAATGTACTTGGAAGCGTGTCTTGCAGAAGGTGAATCTATCCCCGAACCCTGTACGCTTCAAATTGCCCGATCGTAATGTTTAACAAGTCTAAGAACTTAGAGGATGAGAGATAATAATTAATATTGCTTTGAAGGAAGTAGCGTAGTTATGACCGAGTTACTTGAAAGAGCGATCGCTAAGCTCAAAACCTTGTCTAGCAGCGAACAAGATGCGATCGCTGCCATGATCTTGGAAGAACTTGAGGACGATCTGCGCTGGGATGAAGCATTTTCCCAATCCCCAGATGCTCTTGCCAAACTTGGAGCAGCAGCAATGGCTGAGTATCGCGCAGGTAAAACTCAAGAACTCGATCCAGAAACATTGTGAAGTCGCGCACTACAGCCCAGTTTCGTAAAGCCTTTGCCAATTTGCCCAAAAAAATTCAACAGCAGACGCGCGAGGCGTATCGGCAGTTCAAGGAAAATCCAAATCATCCAAGTCTACGATTAAAAAAAGTCCATCCAGAGTTACCTATCTACTCGGCTCGAATTAGCAAAGGTTATCGAGCAGTGGGTCAATTAGAAGGTGACACTATGATTTGGTTTTGGGTTGGCTCACACGCGGAGTACGACAAGTTGCTATCTTAGCTGTAGCGACGCAGCACAACAAATCGATGAAGCAATGATATTCTTTGAGTAACCAGCATAAATTGGTTAAATAACGTGAATCTGCCATTGATTGACCGAGCCAAACAAAACGAAGACAAAATCGCAATTGTCGCCAGTGAAGGAGCATTTACATATCATAATTTGCTCCAAATGTCTGCTCAAATCGCTACCAAGCTTCTGGATAATGTAGAAGATTTACAAGAGCAGCGAGTTGCCTTTCTCATACCTTCAGGATTTCAATATGTCGCTACGCAATGGGGGATTTGGCGTGCGGGTGGGATAGCCGTACCTTTGTGCGTCTCCCATCCAAAACCTGAGTTAGATTATGTAATCGCAGACTCAGGCGCATCAATTGTTATTGCTCATCCGGATTTTGAGGCTGTTTTGCGTCCAATTGCTCAAGAGCGGAATTTGCGATTTATTCTCACTTCAGAAACGCTGCCTGAACAAGTTGGTTTGCTACCAGAAATTGATATTAGCAGACGAGCATTAATCCTTTATACTAGCGGCACAACTGGTAAACCCAAGGGTGTAGTTACAACGCATCAAAATATTCAGGCGCAAGTGACTAGCTTGATTTCTGCTTGGGGATGGACGGCGAGCGATCGCATTCTACACGTCTTACCCCTACACCACATTCACGGCATTATTAACGTGCTAACTTGCGCTCTCTGGGCGGGCGCCGAATGCCATATGCTCGCCAAATTTGATGCTCAAAAAGTTTGGGATCGAATTAGCGATAGTGACTTAACTTTATTCATGGCTGTACCGACGATTTATGTCAAGCTAATTGCCGCTTGGGAAAATGCAGATAGCGATCGCCAAAAAAGTATGTCCGATGGCTGTGCTAAAATGCGCCTAATGGTTTCAGGTTCGGCAGCTTTACCCGTTCAAGTATTAGAAAAATGGAAAAATATTAGCGGACATTTTCTACTGGAACGCTATGGCATGACCGAAATTGGCATGGCTTTATCTAATCCTTTACAAGGTGAAAGGTTAGCTGGATATGTAGGGAAACCTTTACCTGACGTCGAAGTTAGATTAGTAGATGAGAAGGGAAATTTAGTCGCTCCCGGAACCCCAGGAGAAATCCAAATCAAAAGTCCAGGAGTTTTTCTAGAATATTGGCAAAAACCAGAAGCGACTGCCAAAGCATTTCGCGATGGTTGGTTTTGCACTGGCGATTTTGCCGTCGTGGAAAATGATAGTTACCGTATCCTGGGAAGGATGAGTGTAGATATTATCAAAACTGGCGGTTATAAAGTTTCGGCTTTGGAAATTGAGGAAGTATTGCGGACTCATCCAGAGATTCAAGATTGTGCGGTTGTTGGGGTTGCCGATGCAGAATGGGGCGAGCGAGTTTGTGCAGCTTTGGTATTGAAAACAGCAAATAATTTGAGTTTAGAAACTTTCAGAAGTTGGGCAAAAGAACGATTGGCTGTTTATAAGGTTCCTACCCAAATTCTTGCTGTTGAAGAACTACCTCGCAATGCTATGGGTAAAGTGACTAAACCTAGCGTGGCTCAGCTATTTTGTTCACCTTCATCTTAATTATTCCCAGGAGCTACGTAATGACAGTAAATATGGTAATATCATGTCCTGTCGATTACCCATAATCACAAGCCGGGACACGGCAGGATTAACGTTATCTGTTTATCCGAGATATCTCTGATGCCGTGTCCCTACGCAACTACTACTTAAGAAGTGAAAAGTCAGAAGTAAAAAGTAAAAAATGAATCCCTATAAATAAATTTAGGGTCTTCAAACCATGTTTATTTTTGTCTTGCTTTTCCCTTTTGCCTTTTTACTTTTGCCTTGTTTGGTGAGGTTTTTTTATTATGGGCAATTCAACGGACATGATATAAATGGTGCGTTATATCATGTCCGGTAGCAAAGGTTGTGTTTAATTTTTGAGGTTGTAGGGGCGGGTTTTACCAATCAATCTGTGGAAACATGAGATATCTCCATAAACCCGCCCCGGCTGACTTAATTATTCCCAGTAGCTACGTAATGACAGTAAATAT
>DNGG01000384.1:0-9127 GCA_003486675.1 Cyanobacteria bacterium UBA11372
CGGTGCTGTATGAGGGTGTATTCAGAGATCCTGGAGGGTGAAGCATTTGGATAAAAGATCTAGGGTTTTCAGGATAAATTGTCGCCCAAATGCTTCACCCCTACATAGATATATACTTGAATGCGGAATTGCCCGGAAATAAATTTCCGGCTGAAAGCTTAAACCCGTTAAAACGGGTTAAATGAGATTGTAGGGGCGAAGCATTTGCGCGACTGTTTTGCAGGAAACGCCAGGTTTTTATTCGCAAATGCTAATGCCTCCGGCACGCTGGCGCGAACGCCCTGCCCGGATTTCTCCTATCACAATCCTTGTTATCTCGCATAGGTTTCTGTCAAGATATCATTGCTATAGATTAATTGAGGTGAGAACCATGATTAAAAACGACCAACAGTATAAATTTACTCAACATCTTGCAGAGAGATTTCAAAAATCTATAGCTGCAATGGATAGAGATGAAGAACGAAAAAAAAATGACCCTGACGGATGGGAACTTTTACGAAGTGCTTCTCAATGTCATCTGGATAAACTGCAAGCTGAAATTGCGGAATATGAAATGCTCATCTCCCACGATAGCCATACGCCAATCGTGCTAGAACTGGACAACCTTTATTATTTACCTCAAATTCTGATTAAAGCGCGGATAGCGGCGAAACTGAGCGAGAAAGAACTGGGGGCTTTAACTGGACTGACGGAAGAACAAATTAAGAGCTACGAACATAATGACTATGAAAATGCTAGCTACGTTCATGTGGGATTTGTGATGGATGCGTTGGATATAAAGATTAAAAAATGTGAGTTTTTAATTCCTTTGGATACGCTGCGGAGAAAACCTTTTAATAAAGAGGATTTTCTATCTTCATCTCAGAAAAATAAGCAGTAACGCACTGTCAAAAATGGTGCGTTACGGCGCGGATACGATTTTTCTTAGAGTTTCACGATTTTTCACCGCGCCTAACGCACCCTACATTAAGAAACTTTAGCGCCACAAACAGCGCTTTAGCGCTTACTACGAACTCTGTCCAACCATCAAGGATTTAAGAAGTCTAAATGCGCGCCTGCTTTCGACCGCAAATCTTCTGGTGTTCCTTGCAATCTCAATCTACCTTTATCTAACAATACAATCCAATCAGCGCGATTAATTACCCTTGGACGGTGGCTAATTAAAATTGTTGTTTTCCCGCGACGGTGGCGCAACAGTCGATCTAAAACTTGCGCTTCGCTTACGGGGTCGAGTCCGGCGGTTGATTCGTCTAAAATCAGTACGGGTGGATCGTTAACAATTGCCCTGGCTATGGCTAATCTTTGCCGCTGTCCTCCGGAAATATTAGCGCCAAATTCGCCCAAAACTGTTTGATATTTATCTGGTAACTGACTGATAAATTCATCGGCTTCGGCAATTTGACAGGCGCGGACTATGCTTTCAAACGTCGCGTCTGGCGAACCTAAACGGAAGTTTTCAATAATCGAACGACTCCAAAAATGGGGTTCTTGGGGAACTAAAACTACCTGTTGGCGCAAGCTTTCTAAAGATAAGTCTTGCTGGTTATAAATCCCAATTCTAATATTACCAGATTGGGGCTGATATAATCCAGCAATTAGTTTTGCTAAGGTACTTTTACCGCAACCAGATTTACCGATAATCGCTACCACTTTACCTCCGGGAATTGTCAGGGAAAAGTTTTTGACTAATTCCACTCTGCCCGCATAGTGAAAGTTAACGTCGCTGCAATTAATATTGGCGTCACCTGGAATGTTGGCAAAGGGCTTTTTGCCATCGTCTTGAGTTTCCGGCGTGGCGTCGATTACTTCTCCCAATCTTTGACTAGCTGTTTGGACGCGGGTAAATTCATCTACCAATCCAATCGTGGTAGTAATGATCGCCGCAAAGTTTTGATTCATGCTGTTAAAAGCTAGCAATTGTCCGATGCTGAGTTCTTTATTAATTACCAGCCAACTGCCTAACCAGAGTAATGCGATCGCTCCACTCCCAGAAACAAATCCGGAAAAAATATTGTTGATAATCCCAATTTGAGTTGTCCGGAAGTTGAGATTAGCTAATCGCCCAAATCTCCCTTGGATTTCTTCCCAAAATTGCGAAGAGGAATTGGTAGTCTTCATCGTTAACGCGCCTTTGAAGGTTTCGACTAAAACCCCTTGGTTTTCTGCCTCTAAAACTAAGGTATTGCGCGTCTTTTTCTGTAAAGCTGGCAAGAAGACTATCGTCGATAAAGTCATCAATGCAGCCAGGATTACCGCCGCCAGGGTCAGTTTCCAACTGTAAAACAGCATGAAGAAGAACGAAACAATCGCAATAAATAGCTGACTGGGAAAACTAACAACTACTTGAGAAACCAGTTGGTTAATGTCTTCAATATCGTGGAGGCGACTGACGATTTCACCGCTGCGCCGCGATTCGTAGTAAGAAAGGGGTAACCGCAGAATTTGCCGTCCGAATTCCAGAACTAAACCTAACTCCAACCGCTGGGCAAAATGAGCGATAAAATTAGATTGCAAAAATTCCAAACCACTGCTAAAAACATTCATAACGATGACTGCGATCGCTAATCCCGTCAGCAGTTGCATATCTCCCCGCACCAACACATCATCGGTGAGAATTTGCAGCAAAAACGGCGAAGCTAAAGACAGCAACCCCAAAACTAAATTCAGCAGCAATGCTTGCGTTAGTAAAGCCCGAAAAGGCCAAACTCGACGCGCAAAGCGAGTCACACCGCCAACTTTATCATCGGGTTGGCTAAAAAAGCGCACCGGATCGGGTTCCAATAACAGCATTACCCAATCAGTCCAACTTTCCTCCATCTCCTCGCGATTGACGTAGCGGATACCAATTGCGGGATCGGCGATCGCATATTCCTTACCTTTCTGCCCGTACAATACCACCCAGTGCGACCCCATCCAGTGAATAATCGCTGGTAGCGGTGCCGCCTCCAACTGATCTAAAACCTCCGGCGAAGTTCGCACAGTGCGGGCATTAAAACCCATCACCTCCGCCCCTCGCTTCAACCCCAGCAAAGTGGTTCCCATTTGCCCGGTACCCACCGCTTCCCGAATCCGATTGAGTGCAAAGATGCGCCCATAAGACTTAGCAACCGAAGCAAGACACGCCGCGCCGCAGTCTTCTTCGCTATGCTGCATGACAACTGAGTATTTCATTAGAAAATAAATCTAAATTCGACACACCAAGTAGTTAATTCGTCCTCATCCCACCCCCATCAGCAAAAAAACACCCGTAGTTTTACGGGTGCTTGCATTCAATAATTGAGCCAAACTAGGTTTAGCTAAAAAAAAATACAGTCACCGATTACCGATTACCCTCAAGCAACGAGATACTTTTATGGGTTACCGTTTAGCGGTAGACTGGTGATATACAATACGTGACCTTAGTTCGACATCACAACTGAGGTAAGAGATGGAGACGCGGCGATATGGTGGAAAATCTCTCCGCGTCACCAACTTTTTCTTAGCACCAAGTTAGACAAAGCCGCGTTTTCTGCAACCTTTCCTTGTGGCGCTTCGTTTCTAAAAGATCAGTTATATCGAACTAAGATCGCGCCATTACTCGCGTATCCCTTCTTACCAGCAGCCGCCGTAGGAAACAGTCCGGTAGGAAGAGTAGTAGCGACGGGGACGGTGGTAGCTGTAGTACCCGTAGTGGCGGCGGCGGCGGTAGCTGCGATAACGACGCCGGTAGACGGGTGCGTAGCCAACGAACTGGTAGTAGTAATAACCACCGTAATAGTGGGCACCGTTTACGGTTTCAGCTTCTTCAGCAGACAGATCGGTGAAGAGTGCTGTTGTTTCCATTTCCTTTCCTTTCACAGTGAACTCCTTTTGGGATTGATATAGAAGAGAAAACCCGCAGGAAGCTGTACTGATTTCTAGCTTGTTCCCGCGAATTCTAATACAGATTCCCCAAGCCAGAGATTACATCCGGATAGCTCTGGAAAGTTGTTAATGTTTCTTAACAAAATCTCAGATCGCCATGATTAACGATAAATTTGACCTAGATCCCCTAAATCCCCTCGATAGCGACGACTTCCTCCCGCCTATGGGGCGTTGGATGAGATTAAGCGGTATGTTTCTAGTGGGGACGTTTGGTGCAGCGATCGCGCTGT
Source organism: Cyanobacteria bacterium UBA11372 (assembly GCA_003486675.1). Lineage (GTDB taxonomy): Bacteria > Cyanobacteriota > Cyanobacteriia > Cyanobacteriales > Aerosakkonemataceae > Microseira. The sequence continues at coordinate 4,134 of DNGG01000384.1, forward strand.
CTGCGTTCATCAAGTACAATACCGTCGTCAAAGCATCTGGGATGGTGCGCCCTCAAACCGAATTGCAAACCGTACAAGCTCAAAGCGAAGGCAGGCTCAAAGCGATTGCAGTGAGGGAAAATCAGGAAGTACAAGCCGGAAGCGCGATCGCCCTGATCGACGACACCCCGCCCAAGCGCAAGAGAAGCCAGGTGCAACAATATATAGATCGCTTGAGAGCGCAACAGGAGCAACTCAAGAATCAAATCTATCGCACCAGCAGCGGCAATAGACAAAATCCACCGCGAGGGAGGGATATCAACGAACTCAACTTTCCTAACCTAGCGCCCCAGATCCAACAGTACAAAAAAATTCAGAATGATATCGACAGCGCAAATAAAGAAGTAGAACAACTCGACGAAGCAATTGAAAACAGTACGATCCGGACACCAGTTGGTGGCACGATCTTTAATTTAGACGTAGAAAATGTCGGTCAGCCGGTACGTAATGGTGCCAGAATAGCCCAAATTATCCCCAAAAACGTGCCGATGGTAATCAAAGCCAACGTACCCGTTGATGCACTGGGGCAAGTGGAAGTCGGTCAATCTGTGCAATTGCGAGTTTCGGCATATCCTTATCCGGATTATGGCACCCTGAAAGGGAAAGTCAGCGCGATCGCACCCGACGCCGCCACCGCACAGAACCAGAATAATAATAATAGTAACGATGAAGGCAGCTTTCCCGCTACTGCCGCTTACTACGAAGTCACGATTGTGCCGGAAAAAAGTTATTTAACTAGGAGCAATAAGCAATACAATATTCAACCCGGAATGGGAGTGACAGCAGATATTATTTCTAGGGAAGAGACAGTACTCACATTTCTGCTGAGAAAGGCAAGATTGATGACAGATTTGTAGCAAAAAGATGGTTCGTAGTAAGGACTTCAGTCCTTAGAGCAGTTGGAAAGGACGCGCATTCCTTACTACAAACGGTGCGATCGCGCATGAGAAATACAAAGCGCGATCGCTGGCAATTCTAAAGCTTAATTTATCTGAATGCTTCACTTTGAACGCTGCTTTGATTTGGCTGGATTAATCGATTTTTATCAAATCTAGGCAGAGTTACCAAACCCACTAAAACCAAACCGGCGATCAAAAGTAACTGGGCAACTAAATCGGGAGATTTTTCTGCCTTTTCTTCAGGTATTTTCTTGGTATCGCAAATTTTTTCACATACAGTGCAGAAGTAGAGGTATTGTTTGTCAGCATCAGGATGCCTTTGGAAATTACACGGCAAGGAATGAAGATTCGTGTTATCTTGGTAAGGACAATCTTTAGACATAGTTCTATATCGGTTATGTTGTTTTAACTATGTCAGCAAGCTTATGCACCCAGTGAGAATGTGTAAGAAAACTCACAAAATAGTCACTCATATACACATTTGTGCAAAGAGCATAACAAAGGATGCTGCGAAAATGGCTAGTAGTTGATCGCGCCAATACCTAATACCGATTTCCCTCGATCGTGCTACACATCAACATCTGCCGATTGTAGGGGCGGGTTTTACCAATTACCTTTGCTAAAAACAAACAGTTGAACTAAACCCGCCCCAAGTGTTTCGGATTCATGGGAAAACGGTATAACGAATACAAAGGTTTTTTGGAAAAACCGAGTTTCTCCTGCCGCGCCAAGATGGGATATGCCAAGGGCTAACTGCGCGATCGCACAGACGAGATCTCCGACTTCTGTTGTGAAGTCGGAGATTTGGGTAAAATTAATTACTAACGACTAACGATCTAATCGCGGTTACGTATTCTCTAACCACAGGTTGTTGGGTAAAACCGGCGTCAGTTTTTTCTATGAGCGATCGCGCTTGCAAAGACTGTAGCACCTCCAGCAACTCTTGTTGCGAAACAGAAGGAATATCCTGCCGCAGTTTCTCCAGCTTCATCGCCTCGGAGTTAATTGCCAGCGAGGACATCACCTGTTTTTCTAAATCTGACAGACGATTAAACTGCTGGTCTAAAATATCGCGAATTTCTCCAAATACTAGCGTCCCCTGGGCTAAAAAATGAGCGATATCCCCGTCCAATAAATCCTGAATTGCCGTGGCAACGATTTTCAACAGCAGCGGATTGCCAGCATAGAAATATGAAAGCTTTTTCCACTCTTCTTCCCTGCCAAAAAGCCCTTTTTTAATCAAAATTTCTATCATTTCTAACTTCTGCAAACCCCCCAGATATTTGGAGCGAACGGGTAAAGTTTTGCCTTCTTGACAAGCCAACCCTCTCGGTTTCTCCCGGCTAGTCAGTACCAAGCAACTGGGATGGCTTGCTTCTCCAACTATGGTGAGAAACTGACCGTAACCTTCATACCCTTCGCGATAGCGCCCGCCGCAATTGCCACTTTGCAGAACCGACTCAAAATTATCCAGAATCAGCAGACAAGGTGCGGAGCGTAAATAGTACATTAACTGGCAGATTCTAGAGTCCAAAGTTGTAGGCAAATCCGTTTCCTGCTGTTTTGAAAGGAATTGAACGATCTCTGCCAGAATTGTTTCCACGGGTGGTGCATTGCGGAGACTGCGCCAAATTAGGTACTCAAACTGAGTTTGAATTTGTTCTGCTAACTTGATAGCCAGAGCAGTTTTACCCATTCCCCCCATACCCAATATTGCCACCAAACGACATTTATCCTGCAAAATCCATTGCTTGAGAGTAGCGAGTTCTTCAGTGCGTCCTAAGAAAAAAGAAACATCAATCGCCTCGCCCCAATCTTGGTGCTGGTTATTGTTACCATTGGATGCCAGAAAAGTTTGTGTATCCTGACTGCTGAGGCTGTTATTGGCAGTTGCTGAGAATCGCCGCCGCAGCACTGAGCGGAAATTATTTTTAGTGACTTTTTCTCCCAAGGATTTAGAGAGCGATCGCCACAAAGTGGAGCCAACATCCCGCAAGTAATCGGCATCGTAACCAGCTAACGCAGCAATTTCTTCATACACCCGTTCTTCCCAAGCTCCCCGAAATACTAGCTCTTGAACGTGATTGAGAGACTCTGGCTTTAGTACAGTCTCCAAAAAAGCAAGTGCGTCTTCTATATTCATTTTTCCCAGCTTGCTAAAAGTACTTAACTATCCGATTTGTGAAATCAGGCAACGCTTGCATCTACCGCCCCTCCCTGGCAGCAGCCTACTCGCTTTGCTTTGCAAAAGGTTAGCGCCGCAGGCGCATCACAAGTACACTTCAGTATTTTTCCGGAACTTTCAGGGATATTTTCACAAAACTTAATAAATATGGCAAAAAAATCCTCACATTTTCTCACATTTTCTTACGGTAAATACGGAATCTTCAACTTAACTTTGTGAAGTAGGCCACTGAAGTCAGTAATTATCAGGGCGATCTGAGAAAAGTAACGAGTTTTCGCCGACAAATTGTTACTGACACAATTCAGAAGTGAAAGAGACAGTAGTTTCACTGAGAAATTACCGTTTTTTCAACACTTTTTCGCCTCAACAATAGCTCCAGATTTACATCAGTTGTACTGAATTTTTCCAGGGAGAAACTATCATGGCAGATTTCTTTGGCGACGCCCTTGCCAACAACCTGACTGGGACTGGGTTAGCAGACAACATGTTTGGCGATGCTGGAAATGACACTCTCACAGGTCTTGGCGGTAACGACCATCTGTTTGGCGATTCTGGAAATGATTCCTTGATTGGCGGGGATGGTGCAGACTATCTGTACGGTGGAGAAGACAATGACACCCTCGATGGTGGTTCCGGCGCTGACAACCTCTTCGGTGGTTCCGGCGCTGACAGAATTCTCGGTGGAAGTGGCGCTGACAGCATCAGCGGCGGTGCTGGTGCTGACACCGTTTTCGGTGGGAGTGAAAATGACATTATTAACGGCAATGCTGGCGCGGACAACCTCAACGGTGACTTGGGCAATGACACCATTGATGGTGGGAGTGAAAATGACATCATTAACGGCGGTGCTGGCGCTGACAACATCAGCGGTGGCTCAGGCAATGACACCATTTTTGGTGGATCTGAGAATGACTTCATTAACGGCAATGCTGGCGCTGACAGTATCAGCGGTGACTTGGGCAATGACACCATTTTTGGTGGATCTGAGAATGATGTCATTAACGGCGGTGATGGCGCTGACAGTATCAGCGGTGACTTGGGCAACGACAGCATCAATGGTGGTATTGGCAACGACAACATGAGCGGTGGTGCTGGCAACGACACAATTACAGGCGGTACAGGCAGTGACACCCTGGCTGGCGGTGCTGGTAACGATGTCCTAATTGACGGGGGTGGTAATGACCGATTCCTCTTCAATACCGCTCTTTCTACTGCCGGTGTAGATACGGTTAATAACCTCTCAGTTGGCGTTGACAAAATCGTCCTCGACAAGACAATCTTCGCAGCCTTAGAAACAGTTCCAGTTGCGGGTGGTGCTGTTTTGCTAGCGACAGATTTTCAAAGCACCGCCATCATCCCACCAGCGTTGAGTTCTGCTGAGATTGTTTACAACCCTAATACGGGCAACTTGTACTACAACGCGAATGGAATCGATGCGGGATTTGGGGTAGGAGGCGGTCAGTTTGCCACTCTCGTTGGTTCTCCGAATAATTTATCAAATACCGACTTCCTGGTTGTTGCGTAGCAATAATTGCGGCATCTTAAGACTGAGAAACCCGGTTTTTACGCCCATTTTTCCTAGAAACCGGGTTTCTTTGTCTAAGTTTTACTACATCCTGTCAAAAAACTGAAATAGAGGGGGAAAATATGCCAAATTTGTACTTGCTAGGCGATAGACCATTTGCTCCTGTCACAGTAGGTCTTGCCGATAACTTTACAAAAAACGATGGCGGATGGATTACTCAGAATGATTATCCCCGCCAGCTAGCCGATGTCAATGGTGATGGTCGAGACGATATTGTTGGTTTTGGTTTTGACGCCGTTTTTGTGTCGCTAGCTAATAGCGACGGCACTTTTAATCCCATCGGAGT
>DNGG01000384.1:9276-12261 GCA_003486675.1 Cyanobacteria bacterium UBA11372
AATGGTGATGGTCGAGACGATATTGTTGGTTTTGGTTTTGACGCCGTTTTTGTGTCGCTAGCTAATAGCGACGGCACTTTTAATCCCATCGGAGTAGGTCTAGACAATAACTTTACCAAAAACGATGGCGGATGGATTACTCAGAATGATTATCCCCGGCTGCTAGGTGATATTAATGGTGATGGTCGAGACGATATTGTTGGTTTTGGTTTTGACGCCGTTTTTGTGTCGCTAGCTAATAGCGACGGCACTTTTAATCCCATCGGAGTAGGTTTAGACAATAACTTTACCAAAAACGATGGCGGATGGATTACTCAGAATGATTATCCCCGTCAATTAGCCGATGTCAATGGGGATGGTTTAGCCGATATTGTCGGTTTTGGTTTAGACGCCGTTTATGTGTCCCTGGCTAAAGGAGATGGCACTTTTAATCCCATCGGAGTAGGTTTAGACAATAACTTTACAAAAAACGATGGCGGATGGATTACTCAGAATGATTATCCCCGCCAATTAGCCGATGTTAATGGTGATGGTTCAGCCGATATTGTTGGCTTTGGTTTAGACGCGGTTTATGTGTCCCTGGCTAATGGCGATGGCACTTTTGCTCCGATTGCAGTAGGTCTAGACAATAGCTTTACGAAAAACGATGGCGGATGGATTACTCAGAATGATTATCCGCGCCAGCTAGCTGATGTTAATGGGGATGGTTTAGCCGATATTGTTGGTTTTGGTTTTGACAACGTATTCGTCTCATTTGCTAACGGCGACGGCACCTTTTCTAATGCCACAGTAGGTGTGGCAAATAACTTTGCGAAAAACGGTGGAGGATGGGTTAGTCAGGATGATTATCCGCGCCAACTAGGTGATATTAATGGTGATGGTCGCGCTGATATTGTTGGTTTTGGTTTAGACAACGTTTATGTCTCGCTAGGAACTACAAATAAAAATGATTCAATTGTAGGTGGCGACGGCAATGACACCATCGATGGGTTAACTGGGAATGATACTCTCAGAGGTGCTGCTGGCGACGACAAATTATATGGTCGATCTGGCAATGATTTTTTGGATGGGGATAGTGGCAACGATTATCTAGCAGGTTCAATTGGCGATGACACCCTCGACGGTGACACTGGTAACGATACGATGTATGGCGAAGCTGGCAACGATAAGCTTTATGGCTGGGTTGGCAGCGACTACATGAGTGGTGGCAGTGGCAACGATCTTTTACATGGTCAAGGCGAGTCTGACACCCTTTATGGAGGTGGGGGCAACGATACTATCTATGCCGGTGGTGATAACGTTGCTGACTACTTGGATGGCGATAGTGGCAACGATTTGCTCTATGCTGGTCCAGGGAATGATACCCTCTATGGCGATGCTGGCAACGATACCCTTAATGGAGAACAAGGTGCTGACATCATGTACGGGGGTATTGGCGATGACATCTACTATGTAGACGAGAATTCTGATGAGTTCTTTTACGATCGAGTTTACGAGAAAGCCAATGAAGGGATTGATACTATCGTCTCTTCAGAAAGTTACTTTATCGATTATTCGGTGTCGGTAGAGAATCTAATTTTGACAGGAACAGCCTTCTTTGGCTATGGCAACGATCTTAACAATGCGATCGCAGGCAATAGTAGCAATAATTATTTGTGGGGTAACAGCGGTAGTGACTCCTTATCCGGTGGTGCTGGCAAGGATACCCTCAACGGTTATGGTTATAGTTTCAGCGATGAATTTGACACTTTAACTGGTGGTGCGAATGCAGACACCTTTGTACTGGGAAATTATTTCGATTCTTTCTACCGTCAGGGTGGTTACACCGCAGATGGCTATGCCATCATTACCGACTTTAACCGAGTAGAAGGCGATAAATTGCAAGTTCATGGCATCAGCAGTGACTATATCCTGAACAAAACCGCTAATGTGTCTGGTAGTATTGCTTTAGATACGCAGATTCTTTACAAAGGCAATTTGATTGCGATCGCCCAAGACACTACCAACGTCTTCTTGCCAGCAGACTTCATTTTTGCCTAACGATGACAGATGCAGGACTTACGCCAAGAAACCGGGTTTCTATGAAATAAACTATATATCTAGGTCGAAACAAAGGTGATGGCATCAACCTGCGTAAGTCCTGACATTAATGCGATCGCACTCATCATAGGGGAAGATATGCGATCGCAGCTCTTTTATTAAAGAAAAAGTTCAAAGGTGCGGTACTCTGCGGGAACAAAGCACCCTACGCAACTAAGAACTGACAATTCCCGACCATTGAACTTTTTTCTCTTTGTCTCTGCGATAAGAAAAGAAATGTTCTGGTTGTTGATAGGTGCAATGAGGCGCGATCGCAACCTGTTCGCCACTAATTCCCATCCTTTCTAATTGCAACTCGTTCACCCGCCGCACATCTAACCGCACCTTTCCATCTTCCTGATCGGGTAATATCGGTGGATTCGGTAACCATTGCAACGTGTCTAAAATTTCTTGGGGTGAATCCGATGGTATTATACTGGCTCCGACTTGGGCGGCAACTTGCACATCGACTTGGTAGACTTCCCCCGCGATCGCAGGCCCCATTGCTATGCGAAGATTCTTTAGTTGACTGCCGTTAGATTGCAGACGCGCGATCGCAACGGGTACGATCTTCTGTGCCGTCCCCCGCCACCCCGCATGTATCGCCGCGACTTGTCCCGTCTCCACATCCCCAATTAACACCGGCGTACAATCTGCCGTACAAATCCACACCGCCCGATCCGCCTGCTCGGTGACGATACCATCCGCCGGGGGCAGAAAATCTTTATCCAGCTTGCCGATTTCTGTTTCCGCACCGACGAACTGTTCCACTTCCTTTGGGGTAACGACAGTATTGCCATGTACCTGTTTTGCCCGATAGATCTTGACATCGGGACGCAAAGCTGGTATAAATTCTGCCGGATAGAGAGGCCAAAACTGCTGGGTAAAAAAGCCGTGAGGCCACTT
>DNGG01000384.1:12457-17780 GCA_003486675.1 Cyanobacteria bacterium UBA11372
GTAAAAAAGCCGTGAGGCCACTTTTCCAGGAGACTACAGGTAAGATAGGGCAATCCTTCCCAAGTGCGCCAGTGCCAAGTATGCATAGATTGGGTCATCAATCGTGGGTCGTCGGTAGTAAGTATTTTTTACCTAGTATCACAAAATCTCTTGGACTGTAATCAAGAGCCACACTCAATCTAAAATCGAAAATCTGAAATCTAAAATTTGGCGCCAGCAGTGGAATTCAATCGGCAAAAATTTATCGCAGCGATAGGTGCGTCCCCACAAGAAACGCCCCTTAATTTCCATATCTTTGAAACCGTCGCTTCAACTAACCAGACGCTGTGGCAGTTACTGGCGGGAGACGCACCCCCCCGAACCGTTGTGATTGCCACCCAACAAACGGCGGGAAGAGGACAGTGGGGAAGGCATTGGCAATCAGAGCCGGGTGGATTATACTTATCCCTGGCGCTGTCTCCAAACCTACCATCTCAATTGGCGGCGGGGTTAACTTTATGCAGTGCGTGGGGAATTGCTACGGCTTTGCGCGACAAAGGCATTCCAGTCTGGCTCAAATGGCCTAACGACCTCGTACTTTCAGGGCGCAAATTAGGGGGCATTCTTACCGAAACTAGGGTACATCAAGGGAAAATCGCCCAAGCTGTTGTGGGAGTAGGCATTAACTGGGCTAATTGGGTTCCGGAAACAGGGATTAATTTGCAATCGTTTTTAGCAAATAACCCAGTATCGCCGATTACCTCGCTGGAAATCTTAGCTGCCGTTACACTGATGGGAATCGTTTCTGGATACGAATATTGGCAGCAAGAAGGAATTGAGCATCTACTGCCAGCTTATGAAAATCTACTGACCAATATGGGGCAAAAAGTTACAGTCGATGGACAAGCGGGGGTGGTAGTGGGAGTTGGTGCTAGTGGCGATTTGCGGGTGCAAATCTGTGAAACGGGAGTTGCAGCCCCTGTGGAAATTAGCGTAGAGCCAGGTACAATCAGTCTGGGTTATAGATAAAATTCCGGTAATTCTACGGTGTGATGGAGATGGAAAAACCAATCAACCGAGACAAGCAAATAACATTGCAGTCCGAAGAAAAACAATTAGAAGCGATCGCAACCAATCCCTCGGGCGGTAAATTTTGGCAGCGGGTGCTGTTAGCCCAAGGCATTGGTTGGGTAGGCGCAATCGGCATTCTCGGTAGCAGCATCGCCTGGACTACTGAACAAGCATCCAACCCTGGCGATGGTTCTGCAATTGTGGAAGCGCTCCCCAAAGCTTCCCCCATCGAACCCAACTTAGAAGCTCCCAGACGCGCTCCAGCTCGCTCGGGACGGCGCTTAAGAGCCAGAATGCAGCGGCAAAGACAAAGAACGGCTGTCAATAACAATACCTACATCGACAGAACCGATTATAGTCTGGGTGCGACTAGACGCAGAAGCGGCCCAACTGACACCTATGATGCTCCCAGTTCGGTGGCGATGACCGAACGCACTACGAGGCGTCAAACCAGGAGCGAAAGAAGACAGCGGGCGATCGAAGCTGGAGAATCGGTGGCGCGGGTGAGAACAAGGGTGAGGAGTAATCTATTTAGACGGGATTCTGCTTCACAGACGCAAAGCGATCGCCCAATCGAAATCCCCGTTTACCGTTCCAGAGTCGGTCGCATCTCCCGTAGGTCACAAATTGCCCGCCGCAACTCACAACCAACTCAAAGCGATCGCCTCTCCCGTCGAGCGCAAATTGCCCGCCGCAACTCACAACCAACTCAATTCGGACGCATCTCCCGGCGAGTGCAAATTACCCGCCGCAACTCACAACCAACTCAAAGCGATCGCATCCCCCGTAGGGTAGAAATTGCCCGCAACTCGCAACCGAGTCATGTAGAAAGAAGCGCTCGCCGCAGTCCAATTGCCCGCAACTCACAACCGACTCATGTAGAAAGAAGCACTCGCCGCAGTCCAATTGCCCGCAACTCGCAACCAGAACAGTTAGAAAGAAGCAATCGCCGCAGTCCAATTGCCCGCAACTCGCAACCAGAGCAACAACGAAGCAATCGCCGCAGCCAAATGGCGCGTTCCCGACGACCGGCACAAATCCCGATCGAATACGTTCCCAGTACTTCGGCGAGAGATATGCCTACGGCACGCTGGCGCGAACGCATCGCCAATACCTCCAGCATCAATAATTTCCGCCGTCGTTCCCAAACTGCATGGCGTTCCAGGCGTCGAGGCCCAGAAGTAGCCGCAGTCGGACAAATCCAGATCGATTCGGTTACCCCCAATCCCAACTCTGTCCGCGTCCGTCATTGGAACGGGATCGGCACTCAGGCGGCCTTACCACAAGCTTTACCCCCGCAACGCATCGGTAGCGAGCAAAACAAGCAACCTATCCCTCCCTGGCCCGGTTTGGCTTACAATACCACCACAAGCAAACCCCAAGAATATCCTCGCCGTCCCACTCTTCCCATCATCTTCCCCCTTTCCATACCCGCCCAGATTACCTCAGTCTTCGGTTGGCGAATTCATCCCATTAGCGGCGATCAGCGCTTCCACACCGGAACCGATTTAGGCGCACCAATGGGAACCCCCGTCGTCGCAGCTTATCCGGGTCGGGTAGCCTTAGCAGACACATTAAGCGGCTACGGCTTAACCATCATCATCCAGCACAACGAAGGCACTCAAGAAACCCGCTACGCCCACCTCTCAGAGGTATATGTCGAACCCGGAGATTTTATCGAACAGGGAACCACAATCGGGCGCGTGGGCAACACCGGCACCTCCACTGGTCCCCACCTGCATTTTGAAATTCGCGAGCAAACCCCAGAAGGCTGGGTAGCCATAGATGCGGGCGCTCAAATCGAAACCAGCTTAGCTAGACTGCTCAATAGCTTGCAGATCGCCCAATCGCCCCAATCAGAAAGCACCGAATCAACCAAACTCGCCCAACCAAAAACCCAACTAGATAACACCGAATTACCCGAAATTATCGTCCCCAATACCCCAGCCTATTTCGTTCCACCTTTAACTGGAGGCTAACCCAATTGCAGATTGCAGATTTAAGATTTTAGATTAAAAATTAAATCTGCAATCTTAAATATTTAACAGTTTAAAAATAGCTAATTGCTAATTGCTAATTGCTCATGGGAATATTTTCCAGCTCGACCTTTAACGATTAGCTATTAGCCATTAGCAATTAGCAGCGCTAAAAATTAAAGATAGCCGTGTTCGGCTAGAAAGGCGGGTGTAATTGTCTCTAAACTGGGGACTTCGCCCCAACCGGGTGAAGGATCGCGACTCGAGCCAAAATGCAGGAATCTTTCCACATATTTACCTAAAATATCTCCTTCCAAATTCACCCAACTATCTGGTTGGAGATATTGCAGGTTAGTTTGGGCAAAAGTGTGGGGAATGACGGCAACTTTAAACCAAGTTCCCTTGTTGTCGCAGTCTGAAACAGTTAAACTTACCCCATTGACGGCGATACTGCCTTTGGGGACAATATAACGGGAGACAATTTCGGGAGCGGTAAAGGCGATCTCCCAGGAATTGGCGGTTTTTTCGAGCGATCGCACTTCACCCACCCCATCCACGTGCCCCGTGACAAAATGTCCGCCCAACTTGCTGCCAACCCGCAGCGATGTCTCTAAATTTACCCAGGCATTCTGGATTTGCTGTCGTCCTAACGTAGTGCGGCGCAGGGTTTCCGGAGAGGCAGAAGCCACAAACCCCAAGGAATGTATCTCTTCCACCGTCAGACAAACCCCATCCACCGCCACGCTGTCCCCGATCGCCAGACCCTGTAAAATTTGATCGGCAGCATCGGATGAGCAAGAAATCCGCAATTGATCGGACTCTTGCGGTTCAATCGTACCTAAAGCTTGAATTAATCCTGTAAACACTGCTTTATTAGTGAAAAATGTGTCCATTAGGCTGGAAATGGTCGCAAAAGCAACAACTTTTCCAGAGCCGTCGTCTATCCATACAATCAAAATCCCCAACCCGACCTGTGAGATCGGCGTCAAGATCGAGGCATACTTGGGTAAAGACCATCTTATGGGTTTGACCGTAAGCAGGTTCCCAAAGCCCTTGTAGAGTGCATGTAATGAACTCTAGCGAACCTCCAACTACGTCGATCCCTAGCTTTAACCCTTACAGTACCAGTTTACCGCTCAACTTAGAGGCGGTTTCCAAGCTCCCAAGGAGTTCTATGATTGAGATGAAAGTCGCCGGAATCGCACTCGATGCCATGACGCGCAGCCCGATAGTGCTTCTGAAAGATGCTTCAGATAGACGGGCGCTACCTATTTATATAGGCCAAGACCAGGCCAAATCTATTATTGGGGCTTTGGAAAAACAAGCACCGCCCCGCCCCCTCACCCACGACCTATTCGTGAATATGTTAGAAGCTTGGGGCATGACCTTGGAGCGGATAATCATCCATGCGCTTCAGGATAATACATTCTATGCTTTGCTGATCGTGCGTCAAGGCGAAGTTAAAAAAGAGATTGATTCGCGCCCCAGCGATGCGATCGCGATCGCTCTCCGCACCAACAGCCCCATCTGGGTAATGGAAGAAGTCATCGCCGATGCCTCGATCCCCGTAGATCGAGAAGCCGATCAAGCCGAACAGGATGCCTTCCGCGAATTCTTATCCAACCTCAGACCAGAAGATTTGATTCAACGCGGACGCTTCCGCGGCGGCGAAGGCTAATTATGCCAGGATTTTAGATTTTGGATGCCAGGATTTAATCGTGATGTTTAAAGCCCTCAATCTTGACTTCCAACCAATCCCCCCAATCTAAAATCTAAAATCTCCCATCTCCAATCGATTTTATGCGATACCGGCGTTTTGGAAAAACGAATCTGCGGCTTTCTGTATTCTCCCTGGGAACCATGCGCTACCTCGAATCAGCAGAAAATGCGGTGCAGACGCTGCAAGCAGCTATAGCGCAGGGGATTAATCACCTAGAAACGGCTAAAGGATACGGAAAAAGCGAAGAATATCTGGGGGCAGCGCTAAAAGCTGGTTTAGGGCTGCCCCGTTCCCAACTTTACATCACCACAAAATTCTCGCCAACAGACAATCTTTCTACCATGCAGCGGTGGATTGATGAATCTCTCTTAAGGTTGAATCTGGACTACATCGACTGTGTGGCAATTCACGGCTTGAATACCTGGGAACACCTAGACTGGGTAAAACGCCCAGATGGCTGTATGCAAGCAATACAGCAAGCTGTTGCCGATGGACGGGTGCGACACGTTGGCTTTTCCACCCACGCTGGTTTGGAATTGATTCAGGCAGCTATCAATACAGATTTATTTGAATTTGT
>DNGG01000571.1 GCA_003486675.1 Cyanobacteria bacterium UBA11372
TTCGGCATTGTTGGGATCGATGCTAATCGCTGCCCTATAGGCAGCAATAGCTGGTTCTAACTTGCCTTGGGCTTGCAAAGTCACGCCTAAATTAAAGTGTGCTGCTGCTAATTTGGGATCGTTGAGAATGGCTTGCTTAAATTCATTAACGGCGGCGTCAAACTTGCCCTGTTGATTGAGAATTAACCCCAAGTTTACCCTCGCTTCGGCATAGCTGGGGTCTAGTTCTAGTGCTTTGCGAAATGCAGTTTCTGCTTCTGGGAGTTTTGCTTGTTCGTGCAGGGCAATGCCTTGATAGAAATAAGCGGTGGCACTTTCCTTTTGCGCTACAATTTCTTGAATTTTCTCGATTGCTGCTTTGGAGTTGCCCGACTGTTGTTCTAGCAGAGCAAGTCCTAGTTTGGCTTCTTGCAGCCTTGGATTTAACTGTAGGGCTTTTTCATGTGCTTGTTTAGCTGCTACTACTTCTCCCAAGCGACGCGACGCTTCTCCGATGTTGGTGTAGGCGTCTGCGTACCTGGGTTCTTGGCTAATTTGACGGCGATAGCAGGCGATTTTTTCCTGTAGTTTTGCCCTTTCTGGCTCGCTAGGAAAATCTTTTCTGAGCAACTCTGCCTGTGGGTCATCAATCAGAAATCCGCCACAATCGATTGTAACGGTAAGGGGTGTGGATTTTGAGAATGGATTCCAACCACTAAAGAACAAATAGGCGGCAATTCCTGCACCAAAACTCAGGGTAGCAGCAATAACCAGCCGGGTAGAAGCTTTCAACACGAGTTGTTACCTGCAGGCGTCTACAAGCCAATTTCACTTTCAGTTTACCTTTAAGGGTGCGATCGCGCTCGTTCCCAGTCAGGACTTTAGTAGTTTTTTCGTTCTCATGTCTGCGGCAGCTGCCAGGGACGCCGGTGACGGATAATCGGATGCGATAATCTCCTCTCCCACAGACCAGTACACGCGAGTACCCAGAAATAAATTTTTGGCTAAAAGCTATAACCGTTAAAACGGGTTATCAGTCTCTCTACTGTGGCACCACGAGAAAAGAAACCCGGTTTCTTTGCCTAAATTAGTGCTTTCTGAGTCAAGCCTCTACGCTCCAGATCCAGCTTCACTGTGGGGATGTACTTTGGAGCGACTTTAATTCCCCGACGAGGCATAACCTTTTTTATTAGCAATTTTCTGAGTCTATCTTGGCTTGATTTTTAGGAAAGTGCCAGTCAAGCGCAACTAATGCAATAGTCAAGCATAAGTCAAGTATTGTCGAGCCGTAACTCCAGCAGTCGGGGTTTTTAATTAAGTTATGGAACACTTCGCTTTCCACAACTGATTCACCCGCACAACCCAAGTTCAAGGAGATTGACAGAACCATGTGTCAAGATCAGACCTCTCAAGACCCATGTTCCTGCTGCCCCGAAATCATCGCGATCGCAGTAGTAGATATAAAACCCGATCCCGTGACCTTATCCGCAGCAGTTGATCAACCAGTCAAGGATTTGCTTCGTCAGCACTTGGTGCAGCGGGTTGCCGTTCCTGCACGGGCTAAAACTCTACCTGTTCGCCTTGGAGTCTGGTTTTAGAGACCCAATTAACAGCCTTGCTGAGTTTGAGATAATTTAATACCAGACTTTAAATCATTCAGGACTTACGCAACATCTCTATATGTAGTTACCCAGTGTAACGCACCATTTCTACCATATGTGGTTTCCCTGCGTAAGTCCTGTGATTATAACTCAGCAACTCTCCCATATTTTATCAGATTAGGACTTCCGCTCATATTCCGGGTTTCTCGTAAAAATCGTTGAAAAGGAAACCAGAGATTTACGAATAAACAAAGGTGATGGTCTCGACCTGCCTAAGTTATGCCAATGTTGAACAGGCTGGATATAAGTCTGTAGGAGGGCTTTGTGTATTTTTATAACATCATGTTTAAATCAACAAATAAGTTGACCAAAATTATCATTTTTGGTTGTCATAGCCTTTCATTTTTGATTCTGCTGTTGCTTGTATTATTACCTATGTTTTGCATGTTTTGGCTGACGTTTTTGACGGAAATGGAAGGATACAACTTCTCAGAGTCACTCTGACTTTACTAACAGCGATCGCTCGCCAATTCCTGCAAGCGATCGCCTCGCTCGCAAATGGAGTCAAAAAAACTATGGACTTATATCTAAATGCCTTGGAATCTTTAGTAGCTCAAGAAGTAGAAAGACAACTGCAAAACTTACCGCCCGCTCTGGTTGCTTATATCAATTCAGCACAAGCGATAGCCTACGCGCTAAATCGTCTACCTCCATTATATGCCACCAGTGAAGAGGGGTGGAACAAACAACAGCAGAAGGCTAAAACTCAGTTGGCGCAGCAAATTGAGTCAGCAGTGAAATCGGGATTGAATGCTGTTCTACAAAACCCTTTAAAGCCTTCAACTCCTTTGCAATTGCCACCTCAAACTGCGGAAAAATACGACCGTCAAATTCTAGTGAATTGTCCCCAATATGCCAGCGTTCAATTGTGGCCTTAAGTAACCCGAGCTAATTTTAGCGCGATCGCTCTTGCACCAATCCTACAGCCCGCTAGGAACTTAAGTTCCTGGCTAATAGCTAAAGTCCTCTTGCATAGGACTGGTAGAACTTTTCAGTCGATTGAAATCGACTTGTGCTACTCGCCTTGGAAATTGATTTCCGGGCGGGCTAATGTCACAAGTGCAAGCTCTCATATTATCTATCCTGGCGCTTACTTCTTTTCTCAATCTCAGCCATGGGCAACAACAATGTCTCCTCTATTTCCTCTCGCACAGCGGGAGTCAAATTAGCAGCGCTATTCATGCAATCTACTAGCAATTTATTGGCATCGTAATACTGGCTAAGCAATTTTTTCTGCTGTTCGTTCAACAGCCAATCATGACCAATATTTCGATGTTTAACTATTACGCTTCTTAATTGAGCAGTCCAACCTTGACCGTTAACTTCCCACCATTGCTTAAGTTCTGAGTTAGGTAGCTGATTTTTGAATTGCTGCAAAGCTTGCCTTAATTCAATGTCGATCTCGCATTCAAAGATACGATGAAAGGGAAGCGAAAAATCGCGTTTACAGTAATCGGGAACTGTATAGTTAAGACCATAGGCCATGTCATTAGATCGAGCAAGAATACGACCAAGGTCGAGGTCAACGGCAATCTCTAAATTACTATTATTGGGGTAAATATCAAATTTCAGGGCGTAGGAAATATTACGATTACCATAAAGGTCTAGGTCTAGGGTAAGGCCAAGGTCACGAGCAAAGGCAACAGCTATGTAAAAGGCGCGGATTGCTGCTGGTTTATTAGAGCCAATCTCAACTGAAAGAGTTTTCTGATTTGCCCATGCTAGGAATTGTTGCAACTTCTCATCTTCAGCTAAAAGCCGATCGATCTGCTGTTTAATTAACAGCAAGATACATTCTGCTCTTGGCAACATCTCAGCCGTTAACAAAAAGACTTCGCGCCATTGCTTCTCTTTGATATAGTTGACCAAATTTTTCAACGCTTGAGGTTCAAGCCTAGAAACAATTTTTCTAACTGTTTCTAGCGACGTGAAATACTCTTGAAACGTTAAATGAGAGAAAGAATAAATCCCCCGCGCACGTTCTACCAATAATCCATGTTGCGCTTCAATCGATTTTAGCAC
This sequence comes from Cyanobacteria bacterium UBA11372, assembly GCA_003486675.1. Taxonomy (GTDB): domain Bacteria; phylum Cyanobacteriota; class Cyanobacteriia; order Cyanobacteriales; family Aerosakkonemataceae; genus Microseira. Next base: position 3,663 of record DNGG01000571.1, read on the forward strand.
CGCCTCGCTATCCATCTGCAATTCATCTGGTTCAGTTTTAGCATTGGGTAAAGTGCCAAGATAGTCGGCGATGAGTTGCTGAATTTTGCCTTGTTCAAAAAAGTAATCGCCCCGCTCAAAGGTGATAGCTGCTATCTGAGCCAGCAACTGTTTCTTACGCGGCAAAGTTAAAGAGCGATAAACTTCATCTCGTTGAATTCCCCTAGTTTCATCCCATCTTTTCAGCAAAATTTCTATTCCTTGCGCGTACAGTTTGGAGCGGTTAGATGGGAAATCGGTTTTGGATTGGAAGACTAAGCAGGTTAAATGCAGCAATATGGGTGTAATCGCCAGTTCTCGGATTTGCTGATTTTCTGAACGATTCAGCTTTTGAATAAACTGCTTTGCTGTGGCTAATCCTGCATCAACATTATTCCTGGCAACGGCTACAAACCATTTTTGGGCGAAGGATTCAATTTGCGCGTCGTTAAAATCTGCTACCTCCACATCGGTGAATCCGGGAAATCTATATTTAGAGGCGGCAATGCGACAGTTGATAATCAACTGATTTTTATAATAATCTTCAGAAAATTGCTGAAGTTCCTCGACTACTTTATTTTCATCCTCATCGGTAACTTCATCCAATCCATCTAGCAAAATCAGTCCTCTGCCTTGAGTCAGTATTGCTTCAGTTACCTGCTGTTCTGAGATGCCACAACAGCGAAATTCTCGGCTGATGTAGTCCAGTAATCGGAAATTTTCTGGCTCTCTGGCATATTTGGCAAAGTCTTTGAGTCGGATAAAAATTGGCACTCGGTTAGCTTGAAACCTGCCTTGAACGCATTCAATTGCTACATGTTGCAAAAAAGTAGTTTTTCCCGAGCCTGGTTTACCTAGTACCATCAAGCGATCGTACCTTTTAACTGCTTCTAATCCTGGTACTCTTTCTTGACGCACTTTACCCAAACCAAAGCGGTCAAAGTTATCGGCACTTGGGTTAAATCCTCGCACCAGATCGGTAATTTCTAACCATCTTTGACTGGTAATTTGCTCCAGAATGTTGACATCGACGTAGAGGCGATCCAAATCAATCGGCTGGGAAATGTCCAATAGCTGCATTTTGCCGTACAGCAAAAGGATTTTATCGTGGCAGCGTCGTCTTACTTGCTCGACAAGGGTGTCAATATTCAAACTTTCCTGCTGCGGCGTTTGGGGTGGGATGGAGTCAAGCTTTGTTTCGATGGGTGGATTTTGTTCTGTGTATGCGATCGCTTGCCAATCTAACCCCAATTTCTGGCTAATTTCGACAAAGTACCTAAAATCAACGGGTTTTCCAGTAAAAAATTTATCGGTTGTGCCGCGAGAAATCCCCAGTTCCTCAGCCAATGCTTTTTGGCTAGGAAAACCACAACGCAAGAGAGCCAGCTTAACCTGGGGAATGCACGCGGGAGCGACTCTGATTGACCGAGACATCTTAAAATCTGCTCTTTTCTAATTATTCTTTATTCTACTGTTCGCTCAAGCAAAAGTCAGGCATAAGTCGAGCATTTCTCAAGCTCGATCTCAAGCAGCCGTAGTTTTTAATCAATTTATGGAAAACTTGGCGTTTCCGAAAGTATTTCCAGCTCTATTAAGCTCGTTTAATTATCCATAACAAAACTTCATGCCATTGCCGCTTATGCTTGTAGAATAAATCGGTTAAAATGTCAATTACAAAATTTAAAACTCTTAAAATCCTATGAACTCAATAGTTGTCTTCTATTCAGCTTTTTTTTACTGTATGATAGCCGCTCATTTTTTCAGAGTATGGTTAAAATACTTTCAGAAAGATTATCCCCAGTTGTCCGCTGAAGACAAGCTTAGATCAAAAGTGGTTTTGGCATTGGCTACGATATTTTGGCCTCTAGTTGTTCCCCTCGCTTACCTGGAGCTATTACAGGCTAAAAGAACCCAGGAGCGAATCTAGTAACTTAAGTTGCTGGCTAATGGCTAATGGCTAATGTCAGGATATTATCAGCCGATCGCAATTAGCAATTAGCAACGCCCAATCGCATCAATCACCCGAAACCAAAAGCATTCGCCCCTCGATTGCTTCCCAGGTTTTGGGTGAAACCCGCATTGCTGCTTGTTTGCATCTTACCAACAGAAGATTGATATAAAGATAATCTTCCAAAGATTGAAATTCTCGCTCGGATAAACAAACTAACTCTGGATTCAGTTTCAGCGCGTTTAACCAAGTGAGGGAAACTCGATTGCTAAATCCTTGATGCACTTTATAGGATTGGTTGAAATCAGGCGCTTGTGCTTTGAGCGCTTCCAGTCTGGCAATTAAGACGGTAAAGTTGACGCTGGTAAAGATTTTAACTGCTTCTAATTGTTGCGCGATCGCAAGCGTTAAGGCGCGGGAAAAACTGCGAGTCGGTGTAGAAGGACGAGTCGGGGTGCGGGGATTGAGGGCGCGGGCTAAGTCGAGAATGCGGGTAATTTCTAGCACGCGAGCGAGGTTAGGACTGAGGGTGCTAGCTAGTTCTAATGCCCGATCTCTTGCTAACGCTAAAAATAATGCCGCCGTGCGTTTAGCTGCTGATTTAAACTTACCTTCCGAGCCATCGGTTGCTTGATGCGTCCAGTTTAATAGCGCTTGCAATTTGGGAGTATTTATATATTTTTGCGCTTCTTTTTCCATCATTAACAGCAATTCATCTGCCCCGCCGCGCATCAATCCTGCTACGAGTAAAAATACCTCTTGCCAGCGTTTATCCGTGAGGTGTTCGTTTACTAGGCTGGAAATTTGATAATGGTCGGTAATATATTGAGCGGTTAAATATTCTTGTAGCGTGAGGTGAGAGAATGAAAATACTGATTCCGCGCGTTCTACTAAAATTCCCTGCTGCACTGCGATCGCTTTTAAAATTGCTTCCCCATCTAAATGCTTGGGTGCGTTGAGATTTTCTGCCAAAAATGTCTTAATTTGACTCACTATCTCTTGTTGCGTAAAGAATAGCCGATCCACCTCGAATCCATTATAAGCTATTTCTGCCAGCAATATCTCTTCTAATTCCGTTCTCAATCCTTGATAAATTTCATCTCGCAATATTCGCTTTTCTGCTGCCCATTCTTCTAGCAAAATTCTCAAAGCTTTTCTGTATAAAACGCTGCGATTTGTGGGAAAATTTTGACTATGGTCGTAAACCAAACACAACAAAGTCAACAATAAAGGCGTGTGAGCTAATTCTTTAGCCGCATAGTTTTCAGGTTTTTGTAATAGTTCCCAGCATTTCTGAGCTGTTCCCACTTGTTTATCGATTGACGATTGAAACCAATTGCTAATAAAATGCTTAATTTGCTGGCTATCAAATTCTGACATTGCCACATCGGTAAAGCGGCGAAAATTATGACGATAAGCAGCCGTTCGACAGGAGGTAATAAATCTATTTTGATCGTATTTATCGACAAAATCTTGAATGTGAGCGATCGCCTCGTTGACAACTTTAGCCGGAACTTCATCTAACCCGTCTAGCAAAACTAAAAGTTTGCCTTTAGCAAGCAATTCTGCCGTAAATTCTTCTGGAAAGGGAAAGCCGCAAATGCGAAATTCTTCGGTAATGGCTTTTTCCAGGTTAATATCGCTAGAAGTAAATTGTTTTAGTTCTATGAAAACAGGAATGCATTCGTGGATAAATCCGCCTTGCTTACCCTTCAAAGCTTCTAGTCCCATTTTCCGCAAAAAGGTTGATTTACCAGCGCCGGGACAGCCAATAACCATTAAAAACTGCTTTTCGTTTGCTACTTGCAATCCATCTTGCGTAGAGCAATTTTTGGGTTGAAAGCTGCGGTTTTCGCGGTAAGCTTTTTCCAGACTTTCCAAGGATTCAAATCTGCGAATATCCCATTTATCCAAAAACTGAACGGCGGTATAAACAGATTCCAAGTCTACAGGTTCTCGCATTCCCAACACTTTGAGAATGCCGTGACGCTCTTTGTAGTTTTCGATGTATTTTTGGGACGAGGTGAAAATTACCTGTTGAGTTTTTTTATCTAAATTTTTACTGAAATTTCCTAGACATTTGCTGCCTTTTTCCCACAAAGTTGCCATAATAATAGCGGCTAAACTTTTGGCGGCATTTAAAGCGATCGCTTCAAAACTCATATAGCTTTCAAACTGCAAATTTTTGAGGAATTACGCCAAGAAACCGGGTTTATATGCAAAATCTTCGCTTGGGAACTATAGATCTACGCAAAAACCCGGTTTCTTGGTCGCCCAAGCGTAAATCCTGCGAGCAAAAAATAGGGCAGGCAACTCGTTTTTACCCCCCCAATGGAGGGCGAGATGCCTACCCCGAAATATACAAAGGATTGCTTTCTCATTGAAGTACAGCCTTTTTGCGAGAGTTTGTCTAGCGGCACCCTTAAGGGTGCCGCTAGACAAACAAAGATGTACCATCACCGACTGCAATCCGCTGTAAACGTAGAAACGTTTCACAAACGCCGCTAATTAAACGACAGCCGCCGCTTTTAACTCAAAAATCTTCTCGATTGCTTCTTCGACTACTTTATCGGGCGTCGAAGCACCGGAAGTCACCCCGACGACTATTTTCCCATCGGGTAACCAATTTTCAACTACTTCCAAATCGCGATGTAAGGGCTTATGCTCAATCCTGTTACCAGAACCAATGCGAGAGGCGCTATCGATATGATAAGAGGGAATGCCCCGCTCGATAGCGATTTCTTGCAGGTGGGTAGTATTGGAAGAGTTGAAACCGCCAATCACTAGCATCAAATCTATTTTTTCATCCACTAATTTGAACATCGCATCTTGACGTTCTTGGGTGGCGTCGCAGATAGTATTGAAGCTTTGGAAATGCTCGTTTAACTTATCTGGGCCATATTTTTTCATCATTGTATGTTCCAACAGCTTGCCAATTTGTTCGGTTTCGCTTTTCAGCATAGTGGTTTGGTTGGCAATTCCAATGCACTCTAAATCTGTATCGGGGTCAAATCCCGCCGAACAAGCGCGGCTGAATTTTGCCATAAATTCTTCCCGGTTACCGCCATGAAGAATGTAATTGGAAACGTAATCGGCTTCGGCAATATTTAATACGATTAAGTACTTGCCCGCAAACGAACTGGTGGCGACAGTTTCTTCGTGATTGTATTTGCCGTGGATGATCGAGGTGTATGCTTTTTTCTTATGTTTCTCAACCGTATTCCAAACTTTGGAAACCCAAGGACAAGTTGTATCGACGATGGTGCATCCCTTGTCGTTAAGTACCTGCATTTCTTGAACGCTGGCACCGAAGGCGGGTAAAATTACTACATCACCGACACCCACAATGGAAAAATCTTTCTCGCCTTGCTCTACAGGAATGAACTCAACTTGCATTTCCCGCAACCGCTGATTGACGGAAGGGTTGTGTATAATCTCGTTGGTGATCCAAATCCGCTCGGTAGGGAAGTGCTGGCGGGTTTCATATGCCATTGCCACAGCACGCTCGACACCCCAGCAAAAGCCAAACGCCTCGGCTAGCCGAATGGTAACATCCCCCCGTTGTAGGGTGTAGTTGTGGTCGCGAATTTGCCCAATCAGATTGCTTTGATATTCTGACTGGAGAGCAGAGGCAGCTTCCTCGGCGTGACCAAATCCTTTGCGGTGGTAGTTTTCAGATTGTTGGAGACTACGCTTGAACGCTTTTGTATCCATTCGGTTCAACCTGTTAAATTGTTATTACAACCCATAAATCCCCTTCGATCTTAAAATGACTCGGTTGCGATCGCGCAGCTAGCTCTTGCCATATCGCGCCACAATCCTAACCTTTGGTAACGCAACTTTACGGGTATCTTGACAGTTGTACCCAATGCCGCTATTTTTTCTGTTTAAGGTTGCTCTGGTTCAACGACAGCAACCCTTGTCCAGCCAAAAATCTAGTATCGCTGCCCAAAGCCGCTACCAACAACAATAAACAGCTTGACCCCCAAACTGTAATGCCAGTATGGAGGCTAATGGAGAATTTTAACATTTCTCTGTAGCCACCCTGCGAAAGCGCTGCCTGCGGGTTGGCTAGAGGTAACGCTTGGCTCAACCCAACCTACAAATGGTTAGATAAATTGATCGCTCTCAGTAGGGGAGAGCCGTGAGTGGTTCTATCAGTTATAGTTGAGTCCGTTTTTTACTTAAAACCAATGGATACAATGGTTTTCAGCAAAATTCCGGAGATGGAAGCGAATCGCGCTCTTAAATCTTAAACCACCATAATTGGGTAAGAGCGCGATCGCAGGCAAATAATAAAATATGAACAACCCAAACATACCAACCGAAAATCAGCCAAAACCCAAAAACAAATATTCCTGGGTGCGTTTGGCATTGGGGCTGTTTATCCTCGTCGATGCCATTATTTTATTTAAATTCACGCCAGCCGGTTCCTGGATTCGACCGGAAAATCTGCAATTACTCAAAACTCAGTTAGGCGTTTTTGCACCTTTGGGATATATCGGCATCTATTTTATTGCCACCGTATTCGGGATTCCGGGGACAATTTTAACCCTATCTTCGGGGGCATTATTTGGGCCATTTTTAGGCACGTTGTGGACGGTTATAGGCGCAACTTTGGGGGCGACGGGTGCTTTTTTAGTCGCGAGATTTGTTGCCGGAGACTGGGCTAGAAGGCAATTTGAGAAAGGCGATCGCTTGCGACAATTAAGTCAAGGAATCGAACAAGATGGCTTTTGGTTTGCCCTTTCTATCCGCCTCGCACCCGTCTTTCCCTTCAACGCCGTTAACTATTTATTCGGATTAACGCCAATTAAGTTACCAACTTATATCTTGGCAACCGCGATTGGAATTATCCCCGGAAGTTTTGCCTATAATTGGCTGGGACAAGGCGGAATCCAAGCATTAAGCGGTGGCCCGCCTTGGCAATTGGTAGGTGCTTTATTCTCATTGGCAATATTATCTGCAATGCCGATTGTACTGAAACGATTGAAGAGAATTTAAGATTGCAGATTGCAGATTTCAGATTGATATGAATGGGAATTATATCATGTCCGTGGAATTGCCCATAATAAAAAACGTTACCCCGTTGTTGCGTAGGGACACGGCATCATACATATCTCGGACAAACAGATAGTTTTGCTCGTGCCGTGTCCCGGCTGCTAATTATAATTATGGGTAATCGACCGGACACGATATGAATGGGATTTATCGACTCAATGCCTCAAAAGCCAATCCCCCCAACCCCTTGGCAAGAGGGGTGGGGGGAATCGATGCGCCAGCGTCGATCGATACTAAAATCTGCAATCTAAAATTTGCAATTTTGATCAGATAATTGCTGCTTTGAGACTTGAACAAAATTGAGCGATCGCATCCAACCCTTCCTGCGGCGTTCCATCTGCTAATCTCTTGACAAACGCACTGCCCACAATTGCTGCATCTGCGCCCCATGCTTTCACCTGTTGCGCGTGTTCTGGTTGGGAAATCCCAAATCCAACACCGATGGGTTTATCCGTGATTCCCCGCATTTGTTTGAGGATATCTTGGACGCGACTTTCCATTTGATTGCGTATTCCTGTCACGCCCGTAACGCTGACTAGATAAATAAAGCCTTGGGATTTTTGCGCGATCGCTTCTATCCTTTCCGCCGAACTCGTCGGAGCGACTAATAATACCAGATCTATGCCCATTTCTGCGGCTGGCTTCAGTAAAACTTCAGATTCTTCCAAAGGTAAATCGGGGACGACTAAACCGCTGACGCCTGCTTTTGAGAGTTGTTGCAGGAAAGTATCGATGCCGCGATTGAGGATAGGGTTGTAATAAGTGAAGAGGATGATGGGCGATCGCATTTGAGGCGCAATTCCAGAAACCATCTCCAGCACCGCATCTAAATGCGTACCCTTTTGCAAAGCGCGAGTTGCCGCCGCTTGAATTACCGGGCCATCAGCTAACGGGTCAGAATAAGGAACCCCCAGTTCAATAATATCTGCACCGCTTCGATCCAAAACTTGTAAAGCCTTAGCGGTAGTCTCCAAATCAGGGTCGCCAGCGGTGATAAAAGGAATCAAAGCACACCCAGAGGAAGAGCGTAAAGCAGCGAAGCGATCGGAAATTAAAGTCATTTGATAATGGGTAATGGGTAATGGGTAATTGGTAATTGGTAATTGGTAATTGGTAATTGGTCATTAGACCTCTGCAAAAACTCTTGTAGGGTGGGCATTGGAGCCTGTACTTGAGGTTGTTTTCTCTTGGTCATTGCAGATTGCAGATTGCAGATTTCAGATTTCAGATTTGAAGTTAAATCTAAAATCTGCTTTTCTTAAATCTAAAATCTAAAATTACCCATTACCCATTACCATTAATTACTTTTTTCTGTTTCAACCTCGGCTTGAAGCTGCGCCAATTCTTCGGGAGTCAGTTCTTCCAAACGCTTCTGTAACACCGCGTCCTCATAGTTCTTCAGTTGCTGAGCATAGGTCATCTGCTTCGTGCCAGCGCGATACAGGTAAGTCAGCAACCAACCGATTAACCCACCAATTAACAAAAACTGGCTCCAGATGCCTGCATCTTGGCTATCGAGTCCAGCAGCTTGCAAAACCCAGAAAGCCAAACCACCGGCGGCAAAGAGGCCGATGCCAATACCTATAACGTCAATTCTTCGCATTTGCAATTAGTTAGAGACTCGAAAAGCGCCAACCGGACAAGTCATGCCAGATTGGCGGGAAACAATAGCTAGGCTTGGATTTGACGCCGCTTGGGGCGAAAATTCAAAAACGGAGCCAGCAGCAACAACCCTGGGAAGAAAAAGAAAACCAGAAAGTACATAAAGCCGCGCTCAAACGAGCTAGCGACGTACCAGCGTAGTTGCATGTAGCCATACAACACCAAGGGAATAACCAGGAGGTACGCTCCAGCCAAAACCAGATACAGCAGTGCAATCAGCATAGTAGGTTTCCTAGCAGCAACGACTAACAAGCGCGACTTGCCTCAAATGCGGCATCGCTACCGATGCACGC
>DNGG01000587.1:0-483 GCA_003486675.1 Cyanobacteria bacterium UBA11372
TTAAGCACATTATCCCGCGCATCTGCTTCGCCCTTTTCAATTGCCTCTATTTCTTTACGAATCGCAATCATCGCCTCGCAGAAGCGGTCTAATTCTTCTAGAGATTCGCTTTCCGTCGGTTCTACCATCATCGTCCCCGCGACGGGCCAAGAAATAGTAGGCGCGTGGAAACCGTAATCCATCAAGCGCTTAGCCACATCCTCGACTTCGATGTTGGCGGATTTTTTCAGCGATCGCAAGTCCAAAATGCACTCATGCGCCACTAAATTCGACTCGCCCTTATACAAAACCGGGTAATAAGGTTCTAAGCGACGGGCAATATAATTCGCATTCAGAATTGCCACCTTAGTTGCATCAGTCAACCCCGCGCTGCCCATCATGGCGATGTACATCCAAGAAATTACCAGAATGCTGGCGCTACCCCAAGGCGCAGCCGAAACCGCACTCGTTCCCAGGCTCTTGCCTGGGAACGCCACGGCTCTG
>DNGG01000587.1:738-3404 GCA_003486675.1 Cyanobacteria bacterium UBA11372
CCACGGCTCTGCCTGGGAACGCCGGAGTACTTTCGTGCATTTGCACAACCCGATGACCGGGTAAAAACGGCACTAAATGACGCGCAACGCCAATCGGTCCCATACCGGGGCCACCGCCGCCGTGGGGGATGCAGAAAGTTTTGTGCAAATTCAAGTGACAAACATCAGCGCCAATATCTCCCGGACTGCACAACCCTACTTGGGCATTCATATTCGCCCCATCCATATAAACTTGTCCGCCATTGGCGTGAACGATGTCGCAAATTTGTTTAATTTGTGACTCGAAAACCCCGTGGGTGGAAGGATAGGTAACCATCAACGCCGCCAGTTCGGATTTATGCTTTTCCGCTTTATCTTTGAGGTCGTTGACGTCAATATTACCTTGGTCATCGCAAGCAACTGTAACCACTTTCATGCCGCACATCACCGCACTCGCCGGATTGGTGCCATGTGCCGAGGTAGGAATTAAACAGATGTTGCGATCGCTTTCTCCCCGACTTTCGTGATATTCCCGAATTACCAACAACCCGGCATACTCACCTTGAGAACCCGCATTTGGCTGCAAAGAAATCCCCGCAAACCCGGTAATTTCTGCTAACCAGGTTTCCAATTGCTCGAATAAAACTTGATAACCCCGCGTTTGGGATAGGGGTGCAAATGGATGAATCTTACCAAATTCAGGCCAAGTCACCGGCATCATTTCCGCTGTAGCATTCAGCTTCATCGTACAAGAACCCAATGGAATCATTGAGGTTGTCAGCGATAAATCTTTTGCCTGCAAGCGGTGCATATAACGCAAAATTTCCGTCTCTGAATGATAGCGGTTAAAGATGGGATGGGTAAGGTATTCCGTCGTTCTGGCAAGGGATTTGGGCAGATTTAATTCTGCCTCTGGAACGGGAATTGAAGCCGCACCTGCAAAAATCTCTAATAAATCTTGCAAGTCTTTTTTGGTCGTCGTTTCGTCTAGGGAAATCCCGACTGCGGTGCGATCGAAAACGCGGATATTTATTTGACGCGCTTCGCAAGCAGCTAATATTTCTTCTAACGGTTTTTCGCCCAATTCTACCCGCAAGGTATCGAAGAAATATTCCGAACCGATTTTATATCCTAACTCCTTTAATCCTGCTGCCAAAGTCGCAGTTAAATTATGGATATTTTCGGCTATTTTTTTGAATCCCGCAGCGCCGTGATAAACCGCATACATACTGGCAATAACTGCCAGCAAAACTTGCGCGGTACAGATATTACTCGTCGCTTTTTCGCGGCGGATATGTTGTTCGCGGGTTTGCAGTGCTAAACGCAGAGCAGTTTTACCTTGAGCATCTTTTGATACGCCGACAATTCGTCCTGGAACTTGCCGTTTATACTCTTCTTTAGTGGCAAAATAAGCTGCATGTGGCCCACCATATCCCATAGGAACGCCAAAGCGTTGCGTACTACCAACTGCTATATCGGCGCCAAATTCTCCCGGCGGTTTTAGCAAGCACAAGCTTAACGGATCTGCCGCTACCGTTACCAATGCGCCGACTTTATGCGCTTGTTCGATAAAAGCTTGGTAGTCGTAAATTGTGCCATCGCTGGCGGGATATTGCAGAATTGCGCCAAAAATAGGTTTATCGAAGCTAAAAGTTTGATGCTCGCCGACAATAATCTCAATCCCTAGCGGTTTGGCGCGGGTTTGCAATACATCGATGGTTTGGGGATGACAATCTTGGGAAACGAAATAACCGCGAGCTTTATTTTTGCACAGTCCATAACTCATCGCCATCGCTTCGGCGGCGGCAGTTGCTTCATCGAGTAACGAAGCGTTGGCAATTTCCAACCCGGTTAGGTCTATAATCATCGTCTGGAAGTTTAACAGCGCTTCCAGGCGTCCTTGGGCAATTTCTGGCTGATAGGGAGTGTAAGCAGTATACCAGCCGGGATTTTCCAGAATATTGCGTTGGATAACCGGCGGGGTAATGCAGTCGTAATACCCCATGCCGATAAACGAGCGGTAGACTTGATTTTTTGAGGCAATTTCTTTTAATTGAGCTAAAGCGGCGTATTCGCTTTTTGCCGGTGGGAGTTGCAGCGGATTCCTCAACCGGATCGACTCTGGCACCGCCGCGTCAATTAAAGCATCCAGGGTATCAAACCCCAATAGTTCCAGCATTTGCTGAATTTTATCCGTCGTCGGGCCAATGTGCCGCCCGACAAAAGAATGAGACACTAGACTTGTTTCTCCTTGTTGCTGGTGAGTGGTAGAACCTGGCACAGATTGCCCTCCAGATATTGATTTCTTACTAAGTTTTAACAATTATTTCAAAATCTGGAACGAGGGAGGTGAAGGAGATGATGGAGCAGAGAGGAATTTGAATCTATATTCTCTCCTGCTCACCTGCTTACCTGCTCACCTGCTCTTTGAAGCTCACCTGCTCACCATCTTCCTATTCCCCTTCCACCAAAGCGCGATATTCGCCAGCAGATAGGGCATCGTCGAGTTCAGAAGCGTCGTCGATGCGAACTTTGAGCAACCAACCTTCGCCGTAGGGGTCTTCCGCTATTTGTTCGGGAGATTCGATCATTGCTTCGTTGCGTTCTACTACCGTCCCGGAGATGGCAGAATTCAAGTTTTCTACTGCTTTCACGGACTCGATGGTGCCGAAGCTTTCTCCCTTGGA
>DNGG01000587.1:3601-13881 GCA_003486675.1 Cyanobacteria bacterium UBA11372
GTGCCGAAGCTTTCTCCCTTGGAAAGCGCCGCGCCGATTTCTGGTAATTCCAGAAATACGATATCGCCTAGCTGATCGACGGCAAAGGCGGTAATGCCAACGGTGGCAATGTCGCCATCCAAGCGCACGAATTCGTGGGTGTCTAGGTATTTTAGGTCATCGGGATATTCAAAAGCCATTTTGCTTAATCCTCAAGCAGCATTGCTCAGTGTACAACGCATGATAGGGAGAGGAGCGATCGCAACACAATGGACAAGAAAACGCTTAACCATCTACTCTGGGGAGAGTTTTCGCTGAAGCGGATGATACGTTCTGCCATCTTCATCGGAATAATTGGGTCTGAAATCCCGTGCTTCTAGGACGGCTTTACATGGAATATGGTAAAATGTGAGGCATGGAAAAAGCCTACCGCTACCGTTTTTACCCAACTACCGAGCAAGAACAAATATTGCGCCGGACAATTGGCTGCGTGCGGTTGGTATTTAATCGAGCCTTGGCAGCAAGAACCGAGGCTTGGTATGAGAGGCAAGAACGGGTTGACTACGTTCAAACCTCTGCAATGTTGACGCAGTGGAAAAAACTTGAAGACCTCCAGTTTTTGAATGAGGTGAGTTGCGTACCACTGCAACAAGGCTTGAGACATCTGCAAACTGCGTTCGCTAACTTCTTTGCTGGGAGGGCAAAATATCCCAACTTCAAAAAGAAGCGTAGTGGCGGTAGTGCAGAGTTTACCAAGTCCGCTTTCCGGTGGAAGGATGGACAAGTCTACTTGGCTAAGTGTTCTGAACCGTTGCTGATTAAATGGTCTAGGCAGTTGCCATCTGGATGTGAACCCACAACCATCACCGTTAAACTTGACCTCTCTGGACGCTGGTTTATCAGTTTGCGGATTAACGATCCAACTGATAAAACTATGCAACCGCTTGATAGTGCTGTAGGGCTGGATGTTGGGATTAGCAGCCTTGTCACTCTGAGTACGGGTGAGAAAATTGCTAACCCTAAGACGTTTGACAAGCACTATCAAAAACTTAGGAGAGCGCAAAAATCCCTCAGTCGCAAACAGAAAGGCTCTCGCAACCGAGCCAAAGCTAGGCTCAAAGTAGCTCGGATTCAAGCTAAGATTTCTGACGCAAGAATTGACCATTTGCACAAACTGACAACTCGACTGATTCGTGAAAACCAAACGATAGTAGTCGAAGATTTGGCGGTTAAAAACATGGTCAAAAATCCCAAACTTGCTCGTGCCATCAGCGATGCTGGATGGGGTGAGTTGGTAAGGCAACTGGACTATAAAGCCAATTGGTATGGTCGAGCCTTGGTAAAAATTGACCGTTGGTTTCCCAGTTCTAAGCGCTGTGGAAATTGCGGACATATTGTTGAGAAGCTGCCGCTGAATATCCGAGAGTGGGATTGTCCCAACTGCGGGGCGCACCACGACCGGGATATCAACGCCAGTCGAAATATTTTGGCGGTGGGACACACCGTTGCCGTCTGTGGAGCGAACGTCAGACCTAATAGGCATAAGTCTAAAGGGCAGTTGCGAAACTCCAGTAATGGAAGGAAGCAGAAACCTAAATCGTGAGGTTTAGGAATCGCCGCCCGCTTAAGTGCGGCGAGGATGTCAACTACGCCTGTTTCTGCACCTGGGCTTACTTTTTTACCGACCGGATGATTTTCTTACCCCAACCATCCACCTATGAGGATACGCAAGATATTATCAAGCTAACAACTGCAAATGGCGTCTCGATCTCGGCAATTTATCTGCCCAATCCCAAGGCCAAGTATACTATCCTCTACTCCCACGGCAATGCGGAAGACTTAGGCTATGGTTTGCCGATGTTGAAAGAATTGCGGGATATTGGTTTTAGCGTTTTTGCCTACGACTACCAAGGTTATGGTACCAGTCGGGGTACCCCAAGCGAAGCCAATGCCTATCAAAAAGATGCTGAGAACCCCTGCGGTTCACCCAGGGGATGAAAGCTAGCTACAGGCTTTAGCCTGCTGTGTGGGTTTGGAATTCTGGTACAATTGCTTTAGCGGTAAAGCGCACAACCTATTACCGGGTAACTCAGCCCCATCATGGATCGTCGAGACAAATATCACCCTTGAAATCAGTAACGGTGACGCGACCTGCACGATAGAGCCTGAAAGGGTAGAGCAACTGTTCCGAAAACAACATTGAGATCCGTTTGGGGAGGGGCACTTCCTGAACGTTAAACAAAATGCCTGTGGAGGCGGTCTGGCGGGGACGTGAGACATGGGTTGAGCGTCTAGTTAAGAGCCAAAGAGACAGGAAGAAAAGGTGGAGAGGCACGGGTTCACCCTGCCTCGGAACAGCCTTTTTGAATCCCCCTCTCTTCAGAAGGGGGAGTTGTCAAAAAGATATCGATGCTGCTTATAATTATTTGACTCAGGAACTAAAAATTCCGCCCAATCGAATTATCGCCTACGGATTTTCAGTAGGTGGCGGCCCATCGGTAGATTTGGCTGCCCGTAAACCTATCGCTGGTTTAATTGTAGAAAACACCTTTATCACCGCGTTTCGGGTAGTGACGCACATTCCCATCGTGCCTTTCGATAAATTCGCCAATATCGACAAAATTAAAAATGTGCGTTGTCCGGTTTTGGTGATGCACGCAACTGCCGACGAAGTGATTCCTTTCTATCACGGTCAAAAACTGTTTGCAGCCGCGAAGGAACCCAAGCGCTTTTTACCGATTGAAGGTGCGGGTCACAATAATTTGAGATTGGTTGCGGGGGAAAGGTACGTAAAAGCTTTGCGCGAGTTTGTTGAATTAGTTAGCAATCAATAGCTTGTCAAGGATATTTGATCGCTAAAAACCCGGTTTTTTGCGATAATTAGACAGTTTTAAGGGTAAATTTTGGCAAAAGAACCGGGTTTTTTTGGCTAATTCTCAATCTGATGATACTTTTTTTCTTTCAACCGAGCGATCGCCGCGTTTTTAAGATAAATTTAACAGTAGTCGCTCTTATATCATAATGGCCCCGATCCCACATCGCCCAAAAGAAAGAAATTGCTCACCGGAAGCAACCTCATTTCTCGGTGGCCCAATACCGCTTGATTCCGCGTTTTACATCGAACGCCCTCCCCTGGAAGCGCGCACCTACGCAGAAATCGGCAAACCTGGGGGTCTAATTCGGCTTAAAGCTGCCAGAAAAATGGGAAAAAGCTCCCTCATGCTACGCATCGCCGAGCAAGCGGCGGTTTTGGGCTACCGTACAGTCACGGTAGATTTTCAGCAGGCAGAGGCAGCAATTTTTGCCAACTTGGACAAGTTTTTACGCTGGTTTTGTACCAATATTGCCCTTCAACTCGAACTCGAACTGCATCTCGATGATTACTGGGATGAAGAAATCGGCAGTAATTCTAGCTGTTCTATTTATGTCAAAGGTTATTTGCTCAAGCAAATAGACTCTCCTCTGGTTTTGGTATTGAATGAAGTCAATCGAGTCTTTGAACATCCCCATATTGCCCAAGATTTCTTGCCATTGCTGCGATTTTGGTACGAACAAGCAAGACAAGACAAAGTTTGGCAAAAACTCCGCCTGGTAGTAATTCACTCCACGGAAGTTTATGTAACCTTGAATCTGAATCAATCGCCGTTTAATGTAGGGCTAGCGATCAAGCTATCGGAATTTACACCCGATCAGGTGCAAGATTTAGCCCAACGGTATGGACTCGATAGTGCTTTAGTCGAGCCATTAATGCAGATGGTAGGGGGACATCCTTATTTAGTGCATTTGGCTCTGTATCACCTGAGTTGTCAAGCTATAACTTTAGAAAAATTACTGCAAGACGCTCCCACTAACGCCGGAATCTATGGCAGCTATCTGCGAAGTTTATTGGCGATACTTCAGCAGCGCCCAGAACTAGCAGCAGCGTTCAAACATGTTTTGACAACTTCAGGTAGCGTTTGCTTAGATCCGCTGATTGCCTATCAGATGGAGAGTATGGGACTGGTAAAATTGGCAGGAAATGCTTGTACTGTATCCTGCGAAATGTATCGTCTCTATTTCCAAGCGCAAAACTTAGACGAGGAGAATTTAAGGACTTTTTCCCGCGTCAAGCTGTTGGAGCAAGAAAACCAAAGGCTAAAAACTTTAGCCAATATAGACGAACTGACTCAAATTTTCAATCGGCGATACTTTAATAGTTGCCTGCAAGCAGAATGGAAACGAATTGTTAGTCAAGATTCTCCCCTTTGTCTAATTATGGCTAAAATCGATCATTTTAAACTTTACAAGGGCATTTATGGCAGTCAAGCAAGCGATTATTGCTTGCTAAAAATAGCTCTGGCAATTAGTCAAGTACTGAAACGTCCTGGCGATCTAGTCGCTCGGTATGACAATGAAGAATTTGCCATCCTTCTGCCTCAAACCAAGGCCACAGTTGCTATGCAAATTGCCGCAGAGATTCGCGAAAGCGTTAAAGCTTTAGCGATCGCTTTCAACCCACCTAAAATCGGTGGTTTACCAAGTGCTGTTGTCACGATATCTCTAGGAGTTGCTAGCACTATTCCCAATCGAGAAAAAGATGCAGCAATACTAATCCAAACTGCTGAGACAGCGCTTAATCAAGCGAAAATAGAAGATCTGAGTGTCTGCTTAATTGAATTTTAGATTGGGGAATTGGTAAGAGAAAAAACACTTACCAAATTCCCCATTACCCATTACCAACTAGCAATGACAAATTACACCTACCAAGTTGGCGGTAGTCTCGCCAACGATGCTCCCACCTATGTAGAAAGACAAGCAGATAAGCAACTTTATCAAGCATTAAAAGCTGGTGAATTTTGTTACGTCCTCAACTCCCGTCAAATGGGAAAATCTTCCCTACTGGTGAGGACAATGCATCGATTGCAAACCGAAGGTTTCAAATGCGCTACCATTGATATTACCAGTCTCGGCAGCCAAAATATTACTCCAGCTCAGTGGTATAAAGGCATCGTTTCTCAATTATGGCTGGGATTTGATTTGTTAGGAACGTTTAACTTAAAAAATTGGTGGCGCGAGCAAGAAGACGTATCTTTAATTCAGCGGGTAAATTGGTTTTTAGATGAATTGTTGCTGAGGCAATTTTCCCAGGAGAATATAGTTATTTTCATCGATGAAATTGATAGCGTTTTGAGTTTGGATTTTGCGGTTGAAGATTTTTTTGCTTTAGTGAGATTTTGCTATAATCAAAGAGCTATTAATAGTCAATATAAACGCCTCGCTTTCGCGATTTTCGGGGTGGCAACGCCGTCAGATTTAATTAAAGATAGAAAGCGCACGCCGTTTAATATCGGTAAAGCTATAAAATTGCATGGTTTTGAATTAGAGGAAGCCCAGCCGTTAGCGAAAGGGTTAGAAAATAAAATCGGCAACTCGCAAGCAATTCTCAAAGAAATCTTAGCTTGGACGGGCGGACAGCCGTTTTTGACGCAAAAGCTTTGCGATTTGGTGCTGGATGAAGACTGGGCATCAGAAAAAATCTTAAATCCCAAATTCAAAATAGAGCAGTTAGTGCGCGATCGCATCATCCACCATTGGGAATCCCAAGATGAACCAGAGCATTTGAAGACAATACGCGATCGCCTCCTCCGTAACGAGCAACGCGCAGGCAGATTGCTCGGCATTTATCAGCAAATTCTGCAATCCGATCCCCCCTTGGCAAGAGGGGCAGGAGGGATTGCCACCGATGATAGCGCCGAACAAACCGAATTAATTCTTTCTGGTTTAGTTGAAAAAAAACAGGGTTTACTCAAGGTAAAGAACCGGATTTATGCCGAAGTTTTTAACGGCGAATGGGTGGAAAAGCAATTAAGTTGTCTGCGTCCATACTCGCAATTATTTGATGCTTGGATAGCAGCTAAACAACAAGATGAATCCCGCCTGTTGCGGGGCAAAGCCTTGCAAGATGCCCGAGAATGGGCGAGAGGAAAAAGTTTAAGCGATTTAGATTATCAGTTTTTAGGTTCTAGTGAAGCATTAGATCGAAAAGAAACCCAACAAGCTTTAGAAGCAGCAAGGCTAATTGAAGTGGAAGCGCGGCTGCAAGAAGTGCGAAAAAGTGCCTTACGCCAAAAATACTTCATTGCCGCACTCAGTGTAGCCTTAACGATCAGTTGTGGATTGGGAATCATCGCTTTGTCGCAGTATCAGGTTGCCCTAGCCAGCCAACGCAACGAAACCAAAGCAAAAATCCAAAGCATTGTCAGATATTCCGAAGCACTGATTACCCTAGATCGACGCTTAGATGCACTAATTGTTGCCCTGAAAGCCAGGAAAGAACTGCAAAAACTAGGCACAACTGACAGAGAAACTCAAACTATCGTAGAATTGGCACTGCGGCGGGCGATTTATAGCGCCATTGAGTACAATCGCTTTGGCATCCAAGGGGCAGGAATTACTGGGTTGGATTTGGGCGCTGATGGCAAGACGATCGCTATCGGTGGTAATAATGACATTCAGCTGTACGGTTTGGACGGCAAACTATTAGCAAAGTGGGCAAGTTCTCAAGGATATGTCCCCAGAGTTACCATTAGTCCAGACAATCGGATAATTGCTTCTGCCGGTGCAGACTCTAAGATTAAACTTTGGCAGCGAGATGGCACTCTACTGCATACCCTCGTCGGTTATCAAGCTGCTGTTGCCGATTTAAATTTCAGCCCAGATGGCAAATTGCTGGTTTCTGGCAGTAATGACTCTACGGTAAAACTGTGGCGCGCTGATGGCAAGTTGGTGAAAACCTTAATCGGACATCAAGCAAGTGTCGAGCGAGTTAAATTCAGCCCTGACGGTAGATTAATTGCCTCTACCAGCAACGATGGGACGGTAAAACTGTGGCGTAAAGATGGGACGATTTTGAGAACTTTGACAGATCCAAAAGTCGCTATTACCAGTTTTGCTTTTAGTCCTGAGGGCGGGAGTTTTGCAGTTGGGATGGGAAATGGAACAATTAAATTATGGCGGCGCGACGGCACTTTGTTAGATACCCTCAGCGAACACAAAGGGGCAGTTACAGCGGTAGCATTCCACCCCGAAGGTAAATTTCTGGCGACGGCTGCTGAGGATAAAACCATCAATCTTTGGTTGGGGAGTGGTAAGCATACTTTGCTGACGAGTATTAAAGCCCACGACAGTAGAATCACCGCCCTTGCCTTCACACCCGACGGCGAAACCCTGGCTTCCGCCTCTTGGGATGGTAGGGTGAAGCTGTGGCGATTTCGCAATCCTTTATTAATTCGTTTGTTTGGACACGACACTGGGGTGTGGGGAGTAGCGTTTAGCCGTAACGGCAAGCTGCTGGCTTCGGTAAACCCGGATGAAGTTATTGTGTGGCGGCGCGATGGCAGTTTGCAAGCCAAGATGGCTGGGCGCAATTCTCCCTTTGGCGGGATTGTCTTTAGTCCTAATAGTGATGCGATCGCGGTTGCTGGAGATAACTCAGTGCGCTTGTGGCGTCCTGACGGAACCTTGCTAAAAACTTTCAGAGGACATCAGGGGGATATTCATCGAGTAGCTTTTAGCCCAGACGGTCAAACGATCGCTTCTGCTAGTAACGATCGCACAATTAAATTATGGCGGTTAGACGGTACGGAAATTGCCACCCTCAAAGGGCATCAAACCACAGTCTGGGGCATCGCATTCAGTCCTGATGGCAAGCTAATAGCCTCAACTAGTGGAGATAAAACGATCCGATTGTGGCAGCGAGATGGGAAGTTGCTCAGAACAATTGTCGGTCATAGTGAAATGATTTATACACTCGCCTTTACTGCTGATGGCAAAACTATTATGTCTGGAAGTAGAGACAACACCCTCAAATTTTGGAATCTTAAAGGTGAATTACTTAACAGCATTCGGTTCCAATCATCAGCCCCAACTTGGACGGCAAAACTGAGTCCTGACGATCGATTCATTGCCACAGCTAACGATGAAGGCATGATTCAACTATGGCGACGAGATGGCAAGTTGCAGTCTACCTCGATCGGACATACTGGGGGAATTCGTTCCCTTGCTTTTAGTCCGGATGGCAAAACCCTCGCCTCGGCTGCGGAAGACAAAACGGTGATTCTGTGGGATTTACAACAAGGCAACGATATAAATCAAGTTTTAGCTGTTGGTTGCAATTGGGTGCGGGATTATCTTCGCACGAGTGCGGAATTGGAACAGAGCGATCGCTCTCTCTGCGACGGCATCGGAAATTAGGTAATCGCATCCAAAATTAAATCTTGACAAATCAACTAATTTGTGGGATGATAATATCACAATGGGAATCCGTGCGCCCATATAAGCTCTGGAAAAATTAAAAATTTAAAGCCAAACTCGATTGTTGATCGGTTAGATATCTTCGATAACCATAGCAGTCCAACCATTATCGGTTTGGGCTAAAGAGAAACAGAATATCGAAAAAGAAACGCTTGCAGGAAGAGAAACTTTGCGATCGCATCCAAAATTAAATCTTGACAAATCAAGTAATTTGTGGGAAGCTAATTTCATAATGGGAATCCGTGCGCCCATATAAGCTCTGGAAAAATTAAGAATTTAAACCAAACTCGATTGTTGAGCAGTTAGATATCTTCGATAACCATAGCAGTCCAACCATTATCGGTTTGGGCTAAAGAGAAACAGCAGATCGAAAAAGAAACGCTTGCAGGAAGAGAAACTTTGCGATCGCATCCAAAATTAAATCTTGACAAATCAAGTAATTTGTGGGATGATAATATCAGAATGGGAATCCGTGCGCCCATATAAGCTCTGGAAAAATTAAGAATTTAAACCAAACTCGATTGTTGAGCGGTTAGATATCGAGGATAACCATAGCAGTCCAACCATTATCGGTTTCCTCTAAAGCGAAGCGGTGTAACGTGACAGCTTTGACATCGACTCGTTGGTGATGTTTTTCTGGATCGAGAGTTTCACCAGCGGTGATGGCGTTGAGGTGAAAAAGGGAATCTTGTTGTGCGATGGTGACTTGTTGGGGGCGGAGTAAAAGCAACTCGCTGTCTTTGTAGTAGATGAATTCTTGCAGAAAGTTGAATAGCAGCATGTCTAAGGCGTCGTTTTCCAGAGAGAAAGTGCGAGTTTGATGGGGTGCGATCGCATCGAGATTCTCGATCATCGTATTAACGGTAGCATCCCCGGCGGCGATGAAAAGCGCTTCCAGGTTGTTTCCGGTTGCTTGGAAGGCGATGTCTGCGATCGCAATATCTTCTAAAAACTCGTATGGCATTGGTAATTGGTAATTGGTAATTGGTAATTGGTAATTGGTAATTGCAAGCTTGCAAGCTTGCTAATTGCTTAGGGGAATATTTTACCATTAGCCATTAGCTATTAGCTAGTTGCGTTAATATTATTGCTCGCATAATTTTAAACGACTGATGATTTCTGCTTTCTTTTCGTTCAACTGCTTACCGATGAAAACTAACTCGGTTGCATCTTGCTCAAAAGGTTCGAGATCCCAGCGCCCCGCGACAAAATTAAACAGATAAATTTTATCATCAAATCGGATAAATCCTTTAGCGCGATAAACATCTTCTGCCAAATTAGAAGCAAATTCGTTGAAGCAGTTGCGATTGAAATTGGCGCTGGAAGTATAGCTAAAAGATTCAAATTCCGGGTGGTGGACGTGGTGCGGGGGAGGTTGCGTGCGATCGCGTCCAATTCCAAATAATAAATCTGGATCTACTTTACAGCGGATGGTGGGTAAAATTGTGGCAATTTCGTTGATATTAGCCAACTTTGCTTCTATTTCTTCTAACTCGGATTCCGACACCAAATCAGCTTTATTTAAAAGGATAGTATCTGCGGCTTCGATTTGGATGCGAGTAGTATGTCCGATACTGGGATATTTGATCGTGGAATCCGCATCCATCACCGTGACAACGCCATCAAGTCGCACGCTTTGCAAACTTTCTTGAATATCAAAAACCAGCGCATCCGGTTCCGCCACGCCAGTTGTTTCCACAATAATATAATCCGGATCGACGCTATCTATAATCTCATTGACAGCAGCTTCAAATTCTCCCAACAAAGAACAGCAAACACAACCCCCACCGAGATCTGCCATTTCGACATTTTTCCCTTGAATAATTTTACTATCGATGGCAATTTCGCCAAATTCGTTCATCAAGATGGCGATCTTTTTGGGAAAAATCTCCAGAATATGGCGCAGGAGAGTTGTTTTTCCACTCCCCAAAGGTCCCGTAATCACTGTTAGTGGCGTGCGAACTTGCATCATAGGATTGGCACTAAAATAAGCGAGGCAGAGCCTCTAG
>DNGG01000554.1:0-4819 GCA_003486675.1 Cyanobacteria bacterium UBA11372
GGCGTGTTGATGGTTATGGTGCCGCTTAAATTGGGTCTGAGTTCAGAACGGGCGGTGATATCGCTGGTTGTGGGGTTCTCTACTGTTCTAGGCTCGATACCAAAGATGGCTTGGGCGTTAATTTTGATCTCGCCGCCAGAACCTCCGAAAGCGTTGGCGTTAATGTCGCTATTTTCTAAAGCGGCTAAGACGCCCGTTTCAATTGTGATATTGCCACCTCGCCCAAGTGTGTTTTCGTCGCCAGAGCGGGTGGAGATATTACTGTTGCGGCGCATTACCAATGAGTCCAGGTTGAGCAGCAAAATATCGCCGCCTCTGCCTACGTTGGTTGTGGTAGTGATAGTTCCTTTGTTATCGAGTTCAATCGCGCGAGCTTGTACCTCAAGATTGCCTGCCTGTCCCGTACCTATACTGCTCAGCGTCACTCGCGCGCCATCTCGGACGCTTAAATTATCGGTATTAATGTTTAAGTTTCCAGCGTTTCCAGAAGATTGAGCTTCAGTGAATAACTCGCTGGGAACATTGGTAGAACCGATGATTGTTGAACCAATAACCTGTACAGATTCGGTAGCGTTTACGGTCAAAGTTCCGCCTGAACCTGTGCCAAACGAACCGGATCTAACTTGTCCTCCGTTCCTAATAATCAACTGCCTGACATTCAGGTTTGCAATTCCTCCTGTGTTGTCTGAACCCAAATTATCTGCTGATATTCTGGCTCCATCTTCAACAGTTAGTAATCTAGTGGTAATGTTCAAGTTTCCGACATTACCCCTAGCTCCTCGCTCGGCTGAGACAAAAATGCCACTGCGATTTCTATTATCTAGAGGGTCTGTTTGTGCAAATCCACTCAGTTGAATCGAATCTGAGGCGTTTACAGTTAAAGTTCCCCCTTTCCCTCTAGTCCGTGTAGAAGTCGATATTTGTGCGCCACCTAAGACTATTAGCTGTCTAGTTCCAATTTCCAAATCTCCACCATCGCCCGTTGCTCCTGACCCAACTTGAGCAAACAGACCACTAGGGTTTTTGTTATCTGGTGTCCTGCCCAATAGTTCTATTGAATCCGAGGCGATTACTCGCAAATTTCCAGCACGACCTGGGCCAAAAGTATCGGTTGACACCTGTGCCCCATTCTGGACAATCAGCCGTCTTGTTTCAATGGTTAGGGTTCCGCCATTGCCAGTAGCTCTCGGTCTAACACGGGCAAACAAACCAGTGGGAGAACTCGGAGACTTGCCATCTGCTGTGTTGTTCACTAATTCTACTGATTCCAAGGCACTTATCCGTAAATCTACGCCTTGATCTGTACCAAATGTGCGAGTTGCAACCTGTGCCCCATCTTGAAGGATCAGCCTTCTAGTTTCAATTGTTAGACTTCCCCCTTCGCCTGTTGCGTCCCCCTCAACGTCATTGAACAGAGCTGTGGGAAACCTACTATCTGCTGTGGTTCCTGCTAGTTCTACCAGCTCCGAGGCACTTATTCTTAAATTCCCTGCTTGGCTCTCTTGAGCATCAGAAATAACCTGACTTCCTCCAGTGAGAGTTATGCGCCTTCCCTGAATCTGAATATCACCACCCCTAGCACCAGTGGTATCAACAAAAGCTTCCTGAGATAAGCTGATGTCTTGAAAGTTTTGGATGCTGTTATAGCCCAATATCCAACCCTGGTTGGTTGGGGTCAGGCTAACTAAATTGTTACCAGCAACACTCCCCAACTCAATCCGTCCACTTGGTGCGGTCAAAATTCCCCCTGGAAGGTTAACCTGTCCTCCCACCAATGCTAGGGTTCTACCGGGAGACACTTGCAAGCCAACGGGGATTGGTTCACCTTCATCCAAAATCGGCTCGCCCGTGCTGAAATCTATTAGAGGAGCAAGGGATGCGTTGCGGATTTCTCCCGAAGCTTGCCCAAACTGTAAGCCAATCGGGACACTCACCGTTAGTAACGGTGGAGTTTGGGGGTTAGCCGTACTAAATTGAGTACCATCGGCAAAGATGATGCGGTCGGCACTGGTGGCTAGAAACGAGCCACCAATGTTAAGCGAGGCATTGGAACCAAAAATAATCCCATTCGGGTTGATTAGAAACAGGTTTGCTGCACCGTTAGCGCGGATTAATCCATCAATGTTAGAAACCGACTTACCCGTAACACGGCTAATGATATTCTCAATCGTCACGGCGTTGTTGAAATAGGCAGTACCACCTGTGGGAATGGAAAATTGCTCAAAGCTATGAAACAGATTGTTGCCAACGGTGGTACCACCTGTGATTTCACAGTTAGTGCAATTGGGCGAGACGATAGAATTATTGGGCAATGTGGCATCTGGAATAATCTGCGCCGCTGTTGGTTGACAGGCTAGCAGATAAACTAGAACACCCCCATAGAGCAGCCAAAAACTGAGTGGAGATTGTTGCATAGTATCCAGGGGCTTTAACGTTGGGATTATTCGCAACATGCTTCCATGAGAATAATAAAAAATGAGATCATCGGACAAATTGCCTAAATATTTAAGGCGTTCAGCTTTGCTTTGCCTTACGCTTCAGCAGTGACCCTGCACCCACAGCTGCCAAAGCTCCTAGAGTGATGCTAGGTTCGGGAACTGTAGCAACAGGGACTTCCTGCTCAAATTTATTTTGTATCAGTGCCCTAGCCTGATTTGGAAGCCCGCTTGAATTAATCGTTCTTACAGGTACTGCTTTACTTAACAAGCTGTTCTTCAGTATGAATTCTAAATCGTTAACATAACGACAATTGCCTTTATTTTGACACTGCTCGCTCTCAGGAATGTCCCCTAGCTTTAGCAGGTAGCTAAACATAGATTCATCCTCTTGTGGCTTAAGAATGCTGTATACAACAACATCAGTTATATCAGTGTTTTCTCCAAAGAATTGTTGCAAATTTTTGTCTTCTTTTGCATTTATAAAAATCGGTTTTTCTCCTTTTCTATATTTGAAAACCTGTGCCACTAAATCGCCATCAAATGGAGTTGCGTTGGGAGCAAAATCCATCTTAAAAATAGGATAACCATCAGAATTAAAAAAATAATTGCCTTGTTTGTGAGAATCAGTTTGACAAATAGGATTACTTTGATCTTTCTCATTATCGACAGTATTACAAAGTTCTCCCAACCCTTTGGTATAATTCTCAATGGCTCCAAGGAAACGACGACCTAAGACTATATTTTCCTGCTCAACTGGCTGAGCAACAATAGGCTGACCACTTCTTGTTTGATTTACCAAACTAAACTGAATATCAATTTTTTGTTCATCCTCTGATGGTTGAGAGTATGTCTCACCCTGTTTCTTTGCAGCCTCTGCTGGTTGAATAAAAGCTGACATTCCAAGAACCACAGCTGAGGTCACGGCTATCATTAATTTTGCTTTGATTGAGTAACTCATCGAACTACCTCCTAAATTTCATAGTTCACAACATGCTTTCATGAGAATAATAAAAAAATGAGATGACTGGACGAATTGCCTCACTGTTGAAGCTGTTCAGCTTTGCTTCGTCTTGCGCTTCAGCAGCGATCCTGCACCCACAGCTGCCAAAGCTCCTAGAGTGATGCTAGGTTCGGGGACTGTAGCGACAGGCACTTCCTGCTCAAATTTATTTTGTATCAGCGCCCTAGCCTGATTTGAAGAAAGCCCCGGTGTCTTAATAGATCTTACAGGTACTGCTTTACTTAATAAGCTGTTATTGAGTATAAATTCTAAATCATTAACATAACTACACTTGTCTTTATTTTTAATATCGTCAATTTTTTGACACCGATCGTTCTTAGGAATATCCCCTAGCTTGAGCAGGTAGCTAAACTCAGATTTATCCTCGCCTGACTTAAGAATGCTGTATACAATAACATCAGTTTGATTAGTAGTTTCCGCAAAGAATTTTTGCCATTCTTCAATTTCTTCATTGGCATTTATAAAAAGCGGCTTGTATCCTTTTTTTAACTCTTCCGCACCTAAAAATTCTGCCACAATATCTCCATCAAATCGGCTTGCTTCGTTAGCAACGAAAGGTGTTTGAAAAATAGGAAAATTATTTATATCAAGGTAATAATACCCGCCATAATATTCTGATTTGAGAGATCCATTTGTTGTACAGGTATCATTCTTATTATCTATGTTGCAAAGAATTCCAAATACTATAGAATTGTCATTACTTTTAGTACCTTCAGTATAATTCTCAATGGCTTCAAAAAAACGACGACCTACGACTGCACCTTCCCGTTCAACTGGCTGATCAACTATAGGCTGACCACTTCTTGTTTGATTTACCAAACTAAACTGAGCTTCAACTTTGAATTCATTTTCTGATGGTTGAGAGTATGTTTCACCCTGTTTCTTTGCAGCCTCTGCTGGTTGAATAAAAGCTGACATTCCAAGAACTGTAGCTGAGGTCACGGCTATCATTAATTTCGCCTTGATTGAGTAACTCATTGAACTACCTCCTGAATTTCAGAGTTTGATCCGAACCCGTCACCGCGATCGCTAACAGGGTGCGCTGATGCCTTAATAAATTACTCTGATTCAATTTCAGTAGTTTTACGCATTAGTAACAAAAGTTTACATATGGTTCTGCATAAAAGCCGAATGAGAATAAATACTTAGCGATCGCCCCCCGTCCCCGATCACCAAGCAAAAATGCGATCGCTTTTTAGGCAAAATAGTGGTATGATGACTGCCAAACAAATAAAGCGCCGGATGCGGTGGTGAAAACACCACATCACGACGACTTCCAACCCCTAATGTAGGAACAATAGGAGTCAGCACAGGATATGGTATCTAATTCTGATGATTCGCGGTCTGGCGATCGCGAAAA
>DNGG01000554.1:5025-5326 GCA_003486675.1 Cyanobacteria bacterium UBA11372
GTCTGGCGATCGCGAAAATTTACATTTGGAAAATGCGATCGATCTCCAATGCTTTTCTAACGATCTGACATACATCGCCGAATCTCTGCAAACCCTGCGAGAATTGCAACAGCTTCTCAGCACCTGTTTCAGCTTTCTGTTTGAGGATGGTTTGGATCGCAATTTGTCCGGTCGTCATGTTTCCCTGTTGTTCGATATGTACGTGTCTTATTCAGAACTGTTCTGCGACGAAATCGAAGGCAGGGTTACCCGATTGCAGCGGACTGTAGAAAAAAACATCTAATAACCCAAGTTGCTAGTT
>DNGG01000557.1:0-979 GCA_003486675.1 Cyanobacteria bacterium UBA11372
TTTTACTGGACTGGCGCTCTAGTGGTAGTGGGGACGAAACAATCAAACTGTGGCAGGTAAGTACGGGTAAAGAAATTCGCACTCTTAACGGTCATTCCGACCGCGTTAATTCCGTAGCATTTAGCCCGGATGGGCAAATTCTCGTTAGTGGTAGTTTAGACAAAACAATCAAAATTTGGCAGGTAAGTACGGGTAAAGAAATTTGCACTCTTAACGACCATTCCAAGTGGGTTAATTCCGTAGCATTTAGCCCGGATGGGCAGATTCTCGCTAGTGGTAGTTTCGACAAAACAATCAAAATTTGGCAGCGCCAGTGAGATAGCAATCAGAAAGTAGAAAGTAGGTTGGTTTGAACGATAGTCAAACCCAACAACCCTTCTAGCGTTGGGTTTCCATACTCTAACCAACCTACCTATTTTATTAAGCGCGATTCGCCATTTTTAACAAGTCTAATTGGACAGTCTAGCCAACAGTTCTTCATCAGACAATTGGGGCAACTGTTCCAACAATAACCCCAACTCTTCCCCAGACAATGCCACTAAATTTGACACCAAATCGTTTAACCGTTCTCCTAACTCCCCAAATCGCATTTTCAACACATTTTCTGCTAGCAACCTCCTAGCTTGCTCAATCCCTTGTTCATCTACCGTCAGTACCGATAATTTCAGCAACAACAAGGAAAATTCACTAGCAGGTAAAGCCGATACCGGCACTAAAAAAGCAGTCAAAGGCACATCTAATTCACCAAACCTTCCTCGCAGAAAGTTGGCTAAAATCAATCGCTGTCCTTCTTGCCTGCCTTGTTCTATGCCTTGTTCTATACCTTCTTCTCTGCCTTCGTCTCTGCCTTGTAGTTTTGCCGCTTCTAATTGTTCTCGAAATAAAGGTGCGATCGCCATAATCAACTCCCGATCTTCCGGTTCTAATTCCCCTTCTTGATTTGTCCGTAAGTTAGATTGCAACTGGTAAGCTAATTCTA
>DNGG01000557.1:1186-6166 GCA_003486675.1 Cyanobacteria bacterium UBA11372
TTGCAACTGGTAAGCTAATTCTAACGCAATAGCACGAATCGGGTTATCGGTGGACAACTCACTCAACTGCGCTATTGCTCTTTCCTGCACTCTCCCCCTACCCAATATTCTCAGCCATAAGGTTGTTTCTGTGACTGGCAATTGATGGATGACCGCAATCGCCGTCCGCCAACCTTCCCCTGTAAAGTAGATTCCTTTACCCCAGTTCTCTTCATCTGGAGTCGCCTTAAACCAATTTAACACCCTGTCGGATGCTGTCGGAGTCAGAATCCATAGCTTTGGTAATTCGGCTTCCGGTAAGCTTGTATCTTCCCGTCTCGATCTTCGTTCTGCTTCTGCGATCGCATAAAACAGCTTAATCGCACAATTACGCACCTCGCTAATGCTAGTAGGATTGCGAAACGATTCAAACAACGCCGTCGTTGTTGCCATTTTTCCCAAGATTCCCAGCGTATTTACATAGTCTGCACTAGCCGTCCCTGGCGTAAAATAAACATCTATTTCTCGGACTTCTGAATTTACGTCGCGGCTACGAGTCACCGTTCCGATCGGCGATAATAGTTCCGACAAATAATCTTTAGCAAACTGGTCGTAAATTAATCGCGTCATTTTTGCGTTCGTGGCAGCGTGCTGGAGGCATATCGCTGCTATCTACTTTCGCCAAATCCTACCATATATCTTCCTAGCCTATCCCGCTCGATTGCCTCCTAAATTATTGACCAAGCCATCAAAATATATAGAGAAAAGCTTGACAGCGTTCTTTTTTTTCTGGTATGATGAATTCGATGAGGAAGAACTATCTTGCAATAATAAAATTGTCA
The DNA here is from genome assembly GCA_003486675.1 of Cyanobacteria bacterium UBA11372. Classification (GTDB taxonomy): domain Bacteria; phylum Cyanobacteriota; class Cyanobacteriia; order Cyanobacteriales; family Aerosakkonemataceae; genus Microseira. Next base: position 2,008 of record DNGG01000557.1, read on the forward strand.
ATATTTCCATTATGAAAATGATACGCCAAAAAAGCAAGATTGTAAATACCTTCGCGCTCAGCTCGGCGTTAAAATTAGCAATAAAACAATCTCAAATCTAAGATTATTGGTTTATGCAACAACAAGGGCCAGATCCAAATCGACCTTATCCAATGGTGGATCAACGTCGAGTCGTTTTTATCAAGAATTTCATCAAATCGCCCAACATTATAGTCGGCGATTATTCGTATTACGACGATCCGGTTGACCCGGAAGGATTCGAGCGCAACGTATTGTATAACTATGGGAGCGATCGCTTAATCATCGGCAAGTTTTGCGCGATCGCTACGGGTGTCAAATTTATCATGAACGGCGCCAACCACAAGCTGGATGGAATATCCACCTATCCCTTCCCAATTTTCGGACATGGATGGGAGACGGCGATGGACAAGCTAATCGATCTGCCCAGTCGAGGTGATACGATAATTGGCAACGATGTCTGGATTGGCTACGATTCCCCGATCATGCCCGGAGTTAAAATAGGGGACGGTGCGATCGTGGCGGCGAGATCGGTTGTAGTGAAAGATGTTCCAGCCTACACTATCGTAGGTGGAAACCCAGCCGGTACGATCAAACAGCGATTTAGCGACGCTGAAATTGCCCAACTGCTGATGATTCGCTGGTGGGATTGGGAAATTGGCAAAATAACCCGCAATATCCATTTGATTATGGAGGGCGATATAGAAGCGCTTCGCAATGCCTCCTGAAAGCGAGAATCCACCCTATTGCTGCTGGCTAATAGCTAATCGCTAATCTCAGAAAAAATCCTCCCATTAGCAATTAGCAATTAGCAATTAGCAATTAGCAACTTAACTCAAATGTCGGGCTAAGTCCCACGCTTTCCCTTGGAGTTTAAGGGAATCGGCAACGGTCAGCGTGCGGATACAGCCCGATCAACAAATAAACCCGCGTAGCGTCCGCATTCTCTAGAACTTATGCTACAATATTTTATCATAAACCTTAGTTTACCTGAAAGTATTGTACAGAGCTATCAAAGTCCGAATTTATCCAACCTCTGAACAATCCCAAAAACTTAGTCAAGTGATGGGATGTGCGCGGTGGTGGTGGAATTATGCTTTGAATCTGTGCAATCAGACTTACAAGGAAACGGGCAAAGGATTAACTCAAATCGCCCTCAACAAATTTTTACCTAAGCTTAAAAAGTCAGAAGAAACAGCATGGTTAGGAGAATGTTACTCACAAGTTTTGCAGTCAACAACTCTGAACTTAACTAAGGCTTTCAAAAACTTCTTTGAAAAACGGGCTAAATATCCGAGATTCAAGTCTTATTATGGGAGACAATCAGCCCAATATCCTCAAAATTGTCAAGTTGTTGAAAAGGGGGTAAAAGTTCCTCAAGTTGGAGTTATCAAAGCTTCAATTCATCGGCTATTTGACGGACAACTCAAAACCGTTACCATAACCAAAACACCCACAGGCAAGTATTATGCTTCATTGTTATTTGATACTGAGCAGGAAGTTCCTGAAGCAGTAGTAACTGGTAAAGTAGTGGGTATTGACTTAGGAATTAAAGATTTTTGTATTACTCATGATGGGGAAAAAACATCTAAGTATGCTAATCCAAAACACATCAAAAAACATGAGAGAAACTTAGCCCGAAAACAGCGTCAATTAGCCCGTAAGAAAAAAGGAAGTAAATCGAGAGAAAAAGCACGAAAGCTAGTCGCTATAGTTCACGAACGGATTAGCAATGCCCGTCAAGACTTTCTACATAAATTATCAAGAAAAATCGTCAATGATAATCAAGTAGTGGTCGTTGAAAATTTGAACGTCAAGGGTATGGTTCGTAATCACAATCTAGCTAAAGCGATTTCTGATGTTGGATGGGGAATGTTTGTCAATTTCCTTGACTATAAACTGCACCAAAAAAGGGGTTTATTGGTTGAGATTGATAGATTTTTCCCTAGCTCTAAAACTTGCTCAAATTGTCTTTATCAAATGTCAGAAATGCCATTAGAGGTTAGAGAATGGACTTGTCCGAGTTGTGGGACTCACCACGATAGAGACGAAAACGCCAGCAAAAACATTCGAGCAGAAGGCATCAGACAATTATCGGTCTTAGGAACTAGGACTGCTGCTGAAGGAGGGGAAGTAAGACCAAAAGGTGGGCGCAAGTCTGTCTTGAGGCATTCCCCTGTGAGTTCAGAAGCCCACACTGTACCGTCAGGTCAGTGTGGGTAGTTCAATTAGAAACCTCTGCCATTTCAATCACGCGCCCATCATAATCTTTTACCAAAAAATTGAGCGGCTTATCGCGGCGAATTTTGTGCTTAATACCTCGCGCTTGCACTCGCAGCAACACTTGTTCCAAGCACTCATGGTCGAAGCAGACGTGGCGGTGTCGCTCTTTTTCCCCCATACTGGCACCACTAATAATATGCAACTGGGTATTCTTTTTCAGCTGATACCAAAGACCATCCGGCGCATTCAATCCGCTAGTTGTAGAGATGCGGGGAGTAGCGGACATGTAAAGCGGGTCAAAACCAGCAGTCGTACCAAGGGTTTGCTCGTAGTTGTAATAGTAGTGCAGCGGCACTTCTGCTGCTGACAAGTCTAGCAAACCTTCATAAAAGCGTCGGGCAATCTCTAAATCCGACACCATGATGGTATGAACTTTTGGCGCGCTGGTGAGGAACATCCACATGGCGCCTGCGTAGGCGACCAGTAGCATCACCATTATCCCTTGGGTTGAAAATAAGCTATCTAACATGGAAGGCTATAGGCACTTAACTTAACTTGACGGAAAGGTCAGCATCTGCTTACACGGTCAAGTTTATTCTAGCAAGCGGCCATTAGATTAAAATTTGTGGGATTTTAGGCGACTGGTGGGATATCCCGCTGGTGCAACATCAGGCGCGATATTGCCTTGCGGCTAGCGAGAGCGATCGCGCCAGCACTTCTTCGCTAGCATAGCACCCAGGCTCCTCAACCTGGTCAAGACTTACCCACGACGATCCGATAGATCCTCCCGCTTCCACTTGTCAGGATCGTTGATATTGATTATTTTGAGATTGGAAGCATTTTGTTTGACAAATACCGTCAATCCCCGCAAGCAAGATTTAGCATCGGCTGCGTGCAAAAATCGATCGATGATGTGCCAGTAGGATTCTTGGCAGAACAAAACTAGCCAAGGTTTGCTGGAATCTTGGTAGCGAAAATAAGTCATTGCTGACTCCTCAATTTGTTTAGCTGCAATATCGGTTTTTGGTTAGTGCAAGCGATCGCTATCCAAAAGCGTCACCCTGTTTAAATTCAGGCGGCACGAGGTAGCGCCACCACCTCGCGGTTGCCTCATCAATAAAGTGATAACCACATCGATCTGTGCGGCACGGTAAGGGAATGCGCTTGGGTTTGGGCGGTTTGGGCGGCTTTAAATCCGGTGGGAAAATGTCGCTTAAAGACCAGGTTTCTTGGTTGAGCAATTCCCACACCTTTTTCAGCGAAGGAAACACCCGGCACTTATTCCCCATTTTCAGCAACCACCTCGACCCCCAACGCACCAGTTCCATGCAACACTGATGGACTAATTTGAGCGTTCGCTTTAAACTGCATCGCATTACCGGCGAGGCATCTTTGGCATTATTGAGCGCTTGTTTGAGTTGTTGGTTTTCTTCCTGCAAGCGCTTAACTTCCGCTCGCAGCAAAACCAGTTCTGTTCGCGCTACTTCTAAATCCGATGGGATGGTAGACATAAGTTATTTTTCATGACTGCAAATCAAGCGCGCCTAAGCAAGCAGTTCGCGCATTTACAGGAGAAGAAATGCGCTGCGCGCCGCTATCGCCTCCAACTTGGGCGCGAAGCGCATTGGAATTGTTCAGACGAATTTTTTCATGCTTCAAGATCGAACGATCTGCGTCTAGGCATCACCTCCTTTCAGGTAATAGGGGAGTTTGTTATCACGTGAATATATTTGCACGTGATAAGCTCAGAAGTCAATAGGCTTTACCAAAAATCACGTGATAAGCTTGGGGGTAGTCAATGATCGACAAGCATGAATCAGAACGAAGACAGGATAAATGCGACGGTGAGGATGCACCGCGACGAGTGGGAAGCGATCAAAGCGATCGCCCAGGGATTGAAGATGCGGGGAGTGAGGGA
>DNGG01000359.1 GCA_003486675.1 Cyanobacteria bacterium UBA11372
TGGTGAGAAACGGACAGCTGATTACGCCAGGATTCGAGCAGGATATCTTAGAAGGTATTACGCGAGATAGTATCTTGACCGTAGCTCAAGATTTGGGAATTAAAACCATAGAAAGACCCGTGGATAAATCAGAATTGTACATCGCTGACGAGGTATTCTTAAGCGGGACGGCAGCAAAAATAACGCCGGTGAAGCGGATTGAAGGGTATGAATTCTCGAATCACCGTCCGATTACCGAAAAGCTGCGGGAAAAACTGACGGCGATCGCAGAAAACCGCGCTCCGAATTATGCTAGCTGGGTTTATTCAATTTCTCTTAAAGATTGAGATGCCAGAAACGCCCTACAGTAGCCACTTCGGGCAGATAACATGGTAGTGTTGTAATCCCAGTTAAACTTTGTCTAAGGTGTCAGCTTCAACTACTACTGGTTTGTTTACTTTGAGCGTTGCCCCCGCGCAAGTTGTACGGGGGAACTTGGCAATTGAGAGCATCGATTTGGCTCGCATCGGCAAACGTCCTTTGGTGGTGGGAGGCGATCGCACGCTAGCTGTAGTTCAATCTAGATTAGAGCCAGCGATCGCTTCTCAACAACTATCTGCCGCTTGGGCATCCTACAGCCCAGATTGTAGCGAGGAGAGTTTGGCAATGTTGCGAAGTCAAATCGCACAGCACCAAGCCGACTTTATTATCGGCGTTGGCGGCGGCAAAGCCCTCGATACGGCTAAATTAGTCGCCCACCAATGCCACCTACCCATCGTCACTATCCCCACTTCCGGCGCTACCTGTGCCGCTTGGACGGGACTTTCTAACGTTTATTCCCCAGAGGGCGCATTCCTGTACGATGTACCCTTAGATCGCTGTCCCGATTTGCTCGTACTCGATTACAGTTTGATTCAAACTGCCTCGCAACGTACCTTAGTCGCCGGAATTGGCGATGCTTTGGCAAAGTGGTACGAAGCATCGGTAAGCAGCGGTACTTCAGAGCAAACTTTGATTATCGCCGCCGTACAACAAGCCCGAATTTTACGGGATATCCTGTTCCAAAAATCAGCAGATGCCCTGAAACAACCAGGGGGCGAAGCTTGGCGGCAAGTTGTAGATGCAACCGTATTGCTCGCCGGGGTGATTGGCGGATTGGGGGGCGCCCAGTGTCGCACCGTCGCTGCCCACGCAGTTCATAATGGATTGACTCATATCAGAGCCGCCCACGATGCTTTACACGGGGAAAAAGTCGCCTACGGTATCCTCGTACAACTGCGCTTAGAAGAAATGGTGCAGGGCAATCAACTAGCCGCCACCGCCAGACAGCAGTTGTTGAAATTTTACGCCGAAATCGGCTTACCTCAAACTTTAGACGATTTGGGATTGGGGAATATTACCTTAAAAGAATTGCGACAAGCAGCTGAAATTGCCTGCAATCCCAATTCCGACATCCACCGCCTACCGTTTAAAGTCGTACCCGAACAATTAATGGCAGCAATGGTTTCCACCACAACGCCGATTGAGTCGGGGAGACGCGGAGAGGGAAGCAGAGGAGTAGAGGAGCAGGTGAGCGGTTGAGAGATGTAGGGGCGGGTTTTACCAATAAACTTTGGTAAAAACAGACAATTTGACTAAACCCGCCCCGGATAGGGATTTTGAACAAGACGAACCCAGAAACCGGGTTTCTTGCTGCGATCTCCCTTCCAAAGCGACGATTTTTCCTAGAAACCCGGTTTCTTGGCGAAAATAGAACCAAACCTGCCCGCAATAGCTTTCTCAGAAAAATTAGCAATTAGCAATTAGCAATTAGCAATTACCAATTCCCAATTCCCATCTTTCAATTTAAAATCAAAAATCTGAAATCTGAAATATAAAATGGATTGGATTAGTCCCGCTGAGCGACTGCAAGCACTACCGCCTTACGTATTTGCCCGTTTGGACGAATTGAAAGCCCGCGCCCGCGAGCAAGGACTTGATTTAATAGATTTGGGGATGGGCAACCCGGATGGGGCGACACCGGAACCCGTCGTCGAGGCAGCGATCGCAGCGTTAAAAAACCCCGCCAATCACGGCTATCCGCCGTTTGAAGGCACTGCTAGTTTCCGCCGCACGATCGCAGCTTGGTACAAACGCCGCTACGATGTCGATCTAGATCCCGATAGCGAAGCCTTGCCTTTATTGGGTTCTAAAGAAGGTTTAACCCACCTGGCACTGGCTTACATCAACCCAGGGGATGTAATTTTAGTCCCAAGCCCTGCCTATCCTCCCCATTTTCGCGGTCCGGCGATCGCAGGTGGCAAAGTTCACAGTTTAATTTTAAAACCGGAAAACGACTGGGTAATCGATTTAGCCGCCATCCCTGACGAAGTTGCCCAACAAGCGAAGATTCTCTATTTCAACTATCCCAGCAATCCTACCGCCGCCACCGCCCCGCGCGAATTTTTCGAGGAAATTGTCGCCTTTGCCCGCAAGTATGAAATATTACTCGTTCACGACTTGTGTTACGCGGAATTAGCCTTTGATGGTTATCAACCTACCAGCTTGTTAGAAATTCCAGGTGCCAAAGAAATTGGCGTGGAATTTCATACCATGTCCAAAACTTATAATATGGCAGGTTGGCGCGTGGGTTTTGTGGTCGGTAACCGCCGCATCGTGCAAGGATTGCGGACGTTAAAAACTAATTTAGATTACGGTTTATTTGCCGCCTTGCAATGCGCCGCCGAAACCGCACTTCAGTTACCCGATAGTTATTTAGACGAAGTGCAAAAACGCTATCGCACCAGGCGAGATTTTCTGATTGATGGATTGGCAGAACTCGGTTGGAGCATTCCCAAACCCAAGGCTACGATGTATGTATGGGTGCCAACTCCTCCCGGCGTCGGCTCGACGGATTTTGCCCTGTCGGTGTTGCAGCAGACGGGCGTAGTGGTGACGCCTGGGAATGCCTTTGGCGCTGGCGGTGAGGGCTACGTGCGGGTAAGCTTGATTGCAGAGTGCGATCGCTTAGGCGAAGCCCTCCGACGCTTAAAACAAGCTAATATCCGCTATCACGCAGAGGCAGGTGTTTTGGGGTAACAATAAGAACAGTGTTGCTCGTTAACAGTTCTTAACAAATGGCAAACAACAACCCCTGCGAGGAACCGACTGAACGTTGCGTATTGGTTTGTCAGCACCAAACTTGCTTAAAAAACGGCTCTGCCAAGGTGTTGGAAGCGTTTAATGCCGTTACAATACCGGGAGTGAAAGTAGAAAGCAGCGGTTGTCAGGGTCAGTGCAGTTCTGGCCCTACCGTGCGAATTATCCCAGAAGAAACTTGGTATTGGCAAGTCAAACCGAATGACGTACCCGCTATCATCGAACAGCATTTGCGCGGGGGCAAACCTGTAGAAGCCAAACTCAACCGTAGAATTCATCTATCTTGGGAAATGTTTTCTCCTTGAATAGGTAATAGGTAATTAGAGCGATTGCCAATTTCAGATTCTAGATGGCAGATTGTACTAAATCCCAAATCCCAAATCCCAAATCTAAAATCTAAAATCTAAAATCCCCTATGTCCTATCGGTTTAGCTGGTTTGATCGATTTTGCCTGTGGTATCCTCCAGGGTGGTTGATTTTATTTAACCGCCACTGGCAACATTATCATAGCGATCCCGATGGTTGGACTTGGCTAGAATATCCGCTATTTCTCATTCCCGGCGGTTTCTATCTGGCATTGTTAATCCGTTGGTTGCGCCTTGGTTGTCGTTTACCGCGCCAAGAAACGGCTAAATTCGATACAAATTACCAGCAAGCTTTCCGGGAAGAAGTTTTAGCACCGATTGCCCAAAATTATTATCGCGCCGAACTGCACCAAATTGAAAATTTACCCCAAAACGGGCCGCTAATTGTGGCGATGAACCATGCCGGGATGTCTTTTCCCTGGGATTTTATGACATTAGCTTATTTGTTAGGAAAAGCGCGAGGATGGGCAACGCAACCCCTAGCTGGGGTATCATTATTTGACCATCCTTGGGTGATTTGGTGGTTACCACCTGGATGGTCAAAGGTTTTGGGTGCAGTCAGGGCAGAAAAAGAGGAATTTGAAGCAGCATTAGCCCAAAAAACCATTTTACTCTACGCCCCCGAAGGTTTGCGCGGCCCTGGTAAAGCTTGGCACAATCGCTATCAACTAGAAACCTTTCATCCGAGTTTTATTCGCTTGAGTAATACCTATGAAATTCCTATTTTACCAATTGTTTGCATCGGCAATGAATCCTTACATCCTTTCGCAGTGCATTTAAGGAAATTGGCTAAAAAATTAAGCCTGCCGTTCTTGCCAATTTCCCCTTTGATGATTGTGTTTATTTTATTTCCATCAATGGGAGTTTGGGCGATGAAAACTCGCCTGCGTTACTTTATCCAACCCGTTCTAGAAAAAACAGTCGATTTAGATATCAATCGTTCAAATGATTACGATAAAGCCCAAAGATTCCGCGACAAAATGCAAAATACAATTAACAGCTTGCTAATTGCTAATTGCTAATTGCTAATTGGTAATGGGATTGATATCGTGTCCGGTTACATCGGTTGTGTATATTTTCAGGTTGTGTGGGGCGGGTTTTACCAACCAATCTGTGGAACCACGAGATGTTTAGATAAACCCTTCCTTTGTTTACGTTACCGATGCCACTGGACATGATATGATATCATCTCCGGTCGATTACCCATAATTAGAAGCCGGGACACGGCATTATTAACGTTATCTATTTGTCCGAGATATCTCTGATGCCGTGTCCCTACGCAACAACGGGGTGAGGCTTTTTTATTATTGGCAATTTAACGGACAATTACCCATTACCCATTACCCATTACCAGCGCCAACCGATGATTTATAATAATAGGTAAATTTAAAATCCAGTAATTAAGAAAATGACACAGAATACCCAGGAGCCTAGAGAGTACGATGTTGTACTTGGCGGTGAAAATATAATCCCCGCGACGGGGGTTGTTTTGGGAGGAGTTGCTGGAGTTAAGAGACGCTTTGCAAGTGCGATCGCAGAACACAGAATTGCCGCAGTTAAAGAAGCCAAAAAATA
>DNGG01000663.1 GCA_003486675.1 Cyanobacteria bacterium UBA11372
GCGACCAATTCGACGACTAATTTCACCGCGAGGTCGATGGTTTGGGCTTTTTCGGCTTTGGGGGTGATTTTGTTTAAGAAACCGAGAAATGAGATACTTTCGCCGACTTTGTTGGCTAAAGCTGCTGCACCCAAGGCTGAGGAGGCGCTATCGACGGTTTGATACAGCCACAAGGCGCGCTGGTAACCTTGGGATTTGTCGTTGAATAGATATACCGCGCGATCGCCTATTTGCTGGATCAAGTCTTGGTCGGTTTCTCCCGTCACCGCCCGGATGGTATTCTCAAACCCAACGATGTTTTGCCACTCGCCGGGAATGACGAAATCGAGCGCTCTCAGCGCCTTCACCGTTAAGTTGTCGGTTGGCAGTTGGTCCACTAATTCAAAAATCGGTTTGCTCACGATTGTTTACCTTTTGTGAAGATTGCGATCTATTCGAATCAGGACTTAGGCAAAAAAACCCGGTTTTACGCAAAATCTTGGGTTTAGAGCCGCTCGATTGACCCATCACCTTTGTTTTTGGCTCCGCGTGGGTAAGTCCTGCCAATGCTTTTTCTTACTTGATGGCTGCCAAACCGCCGAGATTGAATTTGGCAAGCCAAGCTTCGCGATCGCTCTTGGTAAACGACGGATCGCGAGATTGAACTTTCACCTGGTAGCGGTTCCCCACCAGCGCCGCGGTGATGTTGGCGCCTTGGTCAACGACTGGATAACCCCCAATCTGTCTAGTACTGTTCTGAAATTTAGTCCTCGCCTCTGGAGTGCTAGCCGTATCCGAGATCGACAGCATGGCTACGTTTTTGCCGTCTTTGTTCAGCTTTGCTTCGGCAAAACCTTTTTTCTCCTGGACGAAAACGCGATCAAAACCATCACCATCTTTGGGAAAAAATTTGTTAAATTCGCTACCTTGTGTCGCTTCTTTGACAACTGCCGGTGCGGCTCCTCGTTGCGTGCTTTCCCGCTGCGCCTGGTCAAATCGAGAAGCAGGCTGGGAACTACAGGAGGTCACCAGCAGTAAAACTGTTAACAACAGAGGAGCTATGGTTCTACGTAAACGCTTCCAAATCATCGCTTTCTCGCACTAAATGGGTTAACAGTTCCAATTCTGGCTTATATTTTTGGGATTTGTTCGGGGAGAGGGGAAAAGGGGAAAGAGGGAAAGGGGGAAAGGAAAGCATTCGTTTGCCCCTCGAAGCACCACCGACTCTTTTCTCCTCTGTTTCCCTTTGTCTTCCCAAATCCCTGTTGCCATCGTTTTCCCCTTTTCCCAAATCCCCCTTTTCCCCTTTTTCCCCCTTTTCCCAAATCCCCCTTTTCCCCTTTTTCCCCCTTTTCCACCTTTTTCCCCCTTTTCCACCTTTTTCCCCTGGAAACAATAATTTTTAGTTAAATCTCTTTTACAATCCCACCAGCTGCAAATTGCGGATTAGCATAGAATTGCAACTCAGCATTTAGTCTGTCTAGTTAGCACCCTTGTATCAGTGGAGTTTATGGTTACGGTCTTGGACGAGATTCCTCAAATTCCAGTACCCCCTCGATTAACCGTGCTGGAGGCAGTCGCCTTTAAGCAATCTTTTCAAGAGCTTTTGCAAGGAAATTCCGTTCCTAGCAAGGTGATTCTCGATTTTAGCCAGACCACTTTTATGGATAGCAGTGGTTTGGGAGCCTTGGTCACCAATTTCAAAAGCGCACAGCAGCAGGGAATTGAATTGATTCTTTGGGATGTGCGTCCTCAAGTGATGGCGGTGTTGTCGCTCACAGGACTCGACCAAGCGTTCAAAATCGAGCAGCGCACCCCAAGCGAAACGCCAGCACCAACAAAGGGGGGCGAGGTTCAACCACCCGCTACCCATCCTTCTGTCCGTTCCTGGGTCAAACGGGTTATAGATGTTGTAGGGGCAGTGGTGGGTTTGGCAATTACGGGAATTGCGTTTATTCCGATTGCCCTAGCGATTAAACTGGATAGTCCTGGACCGATTTTCTTCGCTCAAACCCGCTGCGGCTGGATGGGCAAGAAATTTCGCATCTGGAAATTCCGCTCGATGTGTACTGATGCGGAAGCACTCAAGTCAAAAATTGAAAATAAATTGGAAGATAACAAACTGTTCAAAAATGAAAATGACCCTCGCATTACAAAGGTCGGTCGCTTTCTCAGGCGGACGAGTTTGGATGAGTTGCCTCAGTTTTGGAATGTGCTTACAGGAGAAATGAGTTTGGTGGGAACGCGCCCGCCAACGCCGGATGAAGTCGAGCGTTACGAAGTTCCCGAATGGCAGCGTCTGGATGTTAAACCGGGAATGACCGGAGAATGGCAAGTGAACGGACGCTCGTCAATTCGCAAATTTGAGGATGTGATTCGCTTGGATTTGGAATACCAAAAGAATTGGAGCCTGATGTATGACATCAAGCTGATTGTGAAAACTGTCCTAGTTTTGTTCCGGAAAAACAGCGGGGCTGCGTAAAACGGTAATGGGTAATGGGTAATTTGTTTTTTTACCCAGTACCTTTTTCCCTTTTATTGTGAATGCCAAGCTTGATAAAACGCTGGATAAGACATGTTTTCGGCGCAATACCACAGAACTTCGTAGCAAACCATACAACGTTCAATGTTATTTTTATCAACTGTATCCAAGTAGTTTTTTAAAGTTGTAACGACTTTTGGAAACGAATCACCTTGTAAAATTTTTTGCAAGTTATAAGCGGCAAGTTGAGAGATTGATTCATCTTCAGAGTGCTGAATTAAATCGACGAGGGCGGCGATCGCAGCCTCATTTCCCACCCCAATTTGCCACAAGCTACCAGCGGCTAACCAGCGAATCGATTCATCTTCACAGGTTTGAATCAACTCGACTAACGCCGTAATAGCTGTTTGGTTACCGTCGCCAATTCGCCCTAAACAACAAGCGGCGAGCTGTTGGGTATGTTTGTTAAGAGCGGTTTTGATTAGCTGCACCAAAGTGGCGATCGCTACGTCATTACCAGGATCGATTTTCCCTAAACTATAAGCTCCTCGCCAACGAGTTCGTTCGTTGTCCACGGTTTGAATTAGCTGTTCTAAAGCCGCGATCGCACTCGAATTACCGTTGGCAATTTTACCCAAGCTAGCTGCTGCTTTTCTACAAATTGATTCATTATCGCAGGTTTGAACTAACCCCACTAAAGCGGCGATCGCGCTTTGGTTATTGGTGCAGATTTGCCCCAAACTATAAACCGATAGCTGACGGATCGATTGATTTCTAGAGGTATCGATCAGCTTTACCAAAGACGCGATCGCTTTTTGATTACCTGAGTTGATTTTTCCTAAGCTAGATGCTGCTTGCCAAAGCACGTATTCATTTTTAGTGCTTTCGATTAACTCGACTAAAGCACCGATTGCGACGGGATTTCCTGGATCTATTTTCCCTAAGCTATAAGCGGTTTGCCAGCGGGTATATTCGTTTTCTGAATGCTGAATTCTATCTTCTAAAGCCGCGATCGCACTTTGATTGCCAGTGCCAATTTGCCCCAAACTCGAAGCCACTTGGCAGATGGCAAAGTCATTCTGCGAAGTTTGAATCACTTCAACCAGACTGGCGATCGCAGCTTCTAATGCTTCTTCTGGCTTGGTTAATTCAGAAGTGACTCGCCAGCGGATTTCTTCATTTTTACTCGTTTGAATTACCTGGACTAAGGTAGCGATGCCGATGGGATTTCCTGGATCTATTCTTTCTAAATCCGCAGCCGCTAGCTGACGGGTAGATTCATTTTTTGAGGTTTGAATCAACTCGACTAAAGTCGCGATCGCAAATTTATTTCCTGGATCTATTTTTCCTAAGCTGTAAGCCGCTTGCCAACGGGTGTATTCATTATCCGAGGTGCGGATTAACTCTACCATTGCCGCGATCGCTTTGCCATTGCCAGCACCAATTTCCCCCAAGCTAGAAACCGCTTGCATCCGGGTGGCTTGAGCTTGAGAAGTTTGTATTACCCCAATCAAAGCCTCAATAGCCGTTTCATTTCCCGTACCAATTTGCCCCAGATCGTATACCGCTTGCAGGCGGGTGGCTTCATCTGTGGTACTCTCGATCAGATCTGCGATCGCCCTTGTTGCTCTTTCTAAATCCGTCTGTCTGAGGATCTCCCGCGCTTTCCGGGCAATTATTTTTGCAAATCTCGCCCAATCGCGTTTTTCCTCATCAAAACAACCAAACTCCCACCTGACAATTTGCCTGACAATTGCATCCGCCAGACGCGAATCTCTGAATTTTCCAATCCCAGCTGCTGCGACAAAATAGGCTCGAATTCGATAAAAATCGCCGCATCCGTCGTCAAAATCTATTAAAGCAGCGATTAACTCTTCTTTATGCCTCTGCGGCACATCTTCCCGCTCTATCCACTGCAAAAACTCCCAGTTGCACAGGGGTTCAAAAACGCGGTAGATGCCCGATGCCAGATGGTTAGGGATGGGATCTAGGAAATAGTGGCTCTCGTTAATTGCCTGCACAGCTCCGTCCTTCCGAATTATCGGCTACACAAAGCATAACCTTTTTGAGCTGAGTCTTCTGCCCTCACCAATACCTGTTAGGGAAAGTAACAACGCTGCCACATCAACTGCGACGATCTTGTATTAGTAGCATTTGCACTACCGAGGCGTCATCCACTTAGGGCAATGGCAACAATCTCACACAGAAAACTGTTTCCCTCGTATATACTTGCAATTGCAGAGTTAGGTACTGGTTTTACGGCGAAAAGACTTTGGCTCTAATATAGACTAGAAATTCACCCTTACCCCATCAGGCGTTGTTAAGATAAATGATAAAATTTTTCACGCTCTACACATTAGCTGGGTAAATATTTGTTGCCAAATAATGGATAATTAGTATAAATATTAAATTGTTGCGATTAATACAAAAAATCCCATGAAACCGGAAGATTTTATGAAGATAGCGCTGGAACAAGCAAAGCAAGGAGACGCGCCTTACGGTGCAGTTATTGTTAAAGATAACGAAGTTATTATAACAGCACATAACACCGTCCAAAGAGATCAAGACCCTTCCGCTCATGCAGAAATTAATGCGATTCGCCTTTTAACCGCTAAAATTCAAAGTACTTCCCTTGAAGGTTATACGTTATATACGACGGGCGAACCTTGTCCGATGTGCGCGACTGCTTGTGTTTGGGCGGGAATTTCTGAAATTGTTTTTGGGGCTGCAATTGCCGATTTAATCGCAGCAAATCAATCGCAAATCGATATTGCTTGCGAAGAAGTTATTGAGCGAGGATTTAGAAAAATAAAAGTGACGAAAGGAGTTTTGAAATCAGAGTGTTTGCAACTATTCAAGTAAGGGCAAAAATAGGTAATGGGTAATGGGTAATAGGTAATAGGTAATGGGTAATGGATTGATCGCCAATTACCAATTACCCATTACCCATTAGCAAAGGAAAACTTGCTGTAATTCTACATCCCTTACGGGGAGAAGTTTCAATCTCCAATTGCCCGCCTAATGACTGGGTGCGATCGCGCATTCCTTGCAGTCCAATTCCCGTAGTATTTTGTTTTAAATTAAACCCCTTGCCATTGTCATCAATTATCAGATATATATCGGTTGAAGTTGTCATGATTTGAATCTCTACATGAGTTGCTTGGGCATGTTTGCAGATGTTAGTTAAAGCTTCTTGTAAAATGCGATAGATGGAAACCTTTAATTCAACGGGGATCGAATTAAGCAGATAAATACTGCAATTTGGCAATACACCCGTCGTAGAATGAAAAGATTGAATCAGGTGCGCGATCGCTTCCTGTAAACCCCTCCCCTCCAACGGATCGGATCGCAACTTCGAGGCAGACTCCCTCACTTCTCTTAATGCCGTTGAACCCAATCTTTTTGCTTCTCCCAACAAATATTCTGCTTTAGTAGGATGCGATCGCCACAATTTTAAAGCGGTTTCGATTTGCAAGTTTAAAGCTGTGAGAGAATCTCCTAAAGAATCGTGAATATCGCAGGCGATGCGGTTACTTTCTTGTAGCGTTGCCATATCTTCAATTTTTAAAGCATATTTGCGTATTTCAGCATTAGCAAGGGCAAGTTTTTCCCGACTTTGACGATCAGATAATACCGCATTGACCAATAAAAATAAAAACACCAAAACCAGTCCAAAAAATATAGCAAAACCCATTAAAATAAATTCTAATTTTTCTGGTACTGCGGGGCGAAACGGGAAAGTGAAAGTCTGAAACCGATAAATTAGCGTTACCAGAAATAACACAAACGCTAATACCATAATAGCCAAGCGTTTCCATTTTCCAAAAATCCAGCAACTGCGGATAGTTAAAATTAAGTATAAAACTGGAAACAGACGAATTTCCCCCGCTATTGATGCTGCTAAAATTATGCCTATTTCGACAATATTATAGACTAATTTATCTAGTCGCCCTACCTTTGGTAATTTTAACCCCAATATAAACAAAGAACCCACACAAAATAAATTTAGCAGCGACAACCGAGGCAGTTTGGTAACTGGATCTGGCAGCAATTCCGTTAGCGCTACTATCAACAGTAATATCCACTCAAGATATAGCAAAAACCGAATTGGATGCGTTTTAATTTCAATATATCGACTCATATAAATCTTAGATTTTATATTTTATTTGTATTTTTCGGACAAAAGCACTTTTCTAAATGTTAGAGAAACTCTTCTATCTCTGACAAATTCCCTGCCATAATACTTATCGGTTTTGCGGGCAGCAATGCCGTGTTGCCACTCATAGCGGGCGGCGCCTTGCAGGATAATTATACTTCTAGGCAGCAACAATACGGGAATCTTTTCCTTTGTTTTAACACGAGTAAATTCCATTACACAAGTACCGCCCAAGCTAAGTGAAATAATTGTATTGCCAAAGCAAGGTACGCAGTCGATGTGATTGGCAATACCTTGTCCGGGTTGGTATTCGTTTACTATAACTTGGTCGGGTATTTTTTCCGTTAAACCTTCGAGGTAGAATCTTTGGGCGAGATCCTGCGCCCAATTTGGCAAAGCACCCAAGTTCATCGACGGATCTACTAAACGTTTTTTGTAATCATATTTATATCCGTAATGTTGCACGCTTCGTTTTAATTGGCTTGACCAGATTTGTTGGTCAATTATCAACAGCAATTGTTCGGCTTGGGATGGATTAATATACTCTGGAATGTAGGTCAAACCTGGAATATTTGCAGTATCAGCTAAGAGGGTTGCTAAATCTAATTCCTTGGCATCGGCGGATAGCATATATTTTTCCCGTCCTGTGGCGGATACCTTAACCATTTTCCCATCAATACGCGACTCTTGGGTCGGGGCGGGTTTAGTTAAATTGTTTGTTTTTGTTAAAGGTTATTGGTAAAACCCACACCGTAAATCGGTATATGTTGATGTGTAGCACGAGCGAGTAAAATTGGTATGAACCATGACTTTTGTCATGGTAGGATATCTGACTTTTGTCATGGTTAGATTTGTGACTTTTTTATCATGGAATTAACCGCCTAATTTTTTCCGATTGAAACATCAAACCAAAGCCAAGGAAAAAAGCCAAATCAAACGCCAACTGATTTCAATGGTAGCTGTAACCGTTGTATTCGTCATTCCTTTCACTGCTACTGCTGTCCATGCCTCACTCCTGACGCCACCTGAAATGCTATCGGGGATCGAAAAACAAAATCAGTCGCTAAATATCAGTTGGGATGCTTTATGGCGTGCCTATCAGCGAGGGAAAAATTCTCAGCTTGATGTGGGAACTTGACAACCAGAATTACTCTGGGAGATGCCGTTAACCCAGGTGCAAGAGTTGTACCAAGTTTAAGCTTAAGCTAGGGATCGCCCAGAGCAAGCGATCGCTCCCACCTCGATCAATCAATCTAATATCATGTCCCGT
>DNGG01000144.1:0-1969 GCA_003486675.1 Cyanobacteria bacterium UBA11372
GCGTGGGTTTCTGTAGGCTGGCACCCACCAGAAGAATAAAAAACAGTTAGAGGGAAAAAGCGATCGCATTTCCTCCTTTCCTTGGCGGTTCAATAAACCTCTCCAATAACTCTTGTGGGATAGGCGTCGGTGCCTGTCTTTGAGAATCTTTTTTGGAAAGGTCTAATCAATCAAAGCGATCGCACAGTTTATTTTTCAGGTATGCGATCGCTATGCAGTTCTACTCGATACGAATGCTGCGGCTAAGAATACTCACCACTTCGCCAGGTTTTTTGGTCGGCTGTGGCTTGCTCCATTCGCTGACATGAGCGTAACCCATTCGATAGAAGTTGTGAATGGTGCTGGTTACACCTTCGGGAGAACTGAAGATGGCGACTTTAACGGGGTGTCGCTGAGGTTCCGAGGAAGGAGTATTGGGAAGAGGCGTTTCGGGATTGGAAGCTTGGGAAGAGTCGGGAATAAAATCTTCTGTCATTGAGATTCACCTGCTTTTCTACTCGGTGCCTGTGTTGAACTTTGTCAACATCCTTAGTTTGACCCATCCGTTGAACTTTGTCAACATTTACGCGGTCATGAGGCTTTGACACAATCAAAAGCATGGGAAAAGCAGGAACAGTGTTAAAGCAAGTGTTAGAAACCTATGGCATTAGCCAAAATAAATTAGCAACGGCGATGGGAATTGGGCGTTCCAGTATTAACCGCTGGGTGAATGAAAACAGAGATCCAAGCGGTGATGCCATTCTGGAAATTAGAAAAGGACTCCAAAAAATCGACCCAGCAGCAGCAGAAGAGTTTATTCGGTTGTATTTAGACGATGCGGCTATGGATGACGAATAGTTACAGAGAAAATGCGATCGCACTCCCTTACCTCCCTTCCTTGGCGTCTTGGCGGTTCAATAAATCAAAGCGATCGCACACCCAATCACCAACTCTAATCAGGAAAAGCAAACCCAGTACGCGGATCGCGGATAAATAAACCGAGAACTACCGAATCCATCACAGTATCCCACACAGGCGTAACCCGCTCAAAATCATCTACCCAAAAGTCAAAAGTAATCAGACACTGAACATTAGAACCCAACCCAATACAAATACGAGAATAAGCTTCCCGGTGTTCTTTAGGGTCAATAAACTTGAATTGAGTCCATACCAGGCGGGCAGTTTGGCGCTTTAATCGAATAATTTCCCCCTTTTCAATTGCATCTCGGCTATCTTCTTCAACCACCTTCCTTAATAGCGGCACCAGAGCAAAATCTGCCCAATCCCCAGGCGGAAGTAAATTAAACGAAGCCTCCAAACAACAATCATCATGCGGTGGCTTTTTATCCAGAAACCGGAACGACTTCTCCTGCGGTTCAAAATGCCAATCTGCGGGGACATCAAACCGTAACGCACCTCGCCCAGCCACAAAGATTTTAGTACCTGGTTGTGACTTCCAATTATGATCGTCTTTTAGCTCAAGAGTTTGCTTAACCCATTGGAGATTGTGCTTTTTGCGCTTAGACATAGCCACTCCACTATTAACATCCTTCCAGCCTGCGAAGGCAGGCTTAGTTTATATAGCCCTACCCTTCCAGGGTAGGTGCGTTTTAATAATTTAACCGCAAAGACGCAAAGAGCGCGAAGCAAGAGAATAGGAATTATATCGAGTCCCTTCGTATCGGACTTGTATGGTTAATGGTGCTGTAGGGGCGGGTTTTACCAACCATCTTTGATCAATAGCTAACTGTGTTGATAAACCCGCCCCCCGCGTGGGATGCCGATGCAACCGGACTTGATATTACACCGCAAAACCATATTTGCTGGTTGCGGTGCGTTACGCTAGCGCTAACGCACCCTACATTTAGATCAATAAATTCCCTCATCCCTCCCGCAAACAATAATCCTGCACAATTTGTAAAATCCGTTCCGCCGCATGACCATCCCCAAAAGGATTAACCGCCGTCGCCATAGTTTTATAAACAACCTC
>DNGG01000144.1:2172-11374 GCA_003486675.1 Cyanobacteria bacterium UBA11372
GCCATAGTTTTATAAACAACCTCATTAGTTAACAACTCCGCCGCCGCCGCCAAAATCCCCGCAGGAGAAGTACCAATAAGTCTAGCCGTACCCGCCTCAACCGCTTCCGGACGTTCGGTATTTTCCCGCAACACCAAAACGGGTTTCCCCAAACTCGGTGCTTCTTCCTGCAACCCACCCGAATCAGTTAACAATAAATAACAACCTCGAATCGCAGCCACCAATTCCCCATAATCTAAAGGTTCGGTTAAAAAAGCCCTGGGATGATTCCCCAATATTTCCTGTAACGGTTCTCGCACTGTAGGATTGCGATGCAGGGGTAACAACAACGCCGTATCGGGAAACTTATCTAAAATCTGTAAAAATCCCTCGCCAATATCCCGCAGCGGTTCACCCCAGTTTTCCCGGCGGTGAACCGTAGATAGCATCACGCGATACTTCTGCCAATCTAAACCAGGAACGTTACATTCTGGCTGACGTTGCGCCACAGCTAACAAAGCATCGATCACCGTATTGCCAGTTTGATGAATACCTGCCAAAATACCAGAACCTTTCAGATGCTCTACAGATTTGGATGTAGGAGCAAAGTGCAATTGTGCCAGCTGGGAAACCAGCCGCCGGTTTGCTTCTTCCGGATAAGGATTGTAGATATTATCCGTCCTTAGCCCTGCTTCTACATGTCCTACAGGAATTTTTTGATAAAAAGCTGCCAGCGTTGCTGCAAACGCCGTCGTCGTATCTCCCTGCACCAATACGACTTGCGGTTGCATTTGCTTAAATAATGTTTCTAAACCTTGCAAACTTTTACAAGTAATATCCGTCAGCGTTTGCTTTTGCTGCATGATCTCCAAATCGTAATCCGCAGTTAACTCGAACAGTTGCATCACCTGATCGACCATTTCGCGGTGCTGTCCGGTTAAAACCACTTGCGTGTCAAAGCTGGGCGAATTCTTGAATTTTTGTATCACCGGCGCTAGTTTAATCGCTTCCGGACGAGTTCCCAAAATAATACAAACCTTGAAAGGAGACTGCAACATTGCACCCCACTGAATAGCCAGTTGTCAGCCCGATGTTAATTTTTCCACATTCTACTGTCAAGAGCAAAAACCAAAAATTTATAGTGAAAAAACCCGGCTTTTGCCGGGTCAGTAAATCCGTTGCAAAAATGCTAGATAGGCTTAGAAAAGATACCTCGCTACTAGATTACGCAGACGGATGGACATCGCAAGTTAAAGGACAAGCAGCGTACACCGACTTATGCACGGGGTTCTCCTGACCGTACATCCAACGCAACCAGCTAACTTGGTTTGGATGAACGCCTTTAGCAGAGAGCATTGCAGCACCTGCCATCACCGCGAGAAGATTTGCTCCAATTAAAGCACCTGCCACTAGCAAAACGGCACTGACCGGCATTACGGATTGCAACACTACAGATAATAAAGAGCCGAAGATCACCATCAGGATCACGATGGGGAACCCGACAACCAGCAGGCACACTGACAGAGCGAAAGTCCAAATCAAAAAGCTCTTGATTGCTGCGAAGGAATAAGTATGCGTCAAGCTTTGGCTGTTTGATAATGCCATTTTAATCTCTCCTTGGGTTAAGTCCAGAATTAAAGTTGTGCAGAAGACTGTATGTTGATCCTCACTTCGGGATCGCGTGGTTTTTAGTATATATAAACTTTTCATGAAGATGAGCATAATTTTTAATAAACTTTACACTTGCTGGGTTACGATCGATCTTTATCAAGCCCCATAAGCCTTTCAGCCTTTTCTCAATTTAATCATCAAATAGTCAAATAGTGAATAATTATGTTGCATCTATCCAAAGATAGATTTTTTGCAGGAGGCGCATCAGAATTTAGAAACAAACAGGGGAAACCGGCATCAGATGTTGTTATAAATATAACCTATGCTTGAGCCAAAAAAATTTTTTACAGCTTATAAAAAAAGCTCTTGGTTAAAGAAAAAATTTTGGCCTACCAGTCGCCTATCGGGAAAGATGGGGGAGAAGAACCGATCTCGCTGTCTTGCAAGGCGATCGCTTAGAGCCAATTATTCCAATACTTTGGCAAAGAAACCCGGTTTCTAGGAAAAATCGTGGGTTTGGAAGCGATCAAGGTCGAAACCGGGTTTCTTTTCTCGCCGTGCCTAAGTCCTGTATTCGTATCCTTCCCCGACGCCATCCAGGCGTGGATACCCTCGGTTGGATTAAGCTATTGCACTAGCAACAATGAGTATAAATTTCCAATGTTCCAACTGAACTGATGCTGGAAGCCAATTTATGGGAAAACTGAAGTTAGCAAAACACCAGCCAATTTGCTGTACCCCGAAAGATAGAAAATTCCCAATTCTAGTAAACAAATAAATCTATGACAGATTCACAGCGTCCACCTATATCGCCCCCACCTGGTTACCGCAGCGTTCCGCCCGTACCGCCGCCCCCACCTCGCCCCACACCCGATGGGGCTGGTAACCCCAATCAGCAGGCAAGCGATCGCACCGTAACCATGCCGATGCGGCAGCCGATGCCAGGAGCCATGCCCCCACCGCCCCCAGCGCCGGGAACACCTCGGAATCCCAATGCAGCCAACACGACGATGGGTGTACCGCCCACAATGCCCCGGACTCCAGGCGCAGCCGCACCCCCACCCACATCACCGCCTACCGCACAAACAGCCCCTGCTGCGGCTGCCAGACAAGCTGCTCCTCCCCCAGCCGCCGCCCCCGCAGCCGCTAAGGCCACACCTAAAACTACAGGTCTTCCTCCAGGGCAACCCACTCTAGAGACAATTATAAAAAAAGCCTTTGAGCAGGGATATTCAGACATTCACCTGGGTGTAGCCGAACCACCCCGCTTCCGCCATCGGGGGGACATTATCGGCACAGAATGGCCCGTAACCGACGAAGCTACGTTTGAGAGCTGGATGCGAGAAGTGTTGACCGATGACGAAATTCGTCGCTTTAAAGACCACATGGACTTTGACGGTGCGACGCAATACGACTTCGCTCGCGTGCGGATTAACATCTTTGGCTCACTGCGCGGTCCAGCAATGGTGATGCGGCTGATTCCGGTCAAAATTTTGACAATGGAGCAGTTAAACTTACCCACAATCTTCAAAGATATTTGCCACCATCACAAGGGTCTGATTTTGGTGACCGGGCCAACGGGTTCTGGTAAATCCACCACAATGGCGGCGATGATCGACTATATCAATAAAGAGATGGCGAAGCACATCATCACCATTGAAGACCCAATCGAATTCGTCCATCAAAGCCGCAAGTCCCTGATTAAGCAACGGGAAGTAGGGATGCATACCCTGAAGTTTGACAACGCCCTCAAAGCCGCCTTGCGGGAAGACCCAGATTTGATTCTGGTGGGTGAAATGCGGGATAAAGAAACCGTCAACACCGCCCTCAAAGCAGCACAAACGGGTCACTTAGTAATGGGAACGCTGCACACGAACAGCGCCGTTAAAACCATTGAGCGGATTCTCAACCTTTACTCGGCGGAAGAGCAGCATTCTATGCGAGTTGCTCTGTCCGAATCTTTGGTATGTGTAGTTGCCCAAGGGTTGTGCAAAACCACCGATGGCAAGCGTGCGGCTTTCCACGATATTCTCATCAATACTGAGTCTGTAAAAGAATACATCAAAGAGGGTCAGTACGATGAAATTACAACGATCATGAACCGCTCTGAATTTGACGGCATGACGACGATGAATAAAGCTCTGCTTAAACTGTATCAAGAAGGTCGAATCACCGAAGAAATCGCCTTGGAAATGTCACCGACTCCGAACGAGATGGCTCAATTCCTCCGAGGTCGCGTGTAATAATCGATTTTGTCAGCAAATAACCCCAGGTATCTCGCCTGGGTTTATTTTATCGAAAAAACAACTAAGGACTTATCCACGACGATGCCAGAAACCGGGTTTCTGAATAGATCTATAGCTGACAAATCAACGTAGAAACTCGGTTTCTTTGCCTAAATCCTGCTGATATTATGTTTTGTTCATCGGTAACCCACTTGGGGGGCGGATTTATTTATACTTTGCTCTGGCCTCAATTATCTATCCTAAAACCCGCGCCTACAGTATCAAAAACACTGGCACTACCTTTGCTTAATGACATGATATGAATTGGGAAATTTTATAACAATTATCGATTTATTGATATGGCTGTTTGGTCAAAGTTACCCCTAGACAACTTACAACTGACTAATGACTACTGACAAAGAACAATTTTTTAAAGGTATTGCCCTGTTCACGCCTGGGGGAGATTTAATTTACTGCATCGACCCCAACAAGCAAAATCGATGGCATCTGCATTTGTGTGCGGCGTTGCAGGAAATTTTATCTCTACCAGAGCCACCCCATTTTTTAGTACCGTGCTACACAGCTACGATCGATCGCTCGTTAAATCCTCGCACCCAACAAGTGCAGATTTTTGCTGAAGCTTACCCACCTGTTCTGCGGCATCAAGCACTGCTGAACGCTATTTTTCAAACCGAGGATTTGGTCTGGCAAACTGCCCCTTGGCAAGAGGAACATTGCGATCCAATGGTGTTGGGAACTTATCGCGAACAATTCCCTCAATTGTGGGAAGAACATGACTTGGTAGTGCAATTTGAAAAAAACGGTTTTTACCCGCGTTGGGAACCCGAACAATACTCGCACCTGCCTGAAATGCCGGAAACTCCTGGATATGTGCTGCGCCTGTTTGTTTCTGGTTACAATGCGGCTACCGAGCGAATTCTTCAGAGTTTGCACCAGCTTTTGGAACAGTCGCTCCATCAACCTTATACTTTAAAAGTGATTGATGTTTTAAAGCATCCGGATCAAGCTGAAGCTGCTCAGGTATCTGCTACACCCACGATTGTCAAAATTTGGCCTCGACCTGTACGAAAGATAGTGGGTGAAATCGATGATGTAGAAAAGATTTTACGTTTGTTAATTCCTCCGGATGCTTGAAAGGACTAAAGTCCTTACTACGAACGTTATCAGGGAAGGCACACATCTGGCGCACACAAACCATGAAATTTCAAGGTTGTAACCCTCAGCGTCTCTAGCTCAACTCGACGAATAGCATGGTTATTTGTATCGGCAATATAGAGATAAGAGCTAGTAGCACTCAGTCCGCTGGGTTCGCCAAAGCGAGTGCCCATGCCTTCACCATTTTGATGACCAACTTGTCCATCTCCCAACATAGTCTGACAGATGCCTGTTTTAATGTCAACCCGCTTAATTTTGTGGTTGTAACTATCAGCAACCCAGAGGTAATTTTGGGCGTATTCCACACCCAAACAATGCTGAAGTCGCACCTCTAAACCAGTTCCATCCACATCGCCAAAACCAAATAATGCACCGCTACCGCAGACGGTTCGCACTTGGCAATTTTCAGCTATACCAACAGAGCGAATTGAACTAACTTCACTATCGGCAATGTATAATTCTCTACCATCGGTAGTAATACCGCTGGGTTGGGCAAAAGCAGATGCAGTTAATTCACCATCTACGCCAGCTTCTGCTCCACTACCAGCATAGGTTTGGATATTGCCAGTTTCTATTTGCATTTTCCATATTTGATGAGAGCCAGCCATCGCAATAAATAAGCTATTTCCTAGTTTTACTAAATCCCAAGGAGAATTTAGAGAAATTTCCAAACCAAGGCCACCGTGGGGATGGATATAGTGGCTTTGTTCCCCTTTTCCGGCAATTGTTTCTACTATCTCTTGTTTTAGGTCAATTCGGCGCAATGCATGATTTTCGGTATCGGCGATGTAGAGAATTTGATTTTCGGCATCGAGTGCCATTCCTTGGGGTGAGAAGAATTGAGCCTCGCTGAAAGAACCATTTTTAAATCCTGATTTACCTGCGCCTATGAGATGAATAATTTCTCCGTTTAATGTGGTAACAACGATGCGATGATGACCAGAATCAGCAATAAAAAGGCGATTCCCATCTTCATCTGCTAAAACTTTACCAGGAAAAGCTAGCGGCGTTATTAATGGTTGCCGCTGTTTTTCTAAGGTCAGGCTGAATTCTGGGAAATTAATCTTTCCTTGCTCTTGATAAGCTTGAATTAGTTGGGAAAGCAGGTCATCTAATTCGTCTCGATGACCTTCGCCGGAAACGCTGCCAAGGTAATA
Source organism: Cyanobacteria bacterium UBA11372 (assembly GCA_003486675.1). Taxonomy (GTDB): domain Bacteria; phylum Cyanobacteriota; class Cyanobacteriia; order Cyanobacteriales; family Aerosakkonemataceae; genus Microseira. The sequence continues at coordinate 8,321 of DNGG01000144.1, forward strand.
TCCTTGGGGGTCAATTAATACTAAAGTAGGCCATGCGCGCACAGCATACTGTTGCCAAACATTAAAACCGCTATCGACTAGGACTGGATGTTCTATGTCGTAGCGTAGAATTGCTTGACGGATGTTTTCGACTTCTTTTTCGTTGTCGAATTTGGCTGAGTGTACGCCGATAACGGTGAGACTGTCTTTGTATTTTTGTTCGAGGTACTTTAAGTCAGGCAGGATGTGCAGACAGTTGATGCAGCAATATGTCCAAAAGTCAAGCAGTACAAATAGCCCTTTCAGCTGTTTTAGGGATAGAGGGTATTCGGTATTGAGCCAGGGGTATTGCTGGGGGAGTTCTGGCGCTCTGACGCGGGTGATTTTCATCTGGCTCTGAGGGCTTTAATTTAGCGGCAGTTTGAGGGGGAGTGCGATCGCCCTCCAGCAGGGCGGGCATTGCCCACCCTACCGGATTCAATTAACTCTCTGTTAGAACACCCGTCGTTTTTTCAGGTGTCTGAGTTTCTGATGCTTCTTTTGTTGTTGGTTCTTCTGCTTCTTTCGCTGGTACAGATGGCTCTGTTGATTCACTGGGAACCTTCAACTCTGTCTGTTGTTCTTGTGTTGCTTCTGGCTCTGGCTGAGTTGTCTCCTGTGTATCGACAGGGGTATTAGTTGCGCTCGTTTCCTCAGTTGCCTGTTTTTCTTCTACAGGGGTAGTTGGTTCTAAAGACGGCTGAGGAGCAATAGAAGGCTTGACTTCTGGCAAAGTTTCTGGTACTGGAACCACTGCTTTAGGTGCTGCCGGTGCAGGTGTTGGTGTAACAATTACTTCCGGTAGCGTTGGTGGCAAACTGGGGGAAGGCGAAGGCACAACGGCTGGTTGACGCCGGAAGGGATTAAAGAATCCGCCGAATTTTGGTTTTTCCACCTGTTTGGGTGCTGTTATTAGTGGTTCGGGTGAAGGAGTCGGTTCCCCAACACCTGGACGGGGAAAGCGACTGTAAAATCCACCCGATTTAGGCTCTTCTGTTGGTTTGGAAGCAGTTGGATCGGTTTGAGATGGTTTGGTTGGCTCAACTTGAGGTGGTTCTTTTTCTTCTATTGGTTTAGAAGCAGTTGGCTCGGTTTGAGATGGTTTGGTTGGCTCAACTTGAGGCAGTTCCTCTTGAGGTTGTTGAGCAGCGGGTGTTTCTTCAACAGTAGGCGCAGGTGACGGTACTGCTACAGGTTTCGGTGTAGGCGTTTCTGTTGCAGCTGGTGCTGGAGTTGGTGTCGGTGTGGGTGTTGCCTCTGGAGTTGGAGTAGGCTCTGGTTTTTTGGCAACGTAGCCAGGATCGACGATGCCACGAGCATCATCAGCTGACAATTCGCCCCGCACTAGCTGAGCAAGAGTATCTTTGCCTTCTGGGTTATAGCTGATGACGCGAATCGTGTTATTGAAGGCATTTTTGATCGGGTTGCCCTGTTCGTCGAGTAACTCTAGCTGTACCCAGTTCTTTCCTGGCTTAAAGCCTTTGAGATAAATTGGCTGCCATTGCTCAAGGGTGAAGCTTTCGCCGTTAATCGTGCAGCGAATTCGCACTTGAGCAATATCGGGATTTTCGACGGCTGCGAGGTGGGGCAGGTTGGTAAGGTAGAAGTCGAGCACGATCGGCTCGGCTCCATAGCTCGCTTGAGGACGGCTGTAGGTCAACAGGGGCAGGGTTGGATTGGGATTATTCTCATCGGTTTTGGTGAAAATGTGAAATGTGGTTTGGGCATAAGCTGCCTCGTTTTTGAAGCTTTCGTGCCAGGGACGAGAAGCAAAAACCCGCAGCGTATGGGTGCCGGGGGGTAAATCTTCAAACACCAGTGGTTCCGAAGCGTTATAAACTGCCTGGTAAGGTTGATTGTCTAGGAAGACGTGGAGATGTGGCCCCAAACCTAGATCTGCGTTTTTGAAGATGGGCAGATCTTGAACCTGAAATTGGACAGTGACAGTATTATCTTGCAGCACCTCGTCGGGTTGAGGACTCAGTATTTTGACTTGTGGCTGGTATTTATCCAGTTCCTGACGCAATTGTTGAATGACTGCGGGGGGCGAAGCTTCGGATATGTTCGGTTGGACTTTCGCAGGTACAGGTTTGGGAACCTGGGGTGGTGGGGGTGTGGCAGTGCGCGAGCTACACCCAAACACGCCCGATATAAGAACGATTGCCATTATCGATGTTAGTAGCGATCGCCAAAGCTTCCGCCGCCAGTTTATGTCAATCACGCTGCTAGTACTCCTAAACGACCAATATCGAACCACAGCGCTGTAGAGTCTGGTTTAGCTGCAAGAATCAACGCGGTAAGCGGCTATCATCAACGCCTACCCACCCTGTTGCCGTCATTTATTCAGTGCATCTTCCTAGCTCTAACCCGCTCTACAAGCCGTCCATAGCCGACTATAGCCCAAAAGGCTCAACCTTCCTCATCTTTATCTGGTAACCCAACTGCGATCGCTCAACTCGACAAAGTGTGAAGATTAATTTTATTCAATCATTGAGTTTTGTAAACTCAATCAAAAACCCCCTTGACTTTTTCGCCATGACATCCAACTAAAAGCCAGAACAGGCTTACGGTTGAGCTTCTTTGAATTATTGTTAACTTCCGTGAAACATATTGGAAAGCTAGACCTATAATTCATCAACAGAAACCTTTGCGAGCAATGTAACCCTGGGTAACAATTTGCTAAATTGTGTAACCACCGTTATATTGCCTAATAAGTGGAGGGTTTCGATCAACAACCCCCAACAACCCGACCTTGACGGGTTCACTCTCGATCCTTGTAAAGCTAGAGAGAGGAGAGTCTTACATGACGATTAGTCCTCCGGAGCGTGAGGCAAAGGCAAGGGTAGTCGTCGATAAAGATCCAGTAGCGACTTCGTTTGAAAAATGGGGTCAACCTGGACATTTCGACCGCACCCTGGCACGCGGACCCAAAACCACCACGTGGATTTGGAACCTGCACGCCAACGCCCATGATTTCGACAGTCATACCAGTGACCTAGAAGATGTATCGCGCAAAATCTTCAGCGCGCACTTCGG
>DNGG01000172.1 GCA_003486675.1 Cyanobacteria bacterium UBA11372
TTGATAAACCCGCCCCCCGCGCGATGCCCATACAAGCGGACATCATGTAAAAGAAACCGGGTTTTTTAGATAAACCCGGTTTCTGGGTCATCTCACCGCACCACTAACTGACCAAACAAACCACCTTCACCACACCATTCCTTTTCCAACAGTCGCACTTCCAACTCAAACAAACGGCGATAAGTCAAAGAATAATTAGTCACGGGATGTTTCCAAGTTTCTTGCTTGCGTTTCTCGTAAATATCGATTAACTTGCGCCACCCCGATTCGCTCAACCAAACTTGGTCTTTTCGCAGGTCAAAATCTGCTTTCACATCCCACTGATGGCGATTCACCGAAGCCATCACCGGCATATCCACCAACGGCACTCGAAATATTTCCATTAAATCGAGTGCTAAAGGCGGTGCTTGCGTGCGCGGTTGGTGGTAAAATCCCAAAGCTGGCTCTAATCCAACTGTGAGAATGCCATTCATGATGTCTTTAATCAACAAACTATAACCCGCACTAATTAAGCAGTTAAATCTGTCTTTGGGGGGACGACGATTGCGATCGCAAAAGCGCATTTCAGGGGAAACGGTTTCAGAAATCAGAGCGGGTAAAGCGCCAAAATATAACCGCGCTATATTGCCTTCAAAACCCAGCAACGATGCCAAAGATTCGGCTTTGGGGACTTGTTTGAGCAAGCGTTGGATTTGCGCGATCGCATCTCCCAATTTCTCGCTACCTTCGCCTTTCCCCCGCTGTCCCCGCATCAAAAACTTGCGCTGTCCTTGCCCGCGACAAATCACCAATTTTTTGGCAAATTCCAAACAAGTTTCCGGATTACTTAAAGCCGCATACTGACGAATTCGCCGCTGAATACTTCCCGCCCGCGTATCAAAACTCCCCACATAGCGATCGCCCCCAGAAATAAAATGCACCCCGATATTTTGCGCCGCACAAAAATGCAATGCTTGGGTTGACATTTGCGAGAAACTATGCATGACAATTTGTCCAATTCGTTGCGCGGGAATCGTTTCCACAGGTTGATTGCGACGAGAAATTTTGATTTGTTCTCCCGTTCTGCCGACGCTAGTTCCCGGTTCTAAAATATGAATAATTTCCCGTTCGTCATCTTCAGGAAATAAACGAATTGGTTGCCATTCCCGATTGTGTGCGAGTCGCGCTTCTTCCGGCAAACAAACAGGTGCCAAAGAACACCGCGCGCAGAGTTGTTCGTTATCCGTGACGGGAGGACGATGGAGAGAGTTGCGAAGCTGCCGCGCCTCTTGAATAGCAGCTTTCACCGCTTCCCGTCCCGCGCCATCCAAGGTAACTTTTATCAGTACGTTATCGGCGTGGTAGCGAATGCGACCTTCTTTAACCGAGATGTTGAGCGCAGATTCGAGCAGACAACAATAGGCGAGAATTTGAATGCGATCGCTCTCCCAAGCTTGCGGTTGTTTGTTCTCGTCGCGATGACAGCGCCCGCGTTTATGTTCGTAGGGGATAATTTGGCGATCGCGCGTGCGAAGAGCATCGACTCGCCCGCGCAAACCTAATTCTTCACTCTCGAGATATAAATCTTCCCATTCTTCATCTTCCTGTTTTTCCAGTTCCGAATGCAATCGGCGTCCGGCAAAAACCGCCGCATCTTGATTGCGAAGTTCCTCAACTTCTTCGAGGTAGAAAAGACGGGGACAATAGGCGAGAGCGTGGAGAGCAGAAACGCGAATAGTGTTTTGAGAGGTTGATGCGATGTAATCTAAAGCTTGCATAGAAAGATGCCTCAAGCAAAATGGTTGAGCGCCTGACGGCATCAGAGGTAACCTTAGTTATGTTCTGGATTTTTACTTTCGAGGATCGCTAATAGCTGTAAGTTTCTCCTGCGCTACTTCTGCTGTCACAATTGAAGGGTTTTGTTCAAAATCATAACGTCGCCAGCGCGTATCAATTGAGCCAACGTGATCGATCCAAACAGGTAATTCAACCTGTCCCTTTTCAGAAGGAGTTAACCAGTGCCATTGTCCTATAACTGGATGGACTAAAGAAATGTCATTTACAGCATCATCGCTTAAACCCAAGCTGACAATACCTTGACGTTCAACCCTTTCTGGGTAATGTATTGCTTCGATCAAGCGACTCTCTAAAGTAGGACGGTTTTGGGATTCTTTTGAGCTATCTACCCAGCAGATAAACTCTATTTCGCATAGGGTTTCAATAAAATCAGGAGCATTGCCTAACTTAGACTGTTTACTGGGAACGCCGTATTTGTAGCGGCTCAGCTTTCGCAGCGTTGTTGCTACCAAAGGCTGTTTTTTGTAAGCAAAGGCAAGTTGTACCCCTGAGTGGCGCGATCGCAACCATTCACCCACAAAAGAAAGTAGCATTCCATAAACGGTAGCAGGTGGGGGAAACGGGTAAGTTTCTGCCAACGACCGAGCATAAGATTTGCGGAAACTGGCATAAGGAGCTTCAACGTGCAATGCAATCACGCCGCACCTCCCACTGCTGCCTTATTTTCAGGAACAATCACTTTATATTCATCTCCTAAAGCAGCAATTCGCTTGCGAGCTTCATCTGCTGCTGCATAAACTCCTGGCTCTACTTTTACGCCAAGTTCTTTTAGCTTTTGTCCCTCTTCAGTCCGGGAAACTTCACCGCCTACAATTAACTCGCTAGCAGAAATATCACCCGCTTCTACTCGCTCAATCAGTCTTTTGATGGTGTAAGCTCGATTTTCTTCATCGTGTTCAAAGCAATTTTGAATCCGAGATGAGTGAGCATTAGTCACCCGTAAAATAATCGAAGCTGGTGAAAAATCATAGGCAAAGCGAGCGTGATTTCCTGCTACAGGTGGCGGGTCAATAATGGCATCAATTAGCCTGCCAATATGCTGTTTTTTCACTACATCTCCCAAGTTTAAGCCAAAGGAATACTGATACTCAGTTGTGTGCATTTCTGCGCTGTACAGAGAAAGCTGACCTTTAACTTTTTCTCCACTCACGCAGTTAAATGATAACTCGCCTCGATAAGGACGCAGACTAACAGCACGCCCAATTGCCAAGGGACTTTGACGTTTAGTAACTTTTCCTTGTGGTTTCTTAGCCTTGCTTGACTTGGTTGTTGTCTCTTCATCCGTCAGTTCATCTTCTTTTTCTTTAGCAGCAGCTTCAGCATCCATAAACCCCATCAAATCATCGTCTATGTAAACACTACTACTCGGATTCCAATAGCTCATTTTTTCATCTTTGTACAAAAGCTTGCCAGTATCTGAGTGATAAGTGCGATTAACCGAATTTGAATCTTCCAATTGAAATCGATAGCGGAGAGCAAAGCGAATTGCTTCAGCCGATACGCTGGTATGCAAGTCATCTTGATGAAAAACTTTCTGAAGTGTGGTCGTGTTACCGATGTTATCGCCTCGATTATTAGCAGCTACGGCTTCGCTTGTCAGAATTGTACCATAAAGATAGTGAGTTGCCATGTTAGTTTTCTCCTGATTCAGTAGAAATTTCAAACTCTTCAGATTTGTAGCTGACTAGAGCAAAAAGTAAAAGATTCTGGAACCGCTCAAAGTACCGAGGATTAAAGATAAACTCTCGTATTTGATTTGATTTTTGGGAAATAGCACCCAAATTCTTACCTTTAGTTGCCTCAGCACAAAATCTCAGGAACCAGTTAGCGAGTAGAGCGGGTGTTTTGATGCGAAGAATCTCGTTTCGGATTCTTTCACTCCTGACTTCAAGCAATCTATAGTAACCTTCTTTGCCTAACTTTTCTCTGTCTGCTCTTTCCCATAACTGCCCCCTGATCCGTTTCCAAGCATCGTAAAAAGCTTGAATGACTGCCAAATCAACTTCATCCTTAATTGCTTTGACCATTTGGTTTAGTCCTCCTCTGGCAAATTGCATCCGTTGAAAATCTTTTTTCTTGGTTACTAAATCCTTAAAATGAGCGCACCAAGGACGATCGGCGGCTAAGTTGGCAGCTACTAATTCTGGGACAGTAGTGGCTGGAATTGCGAAACTTTCACCTTTTTTAGTTTTAACCAATTTGGCTTGACCCAGATTTGAGTAAGCTGCACGGAATACATCAATTTCGGGATATTCGCCCCGCAATTTAACGCTGATGCTGCGATTGATTTGATTTTTATCCCAAGCCACTTTACCCATTGCGATCGCTTGACACCCTACCACACTCCGCTTCCCCGAAATCGCCCCAGCCTGAATATCAATTAAAAACCTCAATGCTGCTTCCTCAGCTCCCCCCACAATACGCCCCAAATAAGTATTAGAAAAAACCTGCATTTCCTGCTTAATGAAAGCCAGACGTTTCATATCTGTGGCAAACTTTTCCAAATCAACCACATCTGGCACGACAATACAAGCTTGTGCTTTTTCCTGATAAGTGCGAGGACGCAGCAAAAAAATTGGACATCCAACTATTAAAAATAGCAGCAGGATCGCCTCATCAGGTTTAGCTTGTAATGCTTTTTGACCTGTCATTGCACCGGGAACTACGGATTGAGGAATTGTAGCAATTTCTGGAAACTGACCTGCTACTCCCTTACTTTTCTTTTTGGGTTCGTCTAGTAATCCTGTTCCCTGTGCTTTCTGGTGAGCATAACTATTAATTGCTTTGTAGGTTAAAATATGGCCTACCTCTTGGTCTGCATTTTTAAGCTCAATTTTTCTAGCCTCTTTTGGCCCTGGACGCATTTTTGGATGCTGGAGAAATGTCAAGCAAATACCATTGTGGATAGCAAGGCGTAAATCAACCCGATCTGCGCCCACAAACTGGCCTGGTAAATTAATCATTTCTTCAGTTAGCTTAAACGATCCTGTTAGAATACGTCTTAAAGCTTCCTGTTCTGTCAGAGCGTTACTCCATGAAATCTCCACAGCATCAGGTTTCACTGTAGCTGCAATTCCCTCTGGCATAGAAGTTTCTTTCCATGCTTTTATAGTTGCTGCTAATCCACCCAAAGCCGCACGGTGATAGATTGTAAAATTATGCTCGTGCAATCGATACTTTAGCGCCATGCTGCTCCTTTACCTTCGTGGGTTATTTCGTCATAGTCATAAAGAACTGCCTCATCAGGCGCGATCCGAATACCAGAAACTTGTTTCCACTTCAAAGCTTCACTTTTGAAGGGAATAGTAAATTCATGTTTCCGCAACCATTTAGCAGTAGGTTCGCCATATTGTTTGTCGTCGCATTGCTCGTAGTCCTTTTCTAAGATGACTGAAATTGTATATCCCTCTGAGCGCGTCATCCCCACCCGCGTTTTCCAAAGACCAGAAAAAAAACACGCTTCTTTTTCGGCTTTGGCGTAGTCAAACTCTCTGTCATCGCTTAAGGCAGAAAATTCATCTGCCAAATCTTTTTGATGCAGTGGTTTATTTAAAGCTATGAGTCGGTTAATCCAACCTTCAGCCGTTTCTAGCTCATCCTTTTTATAAGGTTTTGCTGCATCCCCTTTGACTTTTGGCTGAGGACAAATTAATGCTTTTTTCGGCTCACCTGGTTTTTCTGGCGTGGCGCGGCGATTTAGTCGTCCTAAGCGTTGAATTAAACCAGGAATGGGGGCAATATCTGTAATTAACAAGTCGGCTGATAAATCCAGACTCATTTCTGCGACTTGATTAGCGACTAAAATTACAGGTTTTCCTTCGTTTTTAAATTCATCAATTACTCGACGATGACGAATGCTGCGGTCTTTGTAGCGAAATCGTGCGTGATATACATTAACAGAGATATTGCGGAAGCGATCGCGTACCTCATCATATATTTCATTAGCCCAATCAACACGATTGCGAACCCACAGCACTTTACCATTTTTAGCGATACACTTTGTAACCTCATCCCATATATCTTCATTGTTTACTGGATACTGAAGATAATAGCGCGGCAACTGTTCTAATTTTTCGTCACCCGGAACAAGATGCATATCGGGACGAACTTTCTGAATTGCTCGCAGCCGCGCTTCTGGCAGCGAAGCTGTCATTAACAGGACAGGCAATTTAGGAAAATTTTTGATAAAAACTAACAAGTGACCGAACAAGAGATCGTCAAAAGCATGGATTTCATCAAAAACAATCGCTGACTGCATAATCGCTGGAATAGAATAAATCGAACGTCGAGCATTAGCCATTAAACCGAGTACCGTATCGGTAGTTGTTACTACTAACGCTGTACTCCATAAAGCTAGTGCATCAATTTTGTCTTGCTCTGCCTTAAGTGCCTCACGAGCCGCCTCTGTCGTATTTGCACCTTCGGTAGCTTCTTCTTGATCGGCAGTTGCAGCCATTGTTTCTAAATCAACTGACGATCTCGAATGTGTCAAGCTAATTAGCTCAGCAGGAATTCCAGATTCAAGCGCATAGTCTTTAAAATGCTCAGTTGTTGTTCCTGTTGTTGGTAAACAAAAGAAAAGTCGGAAGTTAGTATTACCGCTCAACTTATCGCACCAATTCTGCGCCCAAAGGTAAGCCGCAAGACTTTTTCCAGAACCACAACCAGCTACAGCTAAGGTTATATAAGACTCTGATGCTGCTACTTGATTTTGAAATTCTCTGATGATAAAACTGGGTGGAAGTTTACTGATATCCCACTCTTGAGGATGGCGTTTTGTACTTTTCCATGCCCAGGTATGAACGATCGTTTTCAATTCTTCAGGAGCGAACCCGATTGATAGGTCATTAGTAACAAATTGAGCGAGGGAATAGTTTTTAGCTGATTCACCCTTTCTGGCTACAGCACTGGCAGCTACATCAGCTGCAATTCCATAAGCTTTAATCAAGGCTAGCAATCGCCGTTCTTTTTCATTGTTAAAATTGGCTTCGCTCTTTTCAAAATTTTCAAATAGTTCATCGAGCAAATCTTGGGCAAGGTTGTGTTCAATTTTCCAGTCTTGCTCAAATTTTGGTGGATCACCCAATTCTAAATCTTGACCCATTTCGGTTAAAATGGCATTAAAGTCCGGGTGCGCGAGATGGACAGTTAAAGGTGGAACCATCGCGTTAGGATGAGTCTGATAATCAAACTTGCGGTGATGCCCCATTGCTCCCCACAGGGCAATTAGTTTGATATCTTTGAGAGGTTCTTGCCAGTCTTGCAGAGGTTCATTTAGGAAAAGTAACAAGCCAGATATAACTTCGTGACGTAAAAGTTGTATAAATCCGGTTTGATTTGTGACCATTGATTGAAAGTGACTGTTGCCTTTACCTAAGTCTTGGCTCCAGCCATTCAGCAATAAGGTTTTTCCGAAACGATGCAATATTTCAGCTTCTAAACCTGCATTGAATAATGCCACTGAACCAGTTACTTTTGCCAGTGCTTTACAAGCGGCTGCAACATCGCGACTGTGTTGTATAAGCAGGGCATAATCAGGAGGTTGATTATGAATTTTCCTGTCGTAAGATTTAGCTAGGAGTCGTTTCATACTGCTTCCCTCACAGGCACAAATACCCCACAACCCATCTTCTGTTTTCCACCAATTCCGTGAATCTGTAACTTGAGCGAATCCTCATCGTTCAAATCGATTACTTCTAAACCGAATCCAATCACTGTAAACCGTTTGATTTTGATTGTTTTGCGATCGCATTCTTCTTCCGTATTGGTAGGGATCGCGGCGGTTCCTGAAATTCCCAGTTGGTTGAGCTGGCGTTTTGCTGCTGCTAAAAATTCCTCTGGTTCTTGATAGCCTTTGATAACGACTATGCGCGATCGCAACCTAGATGCAGGTTGCAACATATATATTTGAGGAATTCCCAGTCGAATCTGGTGAATACCAAGTTTTAACTGTTTCCCAGCCAAAGGATAAGCCAGCGGTACTAGATCTCCCGGCAGACGCATCCGAAATCGGGAGCGTGAACTTAGGTAAATCTTGCCTCGCCCATCAGGAATGCCTGTAATCGTCTGGATGCTGACTCCTGTCTGTTGCAACAATTCTGGATGCAAATGTTTAATCGCAGCGTGGAGAGCATAGTTATGATCGGCTGGGGCTGTAGAGCCAATTACGCTGAAGCATAGGTCAACGAAAGGTAAGTTGGTGTCTGAAGTTTCAGTTGGTTTGGTTTGGGTGATTAGCATAGTTAGAATCTGCTTGAGTTAAAACTGTAGCGATCTGTCAATCCAATGCCCTGCTACCTCTGGTGCTGAACCAGAGGAGCAAAGCTGTTGAGTTAAAATGGAGCGATGCTTTAGCACTTACTCCTTACTGGTATTCAGGAGAGTGAATGCTTTTTGTCTGCCGACTTCAATTGAATCAGCACATCCAAAAGCTCATTTTCATTCTTATTCTTGTATAGCTTACGGGCATTAGTAATGTCGTAGCGCGGGCTAAATTCTTCAATCTTAGCTATCAGTAAAGCTACATTACTCGGTGGTGTTGCGGCGGATGGGCGCAGTCTTTCTGCCAGCTGTATAGTCACCTCAGCCCAAAGCCTCATACTAAATTTCGCGAACTCCAGACTCGAGTCAGGATTGCAAGAGGACTCCAACAACTCGGCAACGCTGCTGAGGCAATGACCGGAAAGCACTGCTCCGGTTTGATTTGTTTGATTTTGTGTCATCATAGTCTTGCTTAAATTTGTCTCCTCGGTTCACTGAGAGCCGAGGGGTTTTTTTGATTGTACGCTATCTTACTAGAACTCAGGTCTGCATCATTTTCATTCGTATGAAAATTTAATTAAGTTTTGGAAACAATGGCAGAACAACAGTTACTCGCTTCCCGCTGGATATTTTTCCAGTGTGGACTGGGGCTGAATGACGGTAGATAACCTCGTAGGGCGAGGGAATTAAACGCCTTGCGGCATCAGAGGTAGCCAGAGATTTAGGTAACGAGATTCCTAGATCGGCATGTCTGGTGATCAACGCCGCTGACGGCATCGAAGGTCTCTCAGCGTTCATCATAGAATTTATCACCATCGTTAGACAACTCCTGTGCAACAGTAGTAACGACTCATTGCCTCTACCTCCTCGCGCACTAACTGCACCAGTTCAGGCGGACTTTTAACGATCGCTCCCTTGCCATACCCCAGCACCCAGCGCTTGAGGTCATTTAAACCAGTTACCTTCATTCGCAAGGTGATTGAGCGATCGCGGTGTTCTTCTATTTGTTG
>DNGG01000641.1:0-8605 GCA_003486675.1 Cyanobacteria bacterium UBA11372
ACGAGCAGGTGACAACTTCCAATTACCAATTACCCATGACCAATGCCCCAATCCAAACACCCTTAGTTGAGGCAACTCGATGGAGGATCAACGCTCAAGGTCAGGTGGAATTGATCGCAAATCTGCCTATTGTTAATCCTGACAATTTGTGGTATAAACCGGCTAATTGTGGCAATATACCCACGGGTGGGATGTAACTCAGATCTTGCACCAGTATCAACAACGAGGCGGAGCCTCGATATCTCGTTCCCAGGCTGAGCCTGGGAACGAGGGTCTGGAGGCTCTGCCTCCCGATTATTGAGAATGGTGCAAGATCTCAGATGTAATAGACTTCGTTCCCCCTGGGTAAAAACAATATGAAATCCGAGCCTCACCTTTGGCAACTTGGCCTGATTTCTCTGCTGTGTTTGACTGCCAATAGCCCAACTTCAGCACAAATTGTCCCAGATGCAACGCTACCAAATAATAGCGTCGTTACCCCCAAAGGCAATCTGATTGAAATTAATGGTGGCACCAGAAACGGCGGCAATTTATTTCACAGTTTTCAAGAGTTTTCCATCCCGACTTTTGGAGAAGCTTTCTTTAACAACGCCCCAGAAATTCAAAATATCTTTAGTCGGGTTACTGGTAGCAACATCTCTAATATTGATGGCTTAATCCGAGCTAACGGGGGAGCAAATTTATATTTAATCAATCCCAACGGCATTGTTTTTGGCGCAGGTGCCAGATTAAATATCGGCGGGTCGTTTATTGGCAGTACTGCTAACAGCATCCGGTTTGCCGATGGATTTGAATTTAGCGCCACCAATCCAACTGCACCACCCCTACTAACTATTAACGTACCGATTGGCTTGCAGTTTGGGTCGAATCCAGGCAGAATCATCAATCAATCTCAGGCGGAAACTTCGATACCGCTCCCACCTTTAAACATTCCATTCCCCATCCCTACTAATGTTGGTCTGGAAGTACAACCCGGTCAAACTTTAGCGCTAGTTGGTGGCGATATTCAACTTAATGGCGGCAATTTAACTGCTAGTAGCGGACAAATTATGCTTGGTAGCGTCGCCAGTCCTGGGTTAGTAAGTTTTGAACCAACTCCACTAGGTATGAATTTAAAATATGACAATATTCAGAACTTCGGCAATATTGTTGTATCAGATGGAAGCCGGATCGACACTAGCGGCATTGGTGGCGGGAGGGTAGAAATTAGAGGTGGTTATGTTACCCTCAGCAATGGACAAATTTATGGAGTGACGTTGGGAAATATTGATGGCAGAGGTATAGATATCAGCGCTCAACAGTTTCGATTGCAGGATGAGTCGCAAATTTCTACCCTGACGCTAGGAGAAGGTGCAGGAGGAGATGTCAATATTCATGCTACCGATTTAGTCGAACTGAGGGGAATTGGATTGGTTCGGTATCAACAGTTTTTAACTAACTATTTGATATCGGGAACGCTCAACCCTTTTGATCCGACCATCGTGTTGGAAACTGGCACTTTCAGTTCTGGAGTTGCTGGAAATATTGCCATTGATAGCTTCCGCCTGCTAGTAAATAATGGAGCGATCGCCGGTACCGCCACAGGTGGTACTGGAAATGGTGGCAAGATGACCATCCGTGCTAACGCCGTTGAGATAATTAGTGCGGCAATCAACAATGGGACATTGGCGGAAAGGGAAATTACTGGCAGAGGCGGAGACATCAATATTGAAACAGAACGATTAACCGTTCGCGATGGCGGTGTTGTTGCTAGCGTCACCCGCAGTCAGGGAGCATCGGGGAATATCGCGATTCAAGCTACCGAATCAGTCGAAGTGCAAAGGAATCTCCCTGGAAGTGTGCTGCAAACTCTGATTAGCGCCAGCAGTTTAGATCCCAATGGCATCGGCAGAGGCGGGGATATTACCATCGACACCAAGCGGTTAAGTGTTGTTGATGGAACTGGGATTGCGACTAACACAGGTGGGGCGATTGGCGACATCATCTTGTCTACGACTGGTGGACGAGGAGGAGATTTAACCATTAGAGCTACTGAGTCGGTGGAAGTGGCAGGTATTTCTCTGGCGTTGGCGAATGACTCTCAGAGTCCGAGTTTTCTCGCTACTCAAACCTTCAGTTCTAGTCGGGCAGGTGATATCCACATTTCCACACCTGTAGTCACTGTAAGCAATGGGGGATTGATTTCTGCGGCTTCATTAGGTGCAGCAGATGCGGGAAACATTACGATTGATGCCAATCGTGTCGAAGTCATCGGCAGTGGGCGTAACGGTAGATTGATTAGCTCAGTTGACGCTGCGGTTGGCACGATCGGCGTCTTGACCAATCCCAATGGTACAGGAACGGCGGGTTCGGTGAATCTGAATGTGGGTCAATTGATTGTGCGGGATGGAGCGAGGGTAACTGTCCAAGCTTTGGGAACGGGGCGCGCTGGAAGTATTAATGTGGTGGGGGATGCGTTCGCGGAGCGTGGCGTCAGCCGGATCGCGGAGCGTGGCGTCAGCCGTATCGCTCTCGACAACAAAGGTTCTATTGATGGCACTACTGGTTCTGGTGCGGGTGCAAATATTAACCTGCAAGTACAGAACATTCAGCTACGCGGTGGTAGTCGCATCAGAACCGATGCCGATGCTGCCGATGGCGGCAATATCACAATAGACACTGGTACTTTAGTCGCCCTTGAAAATAGCGACATCAGCGCCAACGCTCTCCAAGGTAGAGGTGGACGAGTAACTATCAATACAAGGGGAATTTTTGGCACTCAATATCGACTTCGCACCACCGATTTGAGCGACATTACCGCTACCTCAGAACTCGGCCCCCAATTTAACGGTATCGTACAAATTAACAGTCCCGCAGTTAACCCCGCCGGTGGTTTAGTGCCGTTACCAGAAAACTTCACCAATCCGATTAATCAAATTGCTCAAACTTGTTCCCCGCAAACGGGAACTAATAGCTTTGTCGTCACTGGAAGAGGAGGATTGCCACCCGATCCTAGAGAATATTTGAACATTTCCCCCCCTTGGATTGATTGGCGAATTGCTAACGAGCAGGTGACAACATCCAATTACCAATTACCCATGACCAATTCCCCAATCCAAACTCCCTTAGTTGAGGCGACTCGATGGAGGATCAACGACAAAGGTGAGGTGGAATTGATCGCAGATGTGCCTATTGTTAATCCTGACAATTTGTGGTATAAAGCGGCTATTTGTGGCAATATACCCACGGGTGGGATGTAATAGAATTGGTTCCCCCTGGGTCAAAACAATATGAAATCCGCTCCTCACCTTTGCCAACTTGGCCTAATTTCTCTACTTTGGTTGAATGCTAATAACCCAACTTCAGCACAAATTGTCCCAGATGCAACGCTACCAAATAATAGCGTCGTTACCCCCAAGGGCAATCTGATTGAAATCAATGGCGGAACCCGCGCTGGAGGGAATTTATTTCACAGTTTTCAAGAGTTTTCCATCCCGACTTTTGGAGAAGCTTTCTTTAACAACGCCTCAGATATTCAAAATATCTTTAGTCGGGTCACGGGCGGAAAAATATCTAATATTGATGGCTTAATCCGAGCTAACGGGGGAGCTAATTTATTTGTAATCAATCCGAACGGCATTGTTTTTGGCGCAGGTGCCAGATTAAATATCGGCGGGTCGTTTATTGGCAGTACTGCTAGCAGT
Source organism: Cyanobacteria bacterium UBA11372 (assembly GCA_003486675.1). Classification (GTDB taxonomy): domain Bacteria; phylum Cyanobacteriota; class Cyanobacteriia; order Cyanobacteriales; family Aerosakkonemataceae; genus Microseira. Next base: position 3,684 of record DNGG01000641.1, read on the forward strand.
ATCAGATTTGCCGATGGTAGTGAATTTAGCGCCGTTAATCCATCTGCACCACCCCTACTAACAATTAACGTACCGATTGGCTTGCAGTTTGGAGCAAATCCTGGCAGGATAATCAATCAATCCCAGGCGCAAACTTTGATACCAATCCCGCCTTTAAACCTTCCATTCCCCATCCCGACAAATGTTGGTCTGGAAGTACAACCCGGTCAAACTTTAGCGCTTGTTGGCGGCGATATTCAACTGGATGGAGGCAATTTAACTGCAAGTAGCGGACAAATTTTGCTTGGTAGCGTCGCTAGTCCTGGGTTAGTAAGGTTGACACCAACTCCACAAGGAATAACTTTAAACTATGACAATATTCAGAACTTCGGCAACATTGAAATATTAGGTGGAAGCCGGAGCAATACTAGCGGCATTGGTGGCGGCAGAGTAGAAATTAGAGGTAGTTTCGTTACTCTCAGCAATGGGAAAATTTATGCCCTGACGCTGGGAAATATAGACGGCAGAGGGATCGAGATCGGCGCCCAACAGTTGCGAATACAGGATGGGTCGCAAATTACCACTTTAGCTTTAGCAGATGGTAAAGGAGGTGATGTCAATATCCGCGCTACTGACTTAGTAGAAATGAGCGGGATAGGATTTGATCGCTTTCAACAGTTTTTAGCGCAGTATTTAGCTTCTGGAACCATTGACCCTTTGGAACCCAATGTTGTTCTGGCAACGAGGACTTATGGGATTGGAAATGCGGGAAATGTCGAGATCGAAACTGGATATTTGTTATTGCGCGATGGTGCGAGCGCCGGTTCTACGACCTTTGGTGCTGGAAATTCTGGAAATTTGACTATCCATGCCAAGGTGATGGAAATGGTTGGTGCTGGAATTAATACCGGGACAGCGAGGGGGAGTACCGGAAGCGGAGGAAATATTGCGATCGCCACCCAAAGATTAACGGTGCGCGATGGTGCTGTTCTCGGCAGCAACAGCAACAGCAAAGGTGCAGGAGGGAATATCACCATTCAAGCGTCTGAATCGGTCGAAGTGGTAAGGAGTCTCCCCGGAACTGTGTTGCAAACTATAATCAGTGCGAGCGCTTTAGATCCGAATGACATCGGCAGAGGAGGCGATATTGCCATCGACACAAAGCGCTTGATTGTTACTGATGGAGCAGGAATTACTTCATCGAGCAGCGGGATTATTGGGGAAACCCTCTTGTCTCAAACTGGGGGACCAGGAGGCGATTTAACAATTAGAGCTAGTGAGTCGGTGGAAGTTGGAGGTATTTCTGGAGTGTTGGCAAATGGGGGTCAAATTCCCAGTTTTCTCTCTACTCACACCAACACCTCCAGTCCGGCAGGCGATATCTACATTTCAACCCCTTCAGTAATCGTGCGCGATGGGGGATTCATTACTGCGGCTTCATTAAGTGCAGCAGATGCGGGAGACATTACGATTGATGCTGGTCGTGTCGAAGTAATCGGTAGTGCGGGTAACGGTCGATTTATTAGCAAAATTGAGGCTTCGGTTGGCATTCTTGCCAACTTTACCAATCCCAATGCTACGGGAACGGCGGGTTCGGTGAATTTGAATGTCGGTCAATTGATTGTCCGCGATGGAGCGAGGGTAACTGTCCAAGCTTTGGGAACGGGGCGCGCTGGTAGCATTAATGTGGTTGGGGGTGCGATCGCGGAGCGTGGCGTCAACCGTATCGCTCTGGAAAACAAAGGATCTATTGATGGCACTACTAGCTCTGGTGCGGGCGCAAATATTAACCTGCAAGCACAGAACATTCAATTGCGCCGTGGTAGTCGCATCAGAACCGATGCCGGTGCTGCTGATGGCGGCAATATCACCATCAATACTGGTACTTTAGTCGCCCTAGAAAATAGCGACATCAGCGCCAACGCTCTCCAAGGTATGGGTGGACGAGTAACTATCAATACAAGGGGAATTTTTGGCACTCAATATCGACTTCGCACCACCGATTTGAGCGACATTACCGCTACCTCAGAACTCGGCCCCCAATTTAACGGCATCGTGCAAATCAACACCCCAGATGTTCAACCCGCCGCTGGCTTAATCCAATTACCAGAAAATTTTACCAATCCGATTAATCAAATTGCCCAAACTTGTTCGGCGCAAATGAGAGCTAATAGCTTTGTCGTCACTGGCAGAGGAGGATTAGCACCCGATCCTAGAGAATATTTGAACATTTCCCCCGCTTGGATTGATTGGCGAATTGCTAATGAACAGGTGACAACTTCCAATTACCAATTACCCATTCCCAATTCCCCAATCCAAAATACCTTAGTTGAGGCGACGGGTTGGGTTATCGATGCGGATGGTACTGTAAGGCTGGTGGCTCAAACACCTGCTTCAGCACCTTTTAATAGCCAGTTACAACCAAACTGCGAGCAAAATTTAATTTTGTTGCCCTGAAGCATTCCCTAAATTCTGTTGTCTAAATCTGGCTAATACAGCGGCTTGCAGCCCTTGTGAGGGAAAGCGTTATCGCGCAAGGCAAGTGTAGCGGCAGCATTAATGCTGCCCGCACACCGCTGTGGGTGTACCTCATTCGAGTGCAATTCGCTATAATTCCTCACGGGATAGTTGCAATAGTAAAGGGGTAAATTCTTCTGAAGGCAACGCCAATATAGCTGGAATAATTGTTGCTAGTTGTTCGTCAATTTCGCCAAACCGTAACCGCAGTAAGTTTTCTACAACCAGGCGCATTCCCTGCTGCATTCCTTCTTGAATTGCCTGTTCCCTACAATTCTTCTAGGTAATCCTTAGCAAATTGGTCTTGTATAAAGCGATTCATTTATTTTAGGGTTTATGTATTTTACTAATTAATGGGTAGGTTGGGTTGAGCGAAGACGAAACCCAACAACCAAAGATTAATCGCTTGGGTTTCGTACCTCAACCCAACCTACAAATAATATAATGTAAACAGGCACGAAAACCGCGATCGCGTCAACTTTTATTTTGTGAGAAAAATATCTTGAAATACCGATGAAATTACCGAGAAAATTTTTAGCCAAAAAGCTGTTCAGTCACCTGGGTTTGCTATTGATAATTTGCTACATTGTGGGATTTATGATGGCTATAGGCGTTCATGCTGCTGTTAGCGATCGCTCAGCACAATCCGCAGACGTTACCAGAATAACTCAACTCCAAACCGGAAAACAATTTTATCAATCGGGTCGATTTTTAGAAGCAATAAATAGTTGGATTGCAGCCGCCGAAGAATATCGCTCTAGAGGAGATAGTTTAAATCAATCGTTGGTTTTGAGTTATCTGGCGATCGCTTATCAACAATTGGGACAATTCCAGTCAGCAACTGCGGCAATGAATCAGGCAATAGATTTAATTGGTAAACAACCAAAGGAGCAATTAATTGTTGCCCAAGTCTTGAACAATCAAGGTCAGTTTTATTTTATTCAGGGACAGGCGGAAACGGCTTTAGAAACATGGAAGTTAGCAGAACAAGTTTATCGGGAGATTGGCGATCGCATTGGCGAAATCGGCACGCAACTCAATCAAGCAAGGGCGTTGCAAGCCTTGGGTTTTTACCTGCGCGCTAAAACTATTCTGGAAAAAGTCGCAACATCCCTCAACAACCAACCAGACTCGCAACTCAAAGTTACTGCACTTTTAAATCTGGGTAATATTCAGCGAGTTTTAGGAGATTTTAACAGCGCCCAAAAAACTCTAGAACAAAGTTTAGCTATTGCTGAAAAACTGCAATTTATGCCTGATATTCAAATGGCTTTATTCAGTTTAGGAAACCTCGCCCAAGCCGGAGAAAAACCCCAATTCGCACTGGAATTTTACCAACAAGCTAGCGGGGAAAATAGCCCGGTTCGATTGCAAGCCGAAATTTATCAACTAGAATTACTGGTAAAATTAGAGCGGTTAGCGGATGGGCAAGCGCTACTTCCCAAAATTCAAACCCAACTGGCAAACTTACCCCCTAGCCAAACTAAGATTTACGCTCAAATAAACCTAGCAGAATGTTTGGTTAAACTTGCTCCTAACGAAGTTTCTGCTGCTGCTAAAATTCTGGCAAATGCTGCCAATGAAGCTAAAAGTTTAGGCAATCCTCGCGCTGAATCTTATGCTTTGGGGCGCTTAGGCACACTCTACGAACAAACACAACAGTGGGATGCGGCTAAAAATTTGACCCAGCAAGCATTAATCTTAGCTCAGCAAATTCGCGCCGCTGAAATTGCTTATTTGTGGCAGTGGCAAGCTGGCAGACTGCTGAAGGTGACGGGAGATAAAAGCCAAGCTATTTTAAGTTATATTGACGCAGTAAATAATCTCCAATCTCTGCGTCAAGATTTAGCGGCAATTAACCAAGAGGTACAGTTTTCTTTCCGGGAAAGTGTCGAACCTGTTTATCGGGAATTGGTGGATTTATTACTGCAAAATAATCCCAGTCAACCGCAACTTCAGCAAGCAAGGGAAACTATTGAAGCGCTGCAATTAGCCGAACTTGCTAATTTCTTTCGAGAAGCTTGTTTGGACGTTCAACCCCGACAAATTGACCAAATCGATCCTAGGGCTGCTGTTATTTATCCGATTATTTTAAGCGATCGCATCGAAGTCATCCTCTCGCTTTCCGGTCAACCTTTGCGTAAATATACCACAAAACTGGAAAAACAGCAAGTAGAAACCGTCATCAGTCGAATGCGCCAATCGATGCGACGCACTGCTTTCCCCCAAGAGCGGTTGACTTTGGCTCAGGAAATTTACGGTTGGTTAATCAAACCAGCGGTAGCAGATTTAACTAAAAAGAATATTCAAACTTTGGTGTTTGTCCTGGATGGGTCTTTGCGGAATCTTCCAATGGCGGCGTTGCACGATGGGGAGAGGTATCTAATCGAACAATATAAAGTAGCGATCGCGCCCGGTTTACAATT
>DNGG01000641.1:8804-14173 GCA_003486675.1 Cyanobacteria bacterium UBA11372
CGATCGCGCCCGGTTTACAATTAATCAATCCCCGTCCCATCACCCGAAGTCACCTCAAAGCATTACTCGCAGGATTGACGGAAGGAAATGAGGAATTTTCGCCGTTACCGGGAGTAAAAGCAGAAGTAACCGAGATTGGTGCAACTGTTCCCGCTACGATTCTCCTCGATCGACAGTTCACCACCAAGGCTTTGCAAACCAGAATCAAAACCCTGCCATTTTCGGTGATGCACCTAGCAACCCACGGTCAGTTTAGCTCCAAAGCAGAGGAAACATTTATCCTCACTTGGGATGGCAGAATTGACGTTAAAGAATTAAGTACATTGCTGACTAACCGAGAATTAACCGACTCACCGGCGATTGAATTACTCGTCTTGAGTGCTTGTCAAACTGCCAAAGGCGATAACCGCGCCGCGCTGGGATTAGCAGGGGTAGCGGTGCGATCGGGGGCTCGCAGTACTTTAGCATCTCTGTGGATGGTGAGCGACGAATCCACGGCAGAGTTTATGGTACAGTTCTACCAACAATTGCTCAAGCCAGGAGTGACCAAAGCCGAAGCCGTAAGACAGGCGCAACTACAATTGCTCAAGCAACCCGAATTTAACCATCCTTACTTCTGGGCTTCCTTTATTTTGATTGGTAGTTGGCTTTAGGCTAGTTTTTCGGTGCGATCGCCAAATTTTGAGCCACAAATCAACAAACCAGCAAACGGGATCGATTGCTCGGTGGCTAGGTAAAGTGCAATAATGCTTGGTAAGCAGCAGCATATTGACAAATAGCACCCAATGGGTACTAAGGCGAAGCTTTTAGCGCCTACAACCCATTAAGCTGTGGAGTGTAAAAAGGAGCGTGACTAAATAATCAAATCCTTTGCTAAACTTGCTGATAGTTCCCCAACTTGAGCAAGTTATGTCCGAAAACCTGAGAATTTGGCAACTCGGTCGCTCCAGATAGACAGGCATAGAAGCATTCAACCATGTACGCCATCAAAAGAGAGCTAAAACTAAATAAAAAAGAAACCTCTTTGATGCGGGGCATGGCAGGATTTCGGAGATTGGTCTACAACTTTGGGCTGGAGATGGTAATCGCCAGTTGGAGCTTTGATGGCATTAATAAGAGCGACGCCAAAAGGATTGATGCCATCAAGCAAGTATTCACCCAAGTAGTCATGAAAATGCCGGAATATGCGTGGATGAAAAAGTACCCATCCACCATTTATCAATCGGCGTTCATCGCTCTCAAAAGAGCCTTCAACCAATGGCGACAAGGGTTAAGTGGGTTCCCGAAAAAGAAAACCAAAAAGAGAGGTGATTCATTTACCGTTTATAAAACCTCTGGTATTTACCCAGAAAAAGGCAAGCCAGCTATTCCTTTTACCAATCGAGTGGTAATCTATGCAGGTAAAAGAATCCAGCTTCCGGGTCTCAAAGAATTCAGGCTCAAGGAAAGAATTGACTTTACTTGCAGTTCGCAGACATTTACAGTTTCTCGCACGGCGGATAGATGGTTTGTCTCTTTCGCTTTAGATGCCCAAAAGATTCCACCAATTTATCATCCAATCGAACGTGCAGGAGTCGATCTAGGGGTGAAAACTCTCGCTACTGTTTCGGACGGAACTTGTTACACCATGCCAGTTTCTACCAAAAGGGCGAAAACCAAGCTCGGTAAAGTGCAATGGCGCAATCGTCACAAGGTTTTGGGCAGTAAGAGGCTGGGTGTTAAGCCATCTAATAACGCCAGGAGATATTACGTTAAGTTAGCAAGGCATCATACCAGAATTGGCAATATTCGTCGCGACACAATTCACAAAATGACTACCGATTTGAGTCGTCGGGTTTATTGCATCAGGATTGAGGATTTGAACGTTCTAGGGATGATGGAAAACCAGAAATTGGCTGCGGCAGTTAGCGATAATTGCTTTTATGAGGTGCGTCGCCAATTGGTTTACAAGCAAAGCCATTACGGCACTAAGATTGAGTTGGTAGACCGATGGTTTCCTTCGTCTAAAACCTGTTGTTGTTGCGGTCACGTTCAGGAAATGAAGCTAAGGGATAGAGTGTTTGATTGCCTTGCATTGCGACCATGTGATGGATAGGGATTTGAATGCCTCAATTAATTTGGCTCATGCCCCTGAAGAAAAAGTAAGGTCGGCTCGATCTGAACTTAACGCCTGCGGACAAGAAGGTGCCGTCACCCTTGGTTGATGCAGGAAGAAAATTCCACCTCTGGTTAATAAGTTTAGCTAGATTTGGGTAAGTTTTTCGGAGCAGATATGTCTTTCGAGTCGAATTCCCCATTAACAATAGTTTTTTATTTTACACTCTGTTTTTAACCAGACTTTATACAAAGGTAGGCGAATTATGACTTTAAGCAAATATACCTTGGGGCTGATTTCTCCACTCTTAATACTTTCAGTTTTAGTAACACCTAATTTCAACCCTGGGGTTTTAGCACAGAGTCGCCCAACCAGTTTTGAACCGGCACCAGGCAGGGATACACCCCGTGGGGGTACGGCGGGCGGGGGATCGCGTCCCGTTGCCAGCGCTTGCAACCTGTCCAAGAATGCCATCAGAGGTGGTACTTTAACCGCTCTGAGTCCCGGTTCTCATTTGGGGTTAACCCAAAGCGATCGCCCCAAGTTCTTGGTTTACCTGCCGCAAACAGTTGCCCAAACGATGGAATTCAGCTTATTTGACGAGCAAATGAACGGGGTTTATCAAATGAACCTCCCCGTTTCTAATCGCACGGGATTAGTTAGCATTGAGCTACCAGAAAATGCGCCATCTTTGGTCAAGGATAAACCCTACTACTGGACAGTTGCCCTGGTTTGCAATCCTAACGAACGAACCGAAGACATGGTAGTAGGTGGTTGGATCGAACGCACCGAAGTCAACGATAGTTTAAAGCAAGAATTAGCGAAATTGCGAGGCTTAGATCGCGTATCCTTCTATGCCAAACGGGGATTTTGGTACGATGCGCTTAATACCTTGGTGGAACTGCGACAGGCAGAACCTGGGAATTTAGCGATCGCTGCATCTTGGGCAGAATTATTAAAATCGGCAGGATTAGATCCTATCCGCTAAACCCTCGACAAAAGGGGAGCATGTCAACTCCAGCTTTGTTGGGTTTCACTTAACGAAAACCCAACCTAAGAGAGAAGAGCTAATTGCTTCCCTGAAATGCTCCCGGACCTGTTACTAGATGGCATAATTTCTACCTAAAAGGAAGTGTATTGAGCCTATAATACCCTCGTCCCAACGCATACGGACTTGTACGGTTAATGGTTTTGTAGGGGCGGGTTTTACCAGTTTCCTTTGATTGTTGCCAATTATGTTGATAAACCCGCCATGAGCGCGATGCCAAAGCCGAGCGGACATGATATAACCAGCCAAGATAACATTAGTGAGGAAAACATTACCTGAGTTCTCAACCGAAAAATTACAGCATATTCACAGCATTTTTACAATTGGCGAGACACAATAGGAAAGGGAGAAAACTCCACCTGGCAAGACCTACGGCGGTAGCGAAAAATTATCTATGTGGAAAAAGCTCACTAATCGCATTCTTCCCCATCGCGGTATCGGTATAACCGCTATCTGTGTAAGCGGAGCGGTACTGGCGCTGCAAGGAACGGGAGCATTGCAGTTGCTTGAATGTACGATTTTAGACCAATGGTTTCGCTGGCGTCCCCTGGAAAAAGGCTCTTCTCGTGTAGTTATTGTCACCATTGATGAGCCAGATATCTCCCGTTTAGGAAGCTGGCCTATGTCGGATGCGACATTAGCAAAAGCGATCCAAAACCTGAAACAGCAACAACCGCAAGTTATTGGTTTAGATATTTATCGCAACCTCAGAGTCGAACCCGGACATCAAGAATTACTGAAAACATTTGCTACTACACCCAATTTAATTGGCATTCAAAAAGTCATCGGCGATGGGAATGGCCCAGTTGTGCCGTCGCCACCCGTTTTGCAACAGAAAAACCAAGTTGCTGCCAGCGACTTAGTGCTGGATGCTGATGGTAAAATTCGCCGCCATTTATTATCTATCCGCAGCGAGGGAAAAGTTTATTCAACTTTAGGAGCTAAGCTGGCATTAGCTTATTTAGAAGCGGAAAATATTCAACTTGAAAGAACTCAGGATGGCAGCTTTAAATTAGGCAAAGCCAAATTGCCGCCGCTGCAAGAAAATGAAGGCGGTTATGTGGGTGCCGATAGCGGTGGTTATCAAATTTTGGCAAATTTCCAGCGCCTGCACCAGAAAATCTCGACAATTTCCCTCACAGATGTTTTGGCAAACAAAATTCCGACGAATTTAATGCGGGGGAGAATCGTGCTGATTGGATCGGTAGCGGAAAGTACGCGCGATCGCTTTTTAACCCCCTACAGCACCAACTCTGACACACTTTGGTCTGGCGTTGAAATCCATGCGGATCTTGCCAGTCAACTTGTTAGTGCAGCTTTAGATGGTAGGCAAATTCTGCGGGGAATTCCACAACCTTTGAATTCGGTATGGGTATTTTTCTGGTCAAGCGTAGGAGCGGCATTAGCATGGAGGATAGGATCTGAGAGTTGGGTTGTGATAGCGCTTCCCGTTGCCGGTGTTAGTTTGGTGGGTAGCGCTTACTTGTTGTTTTTATCCGGTTGGTGGATTACTGCTGCTGCACCATTTTTAGCCTTAGCGAGTGCTGCCGTTGTCAGTCGCGTGCATTTGTTGTGGACAAAACTGAAAGAATCGCACCAAGCCTTAAAAGAATCGCACCAAGCCTTAGAAAATTACGCTCAAATTTTAGAACAAAAAGTTAGCGATCGCACCGCCGAACTGTTGCAAAAAAACACAGCATTAGAGCAAGCAAGACAAGATGCCGAAGCTGCCAACCGCGCCAAAAGTGCCTTTATAGCCAACATGAGCCACGAGTTGCGAACCCCCCTCAACGCAATTTTAGGCTTTAGCCAACTTCTGAGCCGCGAACCACTGCCACCAAAACAAAAAGAGCAACTCGATATCATCAACCGCAGCGGCAACCACCTGCTAAATTTAATTAACGAGGTGCTGGAATTAGCCAAAATTGAAGCAGGCAAAACCGAACTCAATCTCAGCTGCACCGCTCTGGAAAAACTGCTAAAAAGCCAGCAAGAAATGTTCCAAATTCGAGCCAAAGCTAAACAATTGGAAATGGTTTTAGAGCGGGCTTCAAACCTACCACAATACATCCAGACAGACGAGGGAAAATTAAGTCAAATTTTAATTAATCTATTAGGCAATGCCTTCAAATTTACTTCCCAAGGTAGGGTGACACTACGTGTAAAATTGGAAGAAAGCACAGATGTAGGGGCGGGTTTTACCAATAACTTAACAACTAAAACAGA
>DNGG01000055.1 GCA_003486675.1 Cyanobacteria bacterium UBA11372
CGCTCCCCTAATTATATTGGCTTGTGGGTTAGCCGTTGAGTTAAGACAGACGGTCATAGGCATAGCAAAATCTTTGGCTAAAGATTGGCTAGTGCTGAGCAATTATTGATAGCGGTGCAAAACAATGGCAATGCGGCAAGAACAGTTTGATGCATTAGTTCAGCGTTTAGAGAATTTTGCCCGTCAGCAACCTGGGATTTATAAACTGCGCGTTGGCCTTTTGGCTGTGCTTGGCTACGCTTATATTTTCTTCGTTTTGGCAGTTTTGTTAGCGGTTGTTGCCTTAGTTGTACTTTTGGTGATATATAGTCATAGGATTAATGGCTTGATTATCAAGCTCGGTGTTCTGGCACTGGTTCCGGCGGTGGTGGTTTTGCGATCGCTCTGGGTATCTTTCCCCCCACCCGCCGGTTTACCCCTCTCCCGCCAACAAGCACCCCGTCTTTTCGCCCTCGTAAACGAACTCACCGCTAAACTACAAGCTCCCCGATTTCACCATATTTTACTAACAGAAGACTTCAATGCAGGTGTTCGTCAAAGACCCCGTTTGGGCGTATTTGGATGGTACCAAAACTACCTGATCGTAGGGCTACCTTTAATGCAAGCTCTGTCTCAAAGTCAATTTCGCGCCGTCCTCGCCCACGAATTAGGACACCTTTCGGGCAATCACAATCGTTTTAATGGCTGGATTTATCGTATCCAAACAACTTACGCTCTGATGTTTGAAAGGCTGCATCAAAGCGGGCATGAAGGTTCTTCGGTTCTTTTTGATAGTTTTTTCAACTGGTACGCTCCCTTTTTTAGCGCTTATTCCTTTGTTTTGCGGCGAATGAACGAATACGAAGCCGATCGCTGTGCGGCAGAATTAGCAGGTGAAAAAAATGCTGCCGAAGCGCTGATTAATGTAGAAGTAAAAGCCAGATTTTTAGAATCTTCTTTTTGGCCTGATGTGTTCAAAAAGGTTCAACATCAAATCGAACCTCCAGCCACAACCTACAGTCAGATGTTTACTGCAATGGAAGCATCTGGAAATTGTGAAAATGCAACTAAATGGTTAGCCCAAGCTTTAGCCGAAAAAACGAATAACGCCGACACCCATCCTTGTTTATCCGATCGCCTGACAGCATTAGGTTATTCTCAGGCTAAGCAGCAAAAAATCACCTTACCACCCCCGGTTAAAACAAGCGCGGCACAGCAATTATTAGGGGAGGTTTTAAACCAGTTAACAGCGGGTTTTGACGCGGATTGGAAACAAGCGAACGCCACCCCTTGGCGGCAGCGATATGCTTACGTTCAAGAATCGCTGCAAAAACTTCAATCCCTCGCAGAAAAAGCCCAAAAACAACCTCTAACACCTGAAGAAGCCTGGAACCGCGCTTGCTGGACTGAAGAATTTAATGGTCAGGAAGTGGCTCTCCCGCTGTTTAAAGAAATACTGGAAACTCAACCAAGTCACGCAGCAGCTAACTATGCAGTCGGACAAATATTGCTACAAAAAGATGATGAAACCGGCATCGTTTTTATCGAAAAAGCAATGGAAAGCCAGCCAGATTATGCGATCGATGGCTGCTACTTAATTTATTACTATCTGAACAGACATGAAAAAACAAAAGAAGCAAAAGCGTATCAAAAGCGGGCTGAAGAATACTACGAAATGGTGCTATTAGCTAGGCAAGAGCGATCTTTTGTGAGAGCGAGCGATGAATTTCAGCCGCACAAACTATCAGCTTCAGACGTAAAAAAAATGCGCCAGCAATTGTCTAATTACCCTGAAGTGAAAATAGGTTATTTGGTGCAAAAGGTGGTAAAATACTTCCCGGAAAAACCTTTTTACGTCATGGGAATAGAGCGGCGTAAGGGATTCCTTGAATTAGATAGCGATCGCAATGACAACTCGCTAATCGATCGCTTGGCTAACGAAGTACAATTTCCCGGCAATGGCTATATCATAATATTGAACAACAATACGAATAACATCGCCAAAAAATTGCGTAAAGTCGAGCAATCGGCGATTTATCCAGGATAAAGCATGAACACAACCTCCCCATCCTCAATTGAGATAGAAGAACCCAGTTTTGTACACGTTTCCGTCCTCAGTCGAGAGTTAATTTCAGGATTGGAAATTATTCCAGGTGGACATTACCTAGACGCAACGGTAGGTGGTGGCGGGCACAGTCGGTTAATTCTAGAATCTGCACCGGATACTAAAGTAACCGCAATTGACCGCGATGAAGATGCTTTAGCCGCCGCCAAAATTAATTTATCCGAGTTTGGCGATCGCATCCAATTTCATCGCGTTAATTTTTCTGAATATAAACCAAATAATCTGCAATTCGATGGTATAATTGCCGACCTTGGTGTAAGTTCGTTCCAATTCGATACAGCAGAAAGAGGTTTTAGCTTTAGACAAGAAGCAGCTTTAGACATGCGGATGGATCGGCGACAAGCGCTAACCGCATCTGAAATAATTAACCATTGGGATGAAAAAGAATTAGCCGACATCTTCTATAAATACGGAGAAGAAAGGCTATCGAGGCGGATTGCTAAAGCAATATTAGAACGGCGTCCGTTTGAGACAACGACGCAATTAGCGGAAGCGATCGCGCAAAATGTCCCCCGCCAATACCGCTACGGTAGAATACACCCAGCTACCCGCGTATTTCAAGCATTGCGAATCGTAGTTAATCAAGAACTTGCATCCCTAGAAACATTCTTAGAACTAGCGCCTAACTGGCTAAAAATTGGTGGCAAAATTGGTATTATCAGCTTTCATAGTTTAGAAGACAGAATCGTCAAACACACCTTAAGAAATTCGCCCATACTGCGAGTAATAACCAAAAAGCCAATTATACCCCAAGATGACGAACTCGCCAACAATCCCCGCTCCCGTTCTGCCAAATTAAGAATAGCCGAAAGAGATACAGTATAGCGATTCTCCCTGGTATAGTTACAGATTAGAATGGAGTACAGGCTCGCTACACAGAGATTCAATTCAGTATTTGTAAATACGCCAGCGCGAAGTGCTACAGATGGTGCGTTACGAAGAAAGCTAACGCACCCTACATATAGAAACTTTGTGTAAGTCCATAACTCCAATTACCAATTACCAATTACCAATTACCAATTACCTAAGTATTCTTTTCGTTGTTTTTGTCTTCCGTCCAGCAGATAAAGGAATCTCGCGGGGAATTTCTATTTTGAAAGTGGAACCTTCTCCCAAAACGCTTTGAACGGTAATTTTTCCATTCATCATCTGTACCAGAGACTTAATAATCGCTAGCCCCAAACCAGTACCGTAATATTTTTTGGCAAGACTTTGATCGACTTGCCGAAAAGTTTCAAAAATCCGGTCTAAATTTTCTTGAGCAATACCAATACCGCTATCTTGAACCAGAATAGCGATTTTATCCCGTGAAGGTTCCGACGCCTCAACGCGGACAAAACCAGACGGCGTAAACTTAACCGCATTAGAAAGCAGGTTAACTATAATCTGGCGCAGGCGAACGCTGTCGTTGATCGCGATTGGGTTATTCAAATTGATGTCCAAGTTTAAGTCTAAATTCTTTTCTTGGGCGTGGGAACGAAATTCTTCCACCGCGTTGGTTAAAAGAACTTCCAAGTTGACAGGTTCCGGTAAAAGTTCCAACCGACCAGATTCGATTTTAGATAAATCTAAAATATCGTCAATTAGCGATAACAAATGTTTCCCATTGTCGAGGATGCGCTGCACCATATTTTCTTGCTCCAGCGTCAGGGGTTGTCCTTTAGACTGGATGCGCGATCGCGCCGACGAATGCAGCAGCAATTGCGAAAATCCAATCACCGCATTCATCGGGGTACGCAATTCGTGAGACATGGTAGCCAAAAACTGCGATTTCAATCGCGCCGCTTCCATTAGCTGTAAATTTTGCATTTGAATTTGCTGGCGTTGATTTTCTAGTTCTCGGTTTTGATTGGCTAGGATTTCGTTTTGATTGGCGAGTCTTTCTTCCCGCTCTTCTAAAGTTTTAATCAGTCGGGCGTTGTTAATTGCGATCGCAGCTTGTTCTCCCACCGCCACCAGCAAATGTCGATCTTCTTCGTCAAACGCCTCCCCATCTTGCCAATTACCGATCCCCAGCACCCCCAAACACCCACCCTGGGGCGAATTAATCGCCACCGTACAAACAGAAGCAGGTAAATAGCTACGCAGCATCGGACATTGAGAATTGAGCATCTCCTGAGTACGGGCGCTTTTAAAGTCCCCTACCGTCGAAACTACTTGATTTAGCCATCCATTTTGGTCTAATTGCAATCTTTCCGTACCGATTCCGGCGGTGACGCTTAACACCATGCAATTTTCTTTAACAGACGCTTCGCTCTTACAATTCGGGTTATTTAGCACGATAAAGCTAAACTGCGCCGCTTCAATCGCATCGCAAACCGACTGCGCCATCACTTGCAGCAATTCTGGTAAATTAGCCAAATGCTGGTTGAGCAAATTGGAAAGCCGTTGTAGCGTCCGCAACTGTTGCTGTTGTTCCCCCAAAATCAACACCGCTCTGCGAAGATTATCGCTCGCTTCCTGGGAATCTCGGTAAAGCCGCCCGTTGATTTGGTGGATGTTTTCCAGTTGTTCCAATCGACTGCGTAGCTCTTCTTCCACCTGTTTCGCCGGTGTAATATCGCTGATCACACCTGCCATCCGCACTGGCTTGCCAAAAGCGTCCCTTTGTGCTTTTCCCCGCGTCATGCAGTACCGATATTCCCCAGAGCTATGGCGCAGCCGAAATTCTAAATTAAATTCAGCGTTCTGGCAAAGATGAGCTTTAATCGCATCCTTGAGTTTTTTTCGGTCTTCCGGATGCAGCAAGTCGAAAAACTTTTCTACAATCAGGTTAAAATCATTGCCAGACAAGCCCAGTTCAGTCGCAGACTGTCCAATAATTTCTTCAATTCGGTGATTCCAGTAAATTTGGTTTTTGGTAATATCCCAATCCCAAATTGCATCGTTTGAGCCTTCTAAAACCAAGCGATAGCGTTCCTCGCTTTCTTTGAGCCGATTGAGAGCGATCGCCGCCTCTGTTTCCGCCCGGGAGATGCGAATCGCATTATTCATACTGCGAGCCAGCGTCTGGGGGGAAACTTTGTCAAAAGAAATATAATCCGAGGCTCCCGCTTTCATCAGTTCCACGGCAATTTGCTCGTCTCCCTCACCCGTCAAGACGATCAAAGGTACTTTAAGGGCGAGACTTCGCACTTGTCGCACCAAGGTCAAACCATCGCCATCGGGCAAGCAATAATTGAGGAAAACGCAGTCAAAGCGTTGCTGCTGTAACAGAGCGATCGCCGCCTCCCTATCGGCGGCTTCTGACACTTCCACCCGCTCTTGAGCAGCTAGCAGCGCTCTGCCAACCGCTCCTGCATCCACCACCAGTATTTTTAGCTTCTCTTCCATAGTTCTTAAAAACGTTTATCATTTTTTGTAACGCAATTTGCTGATTTTTTCCTGTCGGATTAACCTGAAAACGCAAAACTTCAGTTTTTTAGCTTTTATTTGGCTAATTTCCAGCTAAGAGTTGTTAACAAAATGGTTAAAAATGTTTTATCATTACCGCAGAGTTTGCTACAATATTACTTGAGATAGGTTCAAGCAACACATAGTTACTTAAACCAGGCTGACTCGGCTACGGTTTGAAGCAAGACCAGCAATTGATCCGCCTGTGGAAGGGCGACATCAAACCTTAATCGGCAACAAATTTGCCCCGATATTTTTCCTTAATTGTGACTAGAAAATTACACATTTTCCTCTAACCTGTGGAGGTGTTTGCCTTACATCGCTGGTGGGAGACAAGAAAGAGCGCCCTTGGAAGTTAAAATTCTTATTCTTTTGGCGACGGCGCTCGCAATTGTCATAAGAAATATGTCAACAGAGGGAACTCAACATCGCCTGGGGTGGATAAAATATATCCAATGCCTATAAAGCCTATTTCCAGGGATAGGTGTACTGCAAGTCAATAGTTGGTAAGTTACTTAAACTTAGAGAAATACAAACATAAGACGATGAAAGAAATTCGTGTAGCCCTGATTGAAGATCACGACCTGACGCGGGTGGGTATCCGGACAGCCTTGCAACAGCGAGAAGAAATTCGCGTCGTGGGAGAAGCGGCAAACGGTTCAGACGGACTAAAGCTGTTACAAGAGGTCAAACCAGATATTGCCATTGTCGATATTGGACTGCCAGACATGGATGGCATCGAATTAACCAGACGCCTGAAGGCAGCGGTGACGGAAGACGAACCCGCACCAAAAGTATTGATCTTAACGTTACAGGACAATGAAGAGTCGGTACTGGCAGCCTTTGCGGCTGGGGCAGACTCTTACTGCATGAAGGATATCAGCTTTGATCGCTTGTTAGAAGCCCTGCGCGTCACCACAGAAGGCAA
>DNGG01000540.1 GCA_003486675.1 Cyanobacteria bacterium UBA11372
GTTCAAGGTTTATCAGGAGTATTGGCAACAATTTTAGGAAAAAATATAGCCTTGGGTTCGATAGTCATCCTCTTTTTTGTCGGGCTTATTTCCAGCGTTGTTCCCAATATTCCCCTTGTAGTAGCGATGGTGCCATTACTCAAACAATACGTTGTCAATGTAGGATTAGTGGGAACCGAAGTTTTATCGCCAGACTTTCAAGGACAGTTTCCGCCCGAAGTTTTACCGCTATTTTATGCCATGATGTTTGGGGCAACTTTAGGAGGAAATGGCACCTTAGTAGGCGCATCATCGAATATCGTAGCGGCGGGAATTGCTGAGCAACACGGACGCCGAATCACATTTCAAAGATTTCTGCGCTACGGCATTCCTGTAATGACGTTGCAATTAATTACATCTGCCTTATTTGTCATCGTTCGTTTTTTATTGTAGGGGCGGGCACGGGATTTAACGTTGCACGAATTCCGTGAGATTTAACAGCAATTCCAGTGGATTGACGGGTTTGGTGATGTATGCCTGGAAACCAGCCTGGATTGCCTTTTCCCGATCTTCCTGCTGAGCGAATGCGGTGAGGGCAAATGCAGGGATTTGTCTGCTGTGGGGCAAGGCTCTAACCTGACGAATGAAATCGTAGCCATCGATGTTTGGCATCCCAACATCACTGACGATTAAGTCTGGAGGGTTTTTGGGGATGAGATCGAGTGCTTCTAGGGGTGAAGTCAAAGCGGTAACGATCGCACCATCTTGCTGAAGCACAAAGCGCAACAGATCCAGGTTGTCTGGATCGTCATCAACTAAAAGAACGTGCAGTCCATTCAAGCCGGCGATTAGAGGAGAATTAGGCAGTGCTTCCGAGGAAACCGGATTATTTTGCCGCTCTGTAACTGAATTCGCCTCAATGATGCTAGGAATCGGCGTGACAGGCTCCCTGCAAAGGGGCAGTCTCACGGTAAAGGTTGAACCTCCGCCAACTCCAGGACTCTCTGCGATCGCCGTACCGCCGTGTAACTCAACCAGATGCCGCACGATCGAAAGTCCTAAGCCCAAACCACCATACTTGCGGGTAGCACTGCCATCGGCTTGACGAAAATGTTCAAAGACACAGGGCAAAAACTCAGGGGCTATGCCAATCCCATTGTCGCTGATGCGAACTTGAGCGTAACAAGTTGCTGCTTGTGGGGTGAAAATTGAGCCATCGACTTTGATGCGTCCACCTTCGGGGGTGAATTTGATCGCATTCGATAGCAGATTCCAGAATACTTGTTGCAAGCGATCGCGATCGCCGATCGCGGGCAATGGTAATAAATCCCCCACCTCGATTTCAATCCGTTTGGCTTGGGCGGTAAACTGAACCGTCTCGATGGCACAATTGACGATACTTGCCAGATCGACTGGCTGCAAATTCAGCTTCAGCTTGCCTTGGAGCGCGCCGGAGACATCTAATAGATCGTCCACCAAGGCAACTTGCTGCTTGACATTTCGTTCCACGATCTCCAAAGCTTCAGCCGTTTTGGCGGGGGAGAGCTTTTGCGATCGCATCATCTGTGTCCACCCCAGAATCGGATTCAAGGGCGTGCGCAATTCGTGAGACAAAGCCGCGAGAAATTCATCTTTGAGGCGATTGAGATGGATTAGCTCTTCGGTTTGCTGGCGCAAGGACGATACTAACTCTGCACGCTCTAACGCGATCGCAATTTGATCGCAAAGTGCTTGAAACAATTCCGTTTCAGCGCGGGTGAAATCCGTGCGACTGCGACTGCCAAATCCCAACGTGCCGAAGAGTTTTCCTTGGGCGATCAACGGCTGACAAGAGTATGCGGTTAAACCGAGCGATCGCACCAGTTGAGTTTTCGGATCGGTTGATTGTTGCAAATTCGGTTGCACGATTTGCCGTCGCTCTACGGCAACCGTGCCGCAGATCGCGCAACCTACATCCAACCATTCAATCGCTAGCGCCGTTTCCTCCCCGATCCCACCATAAAATTCCAAGTGCAACTGCTGTTTTTCTTCATATAGCAAATAATTAAAGTAAACGTCCAGCCCAATTAGCCGTTTGAGTTTGGCGAACGTAGTCTCAACCAGCGCCAGGGGTTGCTCGGTTGAGAGCAGATCCCGAGTCGTTTCGTATAAAAGTTGGATATGGTTGCCCCTAGTGCGATACCGGGGGTTTCTGCGGCGATCGTTCAATGCTGAGTGTATATTCTCCGATCTGAAAGTAGTAGTTTCTCGGTAAAACTAGCATCTATCTTGAGATAGGTGCAGAAGGCCGATAACAAGAATAATACAATTGTGAACCTCGAGCGGTGTTGCCAGATGGCGATCGCAACTAACTTTTGGGGAAATCCCTACTTCTAGTCCCCAGCATACGGGAGGCACCGAAGCAAATTTCCTCGTTGAGACGACACAAACCCAATGCGATCGCAAACTTCAGCATTGGGTAAAAACCGATCTAAATCGTAGGGTGGGTTGGGCACGGGCGATAACTTCAGCGCCAAAATCAATCGTTAACTGCCCGTGCCGTAACCCACCATCTCGATCATCTGTAACATATATGAACATTTTCACCATAAACCCGAAAGATCCGTTTTACCAGTAATCTTTCATCTGTGGCTCATTGTATTGATAAACCCGCCATGAGCGTGCGATGCCTGTTAATAATAGCTAATAAAAAAACAAAGTAGTTATTAGTCATTAGTCATTAGCTGATGCCCCTTCAACTAATGACTAATAACTAATAACTAACAACTAACTAAAGAGAGGAGGTATGTTCGGTTTTTAGTGGGTATAAGAGATGAAGTGCAGCACGTCGCGCAGAACGCTATAGCCAGCCATATCCCACAGCAAATAGGCGAGGAAGCCAATCATAGCCAGACGACCATTCCACAGTTCTGCTTGAGGATTGAAGCCAAACAAGAAAGCGTTGCGGTCTTTACCGTTGAAGGCTAAAGCAACAGGAGGTAGATTGGTGGTGCTGCGAGTTTCAGGTGTTTGCATAATTTCCAAACCTCGATTTACATTACTTAACGTTTGATACTTTGATAGTAGCTACCCTAAACAAGACCGAGGTCTACCTATAGGTACATAAAGCAAGCTATCTAAAGGTTGATCTCAAAAATGCTATTTTCAATACAAAACTCTATCCCTAGAAAGTGAGCAACTAGCTAGAAACTCAATAAATAATTCCAACTCGATCGGGACTTAGGCGCGACGAGGACAGAAACCGGGTTTCTATGAAAAATCTTCCAGCAAGAAACAAAGGTGATAGGTCATTCATATCAGTGTAGGGGCGGGTTTAACTTGCATATCTCTTGGTTCCAATGAATGGTTGGTAAAACCCGCCCCTACTTTCCTGGTTCGACGATTTTTCAGAGAAACAAAGGTGATTTGGGTAAATCCTGTTCATATAAACTGCCTTCTCTATCCTGCTCTTGCAGCAAAGTTCAGACTTGGGAGAGATGCTTTTACCCCTCAGATCCAGCCATTCTAACCCAAGGGGTGTGAACTTTTGCCGAAATACGACGTAGGGACACAGCCTAGATAAATAGTTGTCCAAACTATCTAAATTATTGAGTCCCTACTTGGCGGCTGTATTCTATAAATCTCAAAAAGAAGACAAATTGAGGGAAATTCTATGATTGACATTTCACAATTAACGGTGGAACCGCATAGCTTACCATTTTGGCTGTTGCAGGTTCCCGTTCCCGTGCCTGCTCCGGTGGTTCCCGTGCCTGTGCGAGCGGCGGAAGCAATTTCTTCGGTGCGATTTTTTGAAGCCTTGATAGCTGGCATAGTGCTGGCGTTTGCCTTCCAACTATTACTAACAAATCTTTCTGTGGCGGCTGGGATTTCCTATCTGGGACGCAAATCAGACGATGATTCCGATTCAGATCGTCATGATTCTGGTAGCTTTGGCGGTACGATTAACAAAGTTAGCAAAACTGTGGGAATTTGGACTTTAGTCACGGTTACGCTTTCCTTATTCCTGGCTTGTTTTTTAGCAGTAAATCTCAGCTTGCTCACCTTTGATGTAGGGTTGGGCGCTATTCTAGGTTTGGTGATTTGGGGTGCATATTTCTCGCTGCTAGTTTGGGCGAGTTCGACCACGGTAGGATCTTTAATTGGTTCAATTGTCAATACTGCTACGAGCGGTTTTCAAGCAATTTTAGGCACAGCAACGGCAGCATTGGGTGCGAAAGCAGCCAGCAATCAAGTAGTTGCTACCGCTGAAGCTGCTGCCGCCGCAGTTGGTCGGCAAATTGGTAGCGCCATCGACCCGGTAAATATTCGCCATTCCTTGGAAGATTATCTAGAAACTCTGCGCCCTGCGGATTTAGATGTAAAAGCCATCCGGCGGGAATTTGAATCTTTGCTGGCGTCACCAGATTTGAGATCGATTTCTCCGGAAAATCTGAAAAATATTAATCGCGATACGTTTGTAGATTTGGTGAGTAAAAACACCAATCTTTCCAAACGCGATGCCAACCGGATTGTAGACCAACTCGAAGGCGCTTGGAAGCAAGCCACGAATCGCCTACCGCAGCGGGATGTAATGGGCGAATTGGTAGATTATCTCAAATCTGCACAAGCTAAAGAGTTAAAATCCCCCGAAAGCGCGAAACTAGACGAATTAATTGCAGAAATGCGCTCATCGCGCCAAGCAACTCAAGAGCAAACCGATAAAGCTCCCGGTTTGTTCGGTCAAGCACGCCAAATGGCGATGACTGCGATTACCGGCGCACTAATGGGAAGAACAGATCTGTCGGATTTAGATATCCAATCGATCTTAAATCGACTCAAAGAAGTTAAAGATCAAGCTGTAGGTGGTGCAAAACAACTAACTGGTCAACCTCAACCTACCAATACAATTCGTCTGGATATTGAAAACTATCTAATCAATGCCTATCCCTGGCAATTAAACCGGGAAGCAGTGAGGCAGGAATTTAGAGATGTCATCTACGATGCGGAAGCAGATCCAATTGAAGTTCGCCGCCAATTGGAGCAAATTAAGCGGCAAGATTTCTTCAATATCCTGCAAGAAAAAGGTCTGCTTACCCAAGACGAAATTAACCAAATTACCGACCGCTTGGAATCAACCCGGCAAGAGGTTTTAACCTCGGTTATTGCGGCTGAAGAACGGGAAAAAATCTTCGACCTCCGCAGGCGAGTAGAAAATTATCTCCGTTATACGCCTAAAGAACAACTCAATACTTCCGGCATTTTGAGCAATTTCAAACCGCTGCTGGAAGATACCGAGGGGAATTACGAACAGTTGCAGGTTCGCTTCGCTCAATTAGACCGCGCTACTTTGCTGCAAATTCTCTATCAGCGCGCCGATATAACTCCAACAGAAGCTGACGCAATTGTCAATGATTTGGAAAGAACACGCGATTTGGTGGCCTCCGAAGCGAAAGGTTTGCAAGA
>DNGG01000029.1 GCA_003486675.1 Cyanobacteria bacterium UBA11372
GCTCTTAACTCTTCTTCCTGTTTAGCAAGGGCTAATTCTGCACGGACTTTATCGTCCTGCTTAGATTCACTTGGGGGAGAAGGATTGGCTGGCTGTTCGATTTTTGCCATTGGTTGGGTCGGTTTTTTAACCGGGTTAAACATGGGATTTAAGAAGAGAAATACTAAGAGGAAAACCAACCCAAACCCCCCGCCCACAACGACCGAGCGCGACCAAGGAGAATTAATCGGAGAATGGTGAGTTTGCACCAGCGCTGGGTCTTCTTCTGGCAGCGCCACGGGTGTTTCTGCCGCTTCGTCCTCCGATTCAAACTTCAAAAGGGAATCTATTTTGGAAGGTTCGACGGCTTCTTGTTCGTCCTCCAATTGCAGCAAAGTCGCACTATTGGCATTTTTTTGGTTGTCCATTTTTAACCCTCCTGTTTTATAAATTGGGTCTTTCTAAATCGGTAATTCCTGTAATTTCCAAGCCAACTTTGCGGATTTCATAAATAGCTTTTGCCAGATTGGGCGTGTCGCTGGGGGTAGTTTGTGGGGTAGAAACGGCAGATAAATAAATCGTTTTGTTAAACGGAATTCCAGACCCGGCATTGTCATCTTTTTTGAAGGTAATTAGGGTCGCAACCACATCGACTTTCCACTGGTTTTCGCCTATTTTGTTCGGTTCGCCTACATACCGAATCACTAAAGAAACTTGAACGTCTCCGTTAAATACACCGGGGGGCGTGAGTTCGGCTAGTTTTTTGAGAAACTCGCTTCTGAAATTGTTTTCTTCCGAGAGGGCAAACGCGGCTTGCCAAGCTGAGGTGGTAACTTTTCCGGGCTTTCGTTCGAGTTTGATAGGAATGCCTGGGTCTGGGACTGGGGTGGTAGTGGTAGATGAATTGAGGACTCCATCCCAGTTGAACATCGTCACGAGTACGTCGCTGGTGAATTTTTTGATCGTTTCAGGGGTGCGATCGCGCGGCCCCAAAGGTGCAACAGTAATAACATTCCCATCGGCTAATTGCACCAGTGAAGGCGGGTCTTTGTGAGCCAAACGAGAAGTCGCCCCATAATTGAGAATTTGCAACAGTAGAGAAACGACGCTGATAGCCAGCCCGGAAACGGCAACCACCGCGATGGGTGTCGAGACTGACTGACCGTAGGAAAGCAATCGCAAGGGTTCTCGTTGGGTAGGGGTTGATTTCGCCATTTACGCTCTCCTGGGTAAGAAGCTAATCAGTTTGTTAGCCGCCGCACGCATCACAATGACGCCCCCACTGCTAGCCCAGGCAGCACTTTTATTCAGTTGCAGCAGCACGGCGATACCACCCCCAGCAGCGAGTCCGGTAGCGAGGAAAGGAGCAACCAGGCCGATAAAAGCCAGAAAAATCATCGGCTGGCTGGCTTGGGCGGTGGCGATCAGCAGTCCAGCTAAGCCCAGGATGATGTTGAACGAAAGTTTGGCAATGCCGACGGAAAAAAAGCCAGTCAGCCAGCCCATAATTGCCTTGCTGCCGAAAGGTAAAAGCGACCCACCCACAGCCAATGGCCCCAACAGAGCAGTAAGTAGGAGGGAAAATTCCAAACCCCATTGGTAGGCGTTATTCAGAGCTAGAAGGAGGGAAGTGACAAAAGTGGTCAAAATCGCGCCAACGGCGGCGGATGCACCCGATAGAATTTGGTTGGCGATACCAGGTAAGCCATCTCCCTGAGCTTCTTGAGTTGCTTGGTCGATTTTGCCCAGTTCTTGCATAATCCAACTACCTGCGGCTCCCAAGTAACTATCGCCGCTGTCCGGGTCTTTAAAAAGTTCGGGGAATTTAGATTCCAACTCGGTTCTAGCCTGGGTGAGGCATTGCACAACCTGTTCGTTGCTGAGGTTGGCGGAACGGCATTCTTCAATGGCACTCCCCACAGCAGTTTGCATGGCGGCGTGACCCAATGCTTGTTGATAGGCTGCGGTTAAATCGGCATCGGCGGCGGTAAACTCTAGAACAAACTTGTTAACGGAATTGATGTAATCGCGCAATACGAGGGTGCTTTGAGCGAGAATTGCACCGTTATTGCTCAGTAAAAGTCCGACAACCAGAGGCCAAATTAATTCTGAAACAGCTCTAGTTTCATCACCGTCAAGCATTTGTTTGCCCCACTGCACAATGAATAAAACCAACGAACCGACGGCGAATAAAATGCCAACCCGACACAGGGCGGCATAGAGTCCGCCGTTGAGGGTGTTTTGCCACAGTTCGTCAAAACCTTGCGCGACTAACGAACCACCTCCGGCGGCATTTTCTAGTAGGTCACCTGCGGCAAAATCGGCGATGAGGATGGGAGTTTTCATTGAACCCTCCACGCAGTAACCGCTAACTGCAAATAGCAGTTAACGGTTAACAATTAAGGTTTATTGATTGGGATTGGAACCAATTTTGATGGCTTGCATTGTCCATCCTGTAAGTTCCATGTTGTACGAGGTGAGGCCATTCAGATGCAGGCGATTGGTTGCCTGTTGTTTGGCTTGTTTTTCATCAATTTGCTTCAACATGGCGTTGGTTTGTAAGGTATTGAATTGCCCCATTAAGTTGTCGGAACGCATTTGTCCTAACGTTGAGGCAATTTGAGGCATTTGATTGGCAATGTTTTTTAGAACATCTTGAGTTGAAACGGCATTTTGAGCCTGTTCCCCTAACTGTTGGGTCGCCTCAACAGATTGCTTAGTTAGTTCAATTTGTTCTTGGGTGCGTTGCTGTCCTTCTGGCCCAGTACCTGCGGCGACGGTTGCTTCAACAATGGTTCGCCAAACCTTTTCTCCGTTGGTGGCGGCGGCGACTACATCGTTACGTTCGGTTGCATCTCCTTTGGTAGCAATGCTTTCTTCCACCGCTTGTTTGCTGTCTTCAAGACCGGGGATATTTAATTCGCCCATTGCTTGTTCCATCGCCGCTTGGATGTCAGCTTGCAAGCCTTCTCCAAATTTTTCAGCAGCAGATTGCAAGCGTTCTTGGATCTGATTAAAGTAGCTGGTAAACTGTTCCCAGAGCTTGCTAAATGGGTTGTTACTGCCGAAATCGAATCCCTTGGCTTGACTGGGAGGTGGGGCAGTTATAATTAATCCTAGACTGAGTGCGATCGCTATAATTTTAGTTCGAGTTTTCATTGACTTATCCTCCTAACAAATGTGGCAATTAAGCCACTTTATGTAAATGTTTTACTTTCGCTTTTTCCTGAGCGGCTTTTAGCAGTGCAGCAGCTTCCCCAGTCAGAGGTTCGCCTTTAATCATCTGGACGTATATCTCTGAAAACCTCACCAGTCCGGTGAGTGGGTCATCTTTATATTTGTTCAGGTATAAGGTTCTCAACTCCTGCTCATCTGGGTTGTTAGCAACAGCAGCCAGCAAGCAATAAGCGGGATAATACCGACAGAAGGTAAACTTGCTATTTTCATCCAGCAACCATTGAGAATAGATGCCTTCTTTCTTAGGGAAAAACGATTCTGTAGAATTTCGCGAGATAATTTCTGGAGGGTATTTAAAATATTTGATAAACGGTTCAACCGCCGAGGTTTGAATCCGACCGATGAGGCGGGTGGTGAGGTTGGCAAAGATTTTAGGAGCGGCTTTACTTTGGTAGATACTATCGGGTTCTTGAGCAGATAAAATCACTCGAATTCCTGCCTTAGCCCCGTTAGCGCACAGCCGTCCAATCAGTTCAGAAATTGCTTCAAACTGGAATAAAATAGGAGCTTCATCTAGAAAAAAGATACTAACTTTTGAACTCAGGGCGCGGCGAAGGGCGGCAGCATAAGCACTTAA
>DNGG01000130.1 GCA_003486675.1 Cyanobacteria bacterium UBA11372
GCCCAGAAACCGCCGTTAAACATATCTTTCAATTCGGTTTCTGTAAAGACGTTTTCTTCTAAAACTTTAGGGCTGAAGACGTTTTTAATGCCACCAGAATGTTGATAGTCGCAGCACAGGAAGTCGTAATCTGAAAAATAATTGAGGTTGTCAACGATCTTTTCAAATACGACGATATCGGTGTCGATGTATAAAAACTCATCAAAAGCGCCAAACCAACAAGCTTGCTTGCGAAATTGATTCGGTCTGGCGAAGAATTGTTCGCCAAATGTTTGCTGTAGTTTCTTCGAGAGACGATCGATAAATTCTAAATCTTCGTAAACTTGAACGCCGTATTTTTCGTTTAACAAACTGGCGATTTGCTGGTAATTATCGTCATAGGGAATCATGACGATGGGGGTTTCGGTATCGTAGGCGCGAATGCTATTTAGTAGAGCGATCGCTTGTTCTGTAACTTTATCATTTGCTGTAATATAAATGCCGCGTTTCATGCTATAATCCTCAAGGATTTATTCCCAATTTTCGCAATACTTTTGTCGCCAAACTCGCCGGGGGGTTATATGGGCGAGGTTTGCTGGTAAATTTAGGTCTGTTTTCTTCTTCGTGCAGATACCGATAGTGCAAAAACAAATCTCGATAAGGAAAGTCTATATTTTCGCCCGCGCAAACTTGGGTAAATAATTTAGAACTTAAACCGATGTAGTGAATATAAGTTAATCGGTTCCCTTTATCGTAAAGAAAGTGTTCTTTTTCCTCAAAATGGGAAGAAGTGACGCAGCACCCTGTTTTTTGATTTGGGGGCAAATGTAACGCCAAATTATAATTATAAATTCCCAATCGCATCACCATGTAATTAAGGATAGTTTGATCGGGCGCCATTGAGTATAGCACTTCCGCTTCTCCCTCGCGGAGTTTGGCTAAAATCCAATCTCGTCTATCCTTATCAAATATCCCTTTTTTAGACCCATAAAATCCGGAACAAAATATTTCTGATTGGATGCGTTCTGGGGGAAATAATTCTGTTAGTTTGGGCGAAGATAATTCATAAACGTGGCTTGGATCGGTATACTGAAAATCGTAAACCACCCAATCATTGTGATTTAATAGCTCAAAAATCGGTGAAACTGGCCCCATTAATAGTGTATCCGCATCCATATAAATAAAGCGGTCAAACGGGCCGTCAAACGCACCATAGCGGCGATGAGTGCCAACGCGATGGTAGGGTTCATTAGTTACTTTACTCCATCGCTGGCGTGCGGTGGGGTGGGTATCCCAAACGTTGCGGACGAATTCATCCCAGCGCTGAATCGACTCTTTATCTTGGTAGAGTTGGACGTTAGGACGCTTGGCAATAAGGGCAGCAATTTTTTCAGTTTTATCGTCGTAGGGATAAATGCAAACGGGCATGTCTGGCCCTAAAATAGCCTCAATGCTGTTGAGTAAAGCAATGAGTTGGTCGTAAACGTAGTCGTTAGCGAGGGTACAAATTCCATCCACGTTCATGAAAATTTTTCCACGTATTCAGACAGCCAGTTGAGTAAGTTTAGCTTGTGTAAGATAATTTGACGAGCTTCTGCGATCGCATCCTTTGCGGCATACCAAGCATCCGGTGTAGCCGTGACTTCTTGAATATAGGCTAACCCTTTTTCATCCAAGCTGGGTAACCTGAGAAAGCTACCGGGAGGAAGCAGCTTGTCAGCCGCAGGCCCGCCGTAGTAAATTGGCAAGCACCAAGCTAGCAAAGCATCCCATAATTTCTCGCTGACATACCAGTTGTTTTCAGCGTAATTCTCAATCGATAAATTGTAATAGTAGGGCGCCATCGCGTACCATTTATTGAACAGTTGTCCCTTTGTTTTTGCCCAATTGGGTAAGCCCCTACCGTATAAATCGAAGTTTAGATTGTTATTTTGCAGCAATCTGATAAATTCTAACCGCTGGCGGTGATTCGCAGTCCGGCTAATTCCAGAAGTAATCCAACTGCAAGTTTTTTCCTTGGGAGGGCATGGCAGTTCATTTAAATCGTTAAACGAGTTGTTGTGATACCAAATTGCTGGCATATAATCTGGCGTAGGTGCAAAGTCATCGGGGCCAGAAATATAGCCGCAATATTGTTTAGCTTTTTCATAAAGCGCTTTATTTTTATCAACTATTTCCTCTAAAGGCGGTTCTCTTAGCAAATAAATAATCCGTTTTTGATTCACGCCGCGAAATTGCGTTCTAAAATCTTCCTTTTCAGGATTTTGAAACTTTTTCACCAGTTTCTTCCACCCCTTTTCTGAGGCAGGTTTTGGCTCAAAATCGAATTGATACAGCAGCAAGAAATCTGGCTGATTTGCTGTCGCCTGCATTTCTATATTTCCCCAGACTCCAAAAAAATTGGGGGTTTGTTGCCACAGCCAATCAACTGGAGCGGGATTTAACCCTACATAACTGCTTAGCATTCCGACAATTTTTCTTCCCATGATAACGATCAAACTAAGGTTGGACGCATCGAATCTTCTACATAACTAAGGATTTTCGCCAGTCTATTTTCGCAGGAAAATTGATTGACAAATTCCATGCTATCTGCATAGCCTTCCGGTTTTCTGGGATGGGTTTGTAAAACAAGTTGCAAGCATTGAGCAAATTGATTTGCATCGTCGGGTTCGCACCACCCTGCTACCGCTTTGGTCGATTCAAATTCTTTCAACGGGGGTATTTTTGAAGATACAATTGGTGTTCCGGAAGCCATGTAATCAAACAGTTTTAAAGGCGAGGTAAACGTTGCCGCTTCTCCCGAAAGATGCGGATGGGCTAAAATATCGGCAGCTTGCAGTAAACTTGCCAGTTTATCTTGCGTCAAATGGCCTAAAAAGGTGATGTTTTCTACTTCTTTTTCCTGGGCTAATTTTTGGTATTTTTCTACCTGCTCGGCGTTGCCACCGGCTAAAGCAAATTGAATTTGCGGTAATTCTTTTGCCACATCAATCAGCAAGTCTACACCTTTAAATTCATGTAATGCTCCCGAATAAACTACCAAATGCTGTTGTCGATTAACCAGAAGTTGTTGCCGCCACTCTGCGGCTTTCTCTGGTTGCCGTTCTAAAAATAAATGGTTAAACCCGTTGTGGATTTTGAGCGCTTTTTCTGGGGGCATTCCGTTTTGGATCATTGTTTCTCTAATTGTATCGGCGACGGTTACCGCAATTTGAAATAACGGACTTTTAACGATTTCTGGTTCAAATTTCTTTTGTTCGTGGTGGTGGTGTTCGTAGATTGCGGGAATGCCGTGTTTAATTGCTGCCTTAACAAAGTTCCAGTCCCGCGTGTGAACGATTTTAGTATGGGGAAGTATATGAACGGGGAAATAGTATTTTGTGGCAAGGGTGCTGGAATTTGTCAGCTTATTATTCAGCTTGTCTATAGGCCAAGGCATGGACAGGGGCGCTACTTTTAACTTATCCTGAATATTGTAAAATCTTGCCAGTTCTTCGTCTGGTTGGCGAGGCCGAAACGGGAAGATTAAATCGATTGGATTTAAAGCTTTTAATCCCTTTTGCAGGTAAACTAAAACTGCTGGGTAACCCAGGTTTGCTGCGGCGTTAGCAGTATGGGCGACTTGAACGAGGTGCGCTTGGGGTTGGGGTAAAACATTTCTGGTAAAAAAAATATAGTGCTTGGTCATAGGATGGGATTTTAGTTACTTTTAACCTTGGTTTGTTCCGTAGCTTTGCGCGTATCTTCAAACAATTCCAGGGTATTGAGCAGGGCGATCGCAGAACTGTAGGATAGTTCTAGCAATTCGGTTTGCTCTTCGGGGGTGTCTATCATATCGTCAGCGAGCAAGCGCAAGGAACCGATCATCGTGTTTAAACGGCTGCGAAATTCGTAGGAAAAACGAGTTTTAAACGTGCCGTTGCCGTTAGCATTCTGCCGATCGTCGCTAAATTGCATCGAGTAAAGCCGCGCATAGTAGCCGCCTTTGCGTAACAATTCGGAGTGAGTTCCGACTTCTACGACGTTACCTTTATCTAAAACGGCAATTTGATGGGCTTTTTGGACGGTGGAGAGGCGGTGAGCAATTACTAGAGTAGTGCGATCGCGACTCAATTCTTCCAGGGCTTGTTGTACCAAACGTTCGGAAACCGTATCCAAAGCGCTGGTAGCTTCATCCAGAATTAAGATATCCGGATCTTGCACCAGGGCGCGCGCGATCGCTAACCGCTGTCGCTGTCCCCCAGATAATAATACGCCGCGATCGCCGATCAACGTTTCAAATCCCTTCGGCAGCCCCATAATAAAATCATATGCATTAGCTCGCTTCGTCGCCTCGATCACTTCTTCATCCGTTGCTTCGGGTTTTCCATAGGCGATGTTATTGCGCACTGTGTTATTAAACAAAAACGTATCTTGGCTGACAATTCCCATCGACTTGCGAAGGGTTCTCAAGTCGAATTGACGTAGATCGATTCCGTCCAGCGTAATGCAGCCGCTGGTGGTGTCGTAAAATCGGGGTAAAAGGTCTGCCAATGTAGACTTACCCGCACCCGAACCCCCTACCAACGCCAAGGTGGTGCCGCGCGGCAGGTATAAATTAATCTCTTTTAAAATCAATTCCTGACGATTGGGATAGGCGAAGCTGATGCGATCAAAATGAATGCCTTCGGCTAATCGTTTATAAGGTAAATACCCCCTGCTCATAAACGGTTTGTTATCCCGACGCAAGAAGTCATATATAATCTCTAAACTCCCATCGGTATTTGCTAAAGAGCTTCTGGCTCCGTTTAACTGATAAACAAAAGGCAATAACCGGAACAGCAATAATAAATAAGTCAAAAGTACTGTTGACAGGGCTTCTAACTCGTTGCCAAAAAAGGTACGTCCCAAAAATACAATTCCCATTAACCCAGCAATGCCGGTTACCTCGCTGACTGGGCCGATCGCCCCCGAATTTGCCTGAGACTGAAAATCTGCTTGTTCGCGATCGCGAATCAATTTTTGCAGGCGTTGATATTCTCTTCCTTCGTTTCCAGTTGCCTTTACCAATCGAATTCCACTCAAGGTTTCCAATATGCCGATTGAATAAGCCCTAGATAATTCTGATAGTTGTCTGCCAAATTCCTTAGACCGCGTTACCCAGTATTGATTCACCAGTGCGACTAAACCGAGTAAAGCCGTTGAAGCGATTGTCAGTTGCCAGGAAATTGCTAGCAGCAAACCCACAAATACTAAAACGGTAATCGCGGTAATTACTAGCCGGATCGCGGTTCCCATTGCATTCGATGCCCGACCTAATTCTCCACCCAATCGGTTAATCAGGTCGCCCACTTTTGTCTGGGAATAATAACCCAAATCTACTTCTAGTAGCATTCGCAATCCTGCTTCCCGCAGATCTGTTGTCAGTCTCCGCGTCAGCGAACTCGATACTAAACTAGCTGTATAGCCCATCAGGTTCTTCAAAATAATGATTCCTATAATTGCCCCTGCCATCACCAGCAGACGCGCGTTTTCCGGAATGTTATCAAAAGGGGCCATAATCGCCCTCAGCAGCGGCGGGCCATCTTTTAAATTTACGTTTTGTCCCAGAAAGTTTAAAATAATCGGGGCGATTAGGGCTGTACTAACGCCGTTAAACAATCCCCCCGAAAAACCCAAAATAATCGTGATTAAAATCCAAACTGGATATCGGCGAATAAATGCTTCAAAGAGCAGCTTACTGTAAGACATGCAGGAATTCCAGCTTAAAGTAATTGGATTTTAGTTGATGCGATCGCGCTTCAATCAAAGACGGCTGAATCGTTCACCTTAACAACTCTTATTCTCAGATCCCAGTCAAAACTTTAACATTTTTTCCTCTAGCTGAGAAATAACCTCTGATAAGGTGGCTGCCATTGCATCTATACTATAATACGCCACGCATCTGTCCCTAGCTTGTTTGCCTTGCTCTAAGGCTGACTCAAAATTCTGGAAAATCCATTGAATTTTGTGGGCAATTTGCTCTGGGCTACTCGGAGCGACTAAATAACCAGTACCGCCTAAAATTTCTGGGATATCGCCGACTCTTGTCGCCAAAATTGGTTTTGCCATTGCCATCCCGTCGGTTAGTTTCAGGGGAAACTGAGCTACGGCTGCGGGGATATCGCGCTGGGGAACGACTACGATGTGGGCAGCTGCGACGACTTCGGGCATGGTAGTAACGGGAAACTTTGGCAGTTTGACGATCCAACGTCCCCATTGTTTAACGAGTTGCTCGTCATAGTCATCGTAAGGACTGCCACCTACAATAACGAGTCGTAAATCCGCTTCGTTGAGTTGATCTAAAGCTATTAAAACATCTTCGATGCCCTTGTAGGGACGCGGCGCGCCTGGAAACATTAATATGCGATATCCAGAAAGGTTGTAACGCTCTCGACTTTTTTCTGGATCGTACCGACTTGGATCGAACAGCGTCGTATCTTTGCCGTTAGGGATGCAAACGCCGCCAAACCGCTTTTGCAGAAACTGGGTATGAACGGTAATGGCATCGGCACTCTTTACCCAACCTTCCATCCATTTTAAATAGAGGGGATGATCGGGAAATCTCAGCGCTCCATTTTGCTTTAAAATATCCCTCGCCAGTTGTTTAAACGAGGGGCGATATTGTAATTGGTCGCCTCCGAACCAGCCTACTTCCCAGTCGTCGATATCTAATATTACCGGACGACTGCGATTTAACTTTTTGAGCAAAGGCAGACCAAAGCTTGTCGGCTTCGGCCTCATGGCATAAATAATATCTCCATCGAGTCGATCTAAAAGTTGCTTAGCCGAACTCAAAAACTTGGGATAGCCTTGAGCGGGAATGCAAGTTATGGGAATTTCGCTATTAAATTTTGCCGCTTGGTCTTTATCAAAAACAAATCCCACAATTTCTACATCGTAGTCTATTTTTCGCAGCGCTTGCGCAAGTAAAAA
Source organism: Cyanobacteria bacterium UBA11372 (assembly GCA_003486675.1). Classification (GTDB taxonomy): domain Bacteria; phylum Cyanobacteriota; class Cyanobacteriia; order Cyanobacteriales; family Aerosakkonemataceae; genus Microseira. Next base: position 6,934 of record DNGG01000130.1, read on the forward strand.
CGAACGAACGCCGCCGCCTTCCCACCTGCCAGCACCGCTTTTTGATAAATCGCTAACAACTAAAGATACTTTTCTTTTCATGTTATAGTTCCCGTTTTAGCGTCGCCGCCAAGGATTTTCAACTTGATTGGGGAGTAACCATTTAGCCAAGCGATCGAAAATTCTCGTGTAGAGCGATCGCGTAATATTCTTAGCATATTGGGGCCGATACGGATATGTACAGTGCAGCACTTTGATCGGTTCGCTGACGTTGTAACTACCCTTCCATTTATCCAGAAAATTATAGGTTGGTGGCAAAACTTTCAAGCTCGGTTTAACCGTTTCCATCGCTGCTGCAAATGCCCCTTGGTCTTTCAGCAGCAATACATCTTGATTTTTCAGTATTACTTCTTCAAAATAACTCCTCCACTTGGCAAACAATTCTTCATTATTTGCACTTTTTCTATACCCCAGAACCCCTGTATTGTATTGAATTGTTTTTTCTGTTACCGGCAATCCCACCCTTTGCAGCGTTGGCAGTATTTCTTCCTTTCCTCTCAGCAGGTTAGAAGCTTTTGTAATGTCAGGCTGAACATCTTCGGTTACTAAAAAATCTACTTCATCTAATGCTTCAAACAGTTCGTCAATTTTATCTAGCAAGCAAATATCGCAATCGAGGAAGATAGTTTTTTCAAAAGGAGATGCTTCATACAAGGCTACCTTTGCCAGCCGTGAAGCTAAAACTGGATTTTTATTAGAGGGTGCGGGTTTGAGGATGACATGAGGAAAAGCTTTGAGTAAAAGTTGGAGATAAAAGGGAACTCTGTCGATTAAAATTACAATCTGTTCAGTATGAAACTTACGAATTGCTGCTAAAAAATGCACGCAATCTTGGAAAGAGTAAATCCCCGTCAAAATGGTAATAAATCCTCTGTTCATACCCTACCATTAATAAAATATACTCTAGGTTAACTTAGTGCGTCCATTCCCAATAGCTTTGGCTCCAATCTTCCCGGTAATGGAAGATACCTTGCCATTCGTAAAAATGTACAAAGTCATTCAAGCTTGGAGCTTTGTTTATATCTCTGAGGGTGTAAAGCGGTTTATCTCCGTAAAAAGATGCCCACATATTATAACTACTGGGAGGCCCCATAATATAGTCACATTCAGCTAAGGCGTACATGTCTTCAATAATTTGGTTATTGCCAAAATGGTAGTCTACCTGAGATAATAATTTTCGCTCTTGCTGGGCGTTAGAACATATTAAAAAATTAACTTTTTTATTAGCAAATAGCTGGTTAACTGATGCCATGACTTTAATATAGTCCTCGCTTTTGTAAAAGTATCTTCCATTTTGATGCTGCTGGTAATCCCCCTGACGGATATGGATTCCAATCAAAATATCAGCATATTTTTTGATATTTTCAATTAACTTTGCTACATTTTGTCTGTATTTTTCTAAAGGCTTGAAGTAGGCTCTAATTGCATCGCCATGTTTGCGTAGTAGTGAGGTATCGCCCACAAACCATCCATCTCTAAACAGCCACCCTTGCATAAAGGCGATCGAGTTGGCTTTAACCTGTTCTGTTACTTTAGAGTCGCTCCAGTTAAATGGCTTTTCTCTGGTGATGTTGATTAATTTGAACATTCCACTTTCAGCCAAAGAGCGATTAAGTTGATAGTATTTTATCCGCAGCCAACGATTGCCTTTGATTTTGAGGGGGGGCGGTGGATAGGAACACAATAGATCGTTAGCTGTGGCTTGGAAAAACTCAGCATATTCATTAAAGGCCGGATTCAGTAACCACAGGTTATTCTCCCTTGCAAAGGCAATATAATTAGCAAAAAGTAGCAGTCTGTTACCTAGTTGTCCGGATTTAGCAGCTATTACCAACATTTATGCCTTCCTCAAAGCCATTTACTGGAAACTAACAAATGAGGGGTAGAATCAGACCGCCAGGATATTCTGACAGTCTGGTTATTTTTAACACCTTAACCGTGACGTTTTTGATGCCATTTCCAGGCATGGGATAGGATATCTTTGATGTCTGGATATTGAGGTTGCCAGCCCAAGATGGTGCGAGCTTTGTCGCTGCTACCGACTAAGGCGGGGGGATCTCCGGGGCGGCGATCGCACTCAATTACCTTAATCTCCCGTCCGGTTATTTCTCTGGCAGCATCAATCACTTCTTTTACCGAGAAACCCAAGCCGTTGCCTAAGTTAAAAGCAGTGCTGTTACCGCCCCCTAAAAGATATTCCAACCCCAAAATGTGGGCATCTGCCAGATCGGAAACGTGGATGTAATCTCGAATACAAGTCCCATCTGGTGTAGGATAGTCGGTGCCGAAAATAGAAATAGCATCGCGCTTGCCCAAAGCTGCCATCAACACCAGGGGAATTAAGTGAGTTTCCGGATTGTGATCCTCGCCCAACAAACCATCGGGATCGGCACCGGCGGCGTTAAAGTAGCGGAAGCAAACGGATTTAAAGTCATACGCCGGATCGAAATCGGCGAGAATGCGTTCCACCATTAATTTAGTGGCACCATAAGGATTGATCGGATCTTGGGGATGATCTTCGGGAATCGGCACGATGTTGGGCACGCCGTAGGTGGCACAAGTGGAAGAAAAAACAAATTTCTTCACAGATGCTGCCATCATAGCCTCTAGGAGCGTGAGTGTACCGATGACGTTATTGCGGTAGTATTTAGCCGGATCGGTGACCGACTCGCCTACGTAAGCATAGGCGCTAAAGTGCATCACTGCGTCGATGTGGTGAGTCGAGAACAGGCGATCTAGGAAGGGGCGATCGCTTGTATCTCCCACTACCAATTCAACCTTTAACACCTCCTCAACGATGTCGCGATGTCCGTAGACTAAGTTATCCAGAACGACGACGCCATAACCTGCCCGTTGCAGTGCTTTAACCGCGTGAGAGCCAATATAACCTGCACCGCCAGTAACGAGAATTGTTGGTTTATCCTGTGACACTTTTAAACCTTCCTGCTTTGCTATGTTTTACTTTCCTTGACGCTGTTGTGGCGCGATCGCTACATTACTTCTGTGGCTATTGGGAGTCATCTATCCTGCTTCATAAGTTCTAAACTGGGTTACTAACCTAACACCGTGCGGTTGTCGTCACTCGACGACCTTCAGACGTCCCGCTTGAATGTAGTCAAATATACGATTAATTTGGCGGCGGTCTTCGTCGGTGAGATCGTAGTCAGACAGAAAGGCAGATGTGAGCTTGAGGTGATCCAGACGGCTGATTTGTTTGGCTGAAAAGATCTGCTCTATCATTTGCTTTACGACTAAGTTGGATTTACGGGGAGCGCCCTTTGTCATACTCGGCTGATTTATTGTTCCCAGTTGCTTATCCTTTATTATCATTCCCGATTTTATTTGGATTTAAGTACTACTTAATTGACACTCCCCCAGATAAATCAGGGGGATTCTAGCGGTTGTCTAAGCGGGGGATAAATCCACCCGCCCAGACGCTTCGCTAGTTAAGGGATTGTCATGTACCCCACCCTCTGCATCAACTGTACCCATTGCAGATACACCCTTCTGAAGACCCAGAGGACATGAAAAACCTATCCATTGACCAATATTCTGACTAGCGTTCCAATCGGCATTGCATCTATACCCGTCATAACCTCTAAACCAGTCACCGTTTCGCACTCCTAACACACCATTGCGGCGATCGGATTTACTGGTATAAGGTGCTGGAACGGATTCAACAGGTACACCAGCACGAATCGCTTTGTACCTTGTGAATGATTCAAGCTGGTAAAACGCCCATGTATCACGGTTGTTGGCAGCATCAGACTTTGTTTTCTTGCTTTGTCTCATTGTCTGACGACAGCCAGATAAATCTTCAAACCGCAATCCCATCCCAAAATCTTTAGCAAACTGTACTAATTCTTTTGAAATGATGTGATTAATATGAGCCATGATACGTCTTTCACGTTGCTCTAGTCGCTTAACTTCCTTGATTTGTTTGGCTTTCAAGAGCTTTTTCCGATTACTTTGGAATCGCCTTCTCAACTGCTTGACTCGTCCGCCTTTCCAAAACTTGCCAAAACTATTAGGAAGTGCTGCAACAGCAATATTATTTTGACCTCGATCTACGCCAATCCAACCCCTAACCTCACCTAAGTCGGGAACTTCCATCGACACAGATATAAGCGCATACCAAACACCTTTTTTGGACTTGCATAATTTCAGAGAACCTAATTTAGCTTCTCTAGAAATGATGCAAGTCCAAAACTTTAGTATGCGAGGCTTGATGGATAGAAAGAGGAATACGCCCTTTTTTACCTCGGTAGAGGCTAAATGAAACTGTATATAAATCTCCGGAATTGGAAATCTCAAAACCTTGATTGTTGACTTCAAGCCACATACGCTTAAAGTGTTTAACCTTGGTTTTTGCGTTCGCATTTCTAATTGTTTGATTAATCCACATTGAACCAATCTCAATGTGACGGAACGCCGCACTGGTTAACTTTTTTCGCTCCTTGATTTCGACTTGCAACAAGTCGTTTGCCACTTGAGTATTGATCGACGTTAGTCTCTCAAACTCAACTGCTTTAACCTGGTTGAGTCGATAAAAAGGAAGTTTTAGTGTCAGTGTTAGATTTGCCATGCAAAGATTATAATATATCCTACAGGCTCTTGCAGGATACCAGAGGATAAATCCTCTCTACGGTTTTCATCCAGCTGAAGACAGCTAGGTGGCTCTCAACGTTTGTTTTGGTAGTTTTGCGCAAAGCTTGGGTAAGAAAACCGCAAACAATAGATAAAGATTGGCTGTTCTTGCTGTTTCCCTCTCTCCCTCTATACTTGAAGAGGACGCGGGGATACCCCATGATACGAGCCAGGGGATTTCAACTTTGAAGAGGACGCCCAGAAGGGGAGACGCGGCGACGCGGAGAGTTGTATGGAAAAATTTCCCGCGTCAGGAGCGTCACCCTGTCCTCTTTACTTCTAGCGCGTTTAAATTCGGGAGGTTCAGACGGGGTGCTTCGATTTTGATAGCGATCGCCCATACCCTCTCCCCCTCTGGTGCGTCTCCCCGTCTTTGCGTCTTCTGAGTCAAGGAGGCAGTTTAGATGCAGGTTTACCGACTTCCAGCCCTTTCGGACAATTACGTGTTTTTGCTGCACGATCCGGAAAAAAATATCGCCGCTGCGATCGATCCGGCAGAAGCTGAGCCAGTATTAAGGCAATTGCAAGCCTTGAAGGCAGAATTAGTCGCAATTTTCAATACGCACCATCACGGCGACCACGTGGGCGGGAATCAGCAACTAATGCAGCATTTTCCCCAAGTTTGCGTTTATGGGGGAGCCGAGGATGCTGGTAGAATTCCCGGGCAGCAGGTATTTCTCACCGAAGGCTCCTTTGTCGAGTTCGCTGGTAAAGTTGCTGAAGTTTTTTTCGTTCCCGGACATACTCGCGCCCATATCGCTTACTATTTTCCACCTGATGCCCCCGATCAACCCGGGGATTTATTCTGCGGCGACACGTTGTTTGCGGGTGGGTGCGGCAGATTGTTTGAAGGCACCCCCGCCCAAATGGTTGCTTCCCTCAGCAAATTGCGCGCTCTACCGGATAATACTAGGGTATGGTGTGCCCACGAATACACGGAAAAAAATTTGGAATTTGCCCTGACGGTGGATGGTGCAAACCCGGACTTACAAAAACGATACGCCGAAGTTAAGCAAGCACGCAGTCGGTCAGAAGCGACAGTACCATCGATGTTGGGAGTAGAAAAACGCACAAATCCCTTTTTGCGCTGGGACGTTCCGGAGTTACAAGCAGCGGCAAAAAGCAGCGATCGCATCCAAACCTTTGCGCGGATACGGGGAATGAAAGATCGGTTTTGAGGCAGGCGTACCCGGTTGCGATCGCTCGCTCTATTTCGATAGGATTATATGTTCGGGCTGGGTACGCATTACCCAATAGAGGAAAAGTCATGCCGAAACGCATTCAATTAGTTTTAACTCAGGATGTCAGCAAGCTGGGAAGATCCGGCGATTTAGTCGAAGTAGCTCCTGGCTACGCTCGCAATTATCTACTGCCCAAAGGGCTTGGAGTGAATGCAACGCCAGCCATTCTCAAGCAAGTAGAACGGCGTAGAGAGCAAGAACGCCAACGCCTGTTGGAAGAAAAGAAAGTTGCCATTGAGCGCAAAGCCGCGATTGAAGCAGCCGGTAGCTTCACCATCAGCAAGCAGGTGGGTAAAGAAGATGCCATCTTCGGTACCGTCACCGAACAGGAACTGGCAGAGGCGATTGGGGCACGCACAAATCAGGAAATCGATCGGCGCGGTATTACCCTACCGGATATTCGCAAAGTTGGCACTTACAAAGCCGACATCAAGCTGCATCCAGAAGTTACCGCAACGGTAGAAGTTCAAGTAGTGGCAGGCTAGTTGCGATACCCGGATTTTGGATTTTGGCTCGTTCCCTGGCTCCCGCCTGGGAACGCGGATTTTGGATTAAAACAGCTATAAAAACCAAATCTAAAATCTAAAATTATTTATGGCTGACGAATTAAACTTACCAGGTGCGAGCGATCGCTTACCTCCCCAAAACGTCGAAGCGGAGGAAGCGATCTTAGGGGGCATTCTCCTAGATCCAGAAGCGATCGGGCGCATTTGCGACCAGCTGAGTGCTGAAGCCTTTTCTCTCGAAGTTCATAGAATCATTTATCGAGCCGCAACAACCCTCCACAGTCAAGCCAAGCCGACGGATTTAATGACCGTTACTACCTGGCTTGCTGACCACAATTGTTTGGAAAAAGTCGGCGGTACTAATAAATTAGTGCAATTGGTCGATCGTACTGTATCCGCCGTCAACATCGACCAGTATGCGGCGCTAGTAATCGATAAATATCTGCGCCGCAAATTAATTAATGCCGGTTATAAAATTACCGATTTAGGTTTCAAAACAGCCGTCGAATTACCGATTATTCTAGACCAGGCAGAACAGGAAGTTTTTAGCATTACTCAAGAACGACCCGCACAAGGTTTAGTTCCGATTTCCGACACGCTAATTAATACATTTCAAGATATTGAAAATCGCCAAGAAGGCCAATTATTACCAGGTCTGTTGTGCGATTTTTACGATTTAGATGCGATGACCGGCGGTTTCCAGCGTTCCGATTTAATTATTGTCGCTGGTAGACCATCAATGGGAAAAACAGCTATCTGCTTAAGTATTGCTCACAATATCGCTAATCGTTATAAACTACCGATTGCTATTTTTAGCTTAGAAATGTCAAAAGAGCAATTGGTACAGCGACTTCTAGCAAGTGAAGCAGGTATTGAAAGTAATTTTTTGCGCTCAGGAAGAATTAGTCAAAATCAGTGGGAATCTTTGAGCCGCGCCATCGGCAATTTATCAGAACTGCCAATTTTTATTGACGATGCGGCGAATATTACCGTCACAGAAATGCGGAGTCAAGCGCGTCGCCTCCAAGCAGAAAACGGTGGAGAATTGGGATTAATTTTAATCGATTACTTGCAATTAATGGAAGGCGGCGGTAGCGATAACCGCGTGCAAGAACTGTCAAAAATTACCAGAAGTCTTAAAGGTTTAGCCCGCGAACTCAACGTTCCGGTGATTGCTTTATCTCAGCTAAGTCGCAGCGTAGAAGCACGCACTAACAAGCGTCCGATGATGTCGGATTTAAGAGAATCTGGTTGCTTGACTGGCGATAGCCTTGTGACTTTAGCAGATAGTGGGGTACAAGTACCGATTCGCGAATTGGTAGGGAAATCGGGTTTTGCAGTTTGGGCGCTAAATGAAGCCACCATGAAGTTAGAAAGGGCTATTGTCAGCAATGCCTTTGCGACGGGTGTAAAACCTGTCTGGCGGTTAACAACTCGCCTTGGACTTACTATTCGGGCGACTGGTAATCACAAGTTTCTCACTATTGACGGCTGGAAGCGTCTGGATGAGATGAGGGAAGGTTCGCGCATTGCTTTACCTCGGTACTTACCAAGTCCATCTTTTCAATCGATGAGCAATGCTGAATTAGGGCTACTTGGTCACTTAATAGGAGACGGTTGTACTCTTCCTAGACACGCAATTCAATACACAACTAGAGAGCCAGATTTAGCTGAAATTGTTTCATCTTTAGCTGTCGAAGTTTTTGGCGACCAGCTTACACCTCGTATTGTTAAAGAGCGAGACTGGTATCAGGTCTATCTTGCTGCAAGTTATCGATTAACCCATAACGTCAGGAATCCAGTCGTTAAATGGCTAGATTCTATGGGTGTTTTTGGTCTGCGGTCTTATGAAAAGTTTATTCCCAGCCTGGTTTTTGAACAACCATCTGCAGCTTTAGGTGTTTTCTTGCGTCATCTTTGGAGTACAGATGGTTCGCTCAGACTGGCTAAAGGTAAATGCATTTATCCTTCTGTTTACTATGCTTCCAGTAGCGAACAATTAGCGCGAGATGTTCAGTCAATTCTGTTAAGAATTGGTATCAACGCCAGGTTATCTGTAGTTCCACAAGTTGGAAAAGGACGAGATCAATACCCAGTTACTATATCTGGTAAACCCGAGCTAGAGAAGTTCGCTTATTTAATTGGTGCAGTAGGTAACTACAAACAGCAAAGTCTCAACCATGTAGTACAATACATTGAAAGCCGTTCGGCTAATACTAATAGAGATGTAATACCTCGCGATATTTGGAAAATGTATGCTGTTCCAGCGATGCAAACATCTGGAATCACAATAAGAAAAATGCAAGCTCAACTTGGAGTTGCCCACTGCGGTACAACTCTTTACAAACACAACTTGAGTCGCGAACGAGCTTCAAAATTAGCTATGGTTGTTAAATCAGAGGAAATTGATCGATTGGCTAATAGTGATGTTTACTGGGATGAAATTGTTTCAATAGATCCTGATGGTGAAGCTGAAGTTTACGATTTAACAGTTCCTAAACTACACAACTTTATTGCGAATAATATAATTCTCCATAATTCATTGGAGCAAGACGCGGATTTAGTTATCATGTTATATCGTGAAGAATATTATATGCCGGATACGCCTGACAGAGGGATTGCAGAAGTGATTATTTCTAAACACAGAAATGGCCCGACGGGGACGGTTAAGTTATTATTTGATTCTCAGTTTACTCGATTCCGAAATTTGGCTTCTCCCAAGCGTTAATAGAATAGGGAAAAGCCAAAAAATAGCTATTTAACTTAACTTAAGCATCGACAGGGGGCGGGTTGATTAAGACAATTCGTTTGGGATCAAAGATTTCTGGTAAAACCCGCCCCTACAACGCTATTAACTATTAGACCTCTCCAAAAACCAAACCCAAAGACAGGCGAGACGCCTATCCCACAAGAATTATTGGAGAAGTCTATTGCTTTCCGCTACAAGCGGACATGATATAACCCCATCTGTGTACGGGCACGGCAAGAAAGATATTGCAGTTATTGCCAAAATTTTAATTCTGCCGTGCCCGTACCACTTCTATGCTACCGCGAAACATATTCATACCGCAAGCAAAGGTATATTGACCGGGTTTTTGCGGTGTAAATTCCACGGTAGTTACGCGATTTAATTCCAAGTCTTTGGCGATGTGAAAATCGGGAAAGGTGACTTGTTCTAAACAGGCACTCGGATCGCGACGCAGGAAGTTAAGGCGGACAAGTTGACCTGCATTCACTACAACTCGACTGGGTTCGTATCCTCCATCTACGGTAATATTAACTTCTTGAATTCCATCACTATTTGCTGCTGTTTGGGACTTGGATTTACTTAAAATAAACCACCAGATTTCTAGCCCAATTAATGCCAAACCTCCTGCTGTGACTGCACCTTTTACCCATAAAGGTTGCTCGATGCGTTGGAATTGAGTTATTTCTGCATTCTCGGCGGCTACGGCTTGATTTGCAGCAACGCCGAACAGCAATCCCAAACTTGCTATACTGCCAATAATTACCTTTTTAATCAACATATCTTGCCTCGATCGTTATGCAATTGCTTTGGGTTGAAAGTTACGCAGGCGCAGGGCATTTGTGACGACGGAAACCGAACTAAATGCCATTGCTGCACCGGCAACAATTGGATTGAGTAACCAACCGAAAATCGGGAAGAGAATTCCAGCCGCGATCGGTATTCCCGCAACGTTATAAATGAAGGCGAAGAAGAGGTTTTGACGAATGTTGTTCATGGTGGCGCAAGATAGTTGAATTGCGGTAACAATGCCTAATAAATCGCCAGAAATCAGGGTAATATCGCTGGCTGCGATCGCAACATCCGTACCCGTACCAATTGCGATTCCGACATCAGCTTGCGCTAAGGCGGGTGCGTCGTTAATCCCATCGCCTACCATGGCGACAATCTTTCCTTCCGATTGCAATCTTTCCACGGTGGCGGCTTTTTGGTCGGGACGGACTTCTGCTAAGACGCGATTTATACCGACTTCGCGAGCGATCGCTTCTCCGGTTCGCCGATTGTCCCCGGTCAGCATTACGACTTCTAAACCCATTCTTTGCAACGCTTTCACCGCTTGTGCCGAGTTGGGTTTGAGTGCGTCGGAAATGCCCATCAATGCCTCGATTTCTCCGTCAACGGCAATCCAGATAACTGTTTTGCCCAGATATTCCAAGCGTTCTTTGTCTTTGGGCAGCGCTTCAGTGTTAATGCTTAATTCTTCCATCCATTGCTGTGTTCCTATATACACTTTATGGTGATAAACAGTGGCTTGGACGCCATTGCCTGCGATCGCTTCAAAATCCCTCACTTCTACTAACTCAACTTGTTGAGATTGTGCATATCTAACGACAGCTTCTGCAAGGGGATGTTCTGAATTCCGTTCCACCGATGCAGCGAGTTGCAACAACCTAATTTCATTGCGATTCGCCGTCCCTTTAACGGTGACAAAATCAGTGACAGTTGGTTTACCTTGGGTGATAGTTCCTGTTTTATCCAGAACAATGGTTTGAATTTTATGCGCCAGTTCCAAACTTGACGCACCCTTAATCAAAATGCCATTTTCTGCACCCTTGCCCGTACCCACCATTACAGATGTGGGAGTTGCCAAACCTAACGCACAAGGACAAGCAATAATTAACACTCCAACTGTTGCAATCAAAGCCAGGGTAAGGTTACCCATGACGTTAAACCAGATAATAAAAGTCAGCAAAGCAAAAGCAATTACCGCCGGAACAAACCATCCAGTTACTTGGTCTGCTAATCTCTGAATTGGAGCTTTACTTGCTTGTGCTTGTTGTACCAATTGGACAATTTGTGCCAATACGGTATCTTTCCCAACTCGCGTTGCTTTAAACTTGAAACTGCCAGTTTTATTGATAGTCGCACCGATGACTTCATCCCCTGGTTGCTTTTTGACGGGTAGGCTTTCCCCAGTCACCATTGATTCATCAATTGTGGATGTTCCCTCAATTACTTTTCCATCTACGGGAATTTTCTCTCCTGGGCGAACCAGTATCACATCCCCAATTTCTACCTCTTCAATCGGCACATCGACTGCTTGATTTCTGCGAATCAAGCGCGCCGTTTTTGCTTGCAAACCAATCAGCTTGCGAATCGCTTCTCCGGTTTGACTTTTAGCCCGATGTTCTAACAATCTTCCCAATAAAATCAGCGTAATAATTACCGCTGCGGCTTCATAATAAACATCGGGTTTAAGATTTTGAGCCGTAAACCAATCTGGGAAAATAGTAGGAAACAGGGAATAGATATAAGCAGCGCTCGTACCTAAAGCAACCAATGTATCCATTGTGGCAGCGTGGCGCTTAAAAGCTTTCCCAGCATTCCCATAAAAAGATGCCCCGCACCAGAATAAAATCGGCGAAGTTAATACTAACTGCAACCAAGGATTGTGCAGCCACGCCGGAATTAAGGGAATATGCAGCCCTGTCATCATGGGAATCGACCCTAAAACAATTAAGGTGCTGAGAATTGCCGCTACCGCAAACTTGCGAGTTAAATCGCGAATTTCTCTAGATTTTGCCCGGTTTTCGGCATCATCTTCTGATGCCATAATGTTTTGTGGTTCGAGGGCAGATGCGGAATATCCGGCGGCACTAACTGCGTCTTGGATAACTTGTAAATCGGTTTTTTTGGGGTCATATTCCACCGTTGCCCTTTCTGCCCCAAAATTAACGATACATTGATTTACACCGGGAACAGAACGAATCGCATCTTCGATACTTTTGGCACAGGAAGCGCAACCCATGCCTCGTAGTTTGAGTGTGGTATTTTGCATATGGCTAATTGCTAATTGCTAATGGCTAATTGCTAATGGCTAATTAGCTATAATTTGATCTTGGATTCTCCACCCTACTGGAGAGTCAAGGGGGTGAAGGAGAATTTTCGGGAAACTTCAGATTCTCTACCTGTCTTCTGGGCGTCGCCGCGTCGCCGCGTCAGAGCGTCCTCTTGTAACTTGCCAGAATCAAGCCTACGTGGTAAGAACGAACCAAGCGAAGGTATTCCCGTGAGGTTTTAGATGAAACTGCGCCAGATATTAACTACCGTTGCCAGTCTGGAAAATTTGCCCGAACATCCAGCCCTCGATGCGGAAGTGAAGGGCTTGAAGACGAATTCCCATGCTTGTGAGCCGGGGGATTTGTTTATCGGGATGCCTGGAACAAGGGTAGATGGGGGAGAATTTTGGCCAAGCGCGATCGCATCGGGTGCCGTCGCCGCGCTGGTTACTCCCCAAGCCGCCCAGAAGGAGCAGGGGAGCAGGGGTGCAGGTGAGCAGGGGAGTGTACCCTGTGTGATCCCGGTAACGGATATGACTAAAGCTTGCGCCTCCGTTGCGGCGGCTTTTTATGACTACCCTGCCAAAAAAATGAAAATGGTTGGCGTTACCGGCACAAATGGCAAAACTACCACTACCCATTTAATTGAATATTTCCTCAACAAAGCCGAACAAATGACGATGTTGATGGGAACGCTTTACGCCCGCTGGCAAGGTTTTAATCAAACAGCAAACTACACCACGCCTTTTGCTGTAGA
>DNGG01000068.1:0-1258 GCA_003486675.1 Cyanobacteria bacterium UBA11372
GTGTATCCTAGCTGGTAGCCTCTCGGGAGGCTTCGATCGGCAATCATCCCTACTTCTCCTCTGGTGAGGCGATACGCCCTCAGTCCCCAATTGCGCGTATCTTCGATGTTGTTGGAGTTCACCCAGTACCAATTGGGATATCCCGCCGCGTAGACTTCATCGCCAATTGATAGGTTATTCGAGTCGCCGAATTCTGCCACTTGATAGGACTGGTTGCTGTTAAATTGGACTATGGCTAAATCTAAATCGCCAAATTGACGCGATCGCATCCACTGACCATTATGCGTGCGTCCGTCTGCCGTTAATACCGTGTATTTATTATCGCTTCGACCAGATACCACGTGATCGTTGGTCAAAACCGTGTATGTATTGCCTCTGCGCCCCACGATCGCTCCCGATCCCGATCCCGGATTTGTAATAATTCGCACCGTTACTTCTCTGGCAATTTCTGATACCGAGTCTCCTGCTAGTCGGCGGTTTTGAGTGACTTCGACGGGCAGATTGAATCGGGGCGTTGCCAGGGAACATAGCTGATGCAGCAGCAAATAAGCCGAGGTAAAAAGTAAAAAAGTAACAGCAAGGGTTATTATCTTTTTCCGGCGATGCCACGTTCTTACTCTGCTGATAGCCCGCGCCAAAAGTTGACCCAAACCCAGATAAATTGAAGATAGGCTCACGGTGACTTTTGCACCCTCCCACAAGAATGCTGACTTCAAAATTTTAAAGCCAATCTGGAGATTTTTAACACTCTCCGGATTGGCTTTTGGGAATTGGGAATTGCTAATTGCTAATTGCTAATTGCTAATTGGTCATTGGTAATTGTCAGGATTTCACAGTCTTTTAATCCAATTATCTATTAGCAATGTTTTTGGCGGGAGTAGGGGCGGGTTTTACCAACCATTCTGTGGAACCACGAAATATTTCGTTAAACCCGCCCCGGCTGAGGCTACCAATGCAACGGGATATGATATTAAATACCTCCATCGACGGGGCGAGATGGACGAATGGGGGTGGGACGAACTGGAGTAACGGGACGAACTGGGGCGGGGGTTTCTTCTTCATCATCATCAAGCATACTAAAGGCTTGATTGACGGCATTGTTTAAACTGTAGTAACCGCGTCTCAGTCTGGGTGTGCTAGCAGTAGAACTACCAGGGGCAAAAGAAACGATCGCATCGCCAGATCCGGTGACGCCAAATTGCAGCAATCTTTGCAGGACTGCATCGGGATTGGTGGCGTTACGACTGTCTAGGGTGAA
>DNGG01000068.1:1484-2072 GCA_003486675.1 Cyanobacteria bacterium UBA11372
GCGTTACGACTGTCTAGGGTGAAGAGAAGATTTTGGGAATTACAACCCGTGCGATCGCTATTCACATAACAAACTACGGGAAGGCGATTCACCCTACCAGTTGTTAGCAGCAAATTTCGCAAGCGTCCGCCATTTTGAGCGGTGGCGTTATTCAATCTTTCTGTTACTAAATTACAGCGTTGTTCGGGAGTGTAATCGCGTCCAAATTCTCTGGTTCTCCAAACAAAAATCGGCGCGGTGCGGCGTCCGTTGCGTTCGGCAATCGTGGCAAAATTTCCACCGGAATTCACGCAATAAAATGTTGTACCAGTATCGCTGACTTGAACGTCATCTTGGACATCTTCGCCGACGCGAACTTGTGCCGAAGCGGTGGATGCGATCGCGCCAGATAAAGCTAAACTTGACACTAAAATTGCAGCGAGCGATTTGAAGTTCATGGAAATGCCTCGAATTGCAGTTATTTTAAGGGTAAAATTGCGCGGGTGCTTTGCACCTCATCCAGTTGTACTATTTGACAAGGGGATGGAGAGAAATGTTCCTGAGTTTTTTTTCGCTACGAGGCAGAGCCTCCCTCCCCAGCCCGAGGCA
>DNGG01000068.1:2380-2506 GCA_003486675.1 Cyanobacteria bacterium UBA11372
TGGGAGGCTCCTGCCTCCCCAGTACGTTTTTTTCGCTACGAGGCAGAGCCTCTACACTCTCGTTCCCAGGCAAGAGCCTGGGAACGAGTAATGGGAGGCTCCTGCCTCCCTCCCCAGCCCGAGGCA
>DNGG01000068.1:2791-5779 GCA_003486675.1 Cyanobacteria bacterium UBA11372
GTAATGGGAGGCTCCTGCCTCCCGAGTAAGCTCAGATGCGATACGGATACCCTAATTTCTCAATAACCGCAAACCGCTGAGGGTTACCAATACTGTAGAACCTTCGTGTCCGATGACACCGAAGGGGAGGGTGATATTACCGGCGAAGTTGGCGATTAATAGCAGGACAATAAAACCGAGGGCGAAGGCGATATTCTGTTTGACGATAACTTGAGAACGACGACCTAAGCGAATTGCCTGCTCTAATTTTTCCAATCTATCTGCCATTAAGACGATATCGGCGGTTTCTAGGGCGATGTCGCTACCCGCTGCACCCATTGCAATTCCGACGCTAGCCGCAGCGAGGGCGGGTGCGTCGTTGACGCCATCTCCTACCATTGCGACGGTTTGATACTGCTTTTGCAAGTGGCGAATGACTGAGACTTTATCTTCGGGCAATAGTTCGGCGTAAACTTGGTCTACGTTTAGCTGTTGGGCGACGCTTTGGGCGGTGCTGTTGTTATCGCCGGTGAGCATGATAATTTGCTCTACGCCTAGCTGTTTCAAGCGTTGGATGGTTTGGGCGGCTGTGGGGCGAAGGGTGTCTGCGATCGCTATTATCCCCAATATTTCCCCCGCCGCTTGTACCCAAACTACGGTTTTGCCTTCGGATTCGAGTTGGGTAATGGGTAATTGCTCGTGGGTAATTGGTAATGTTTTTTGCTCGAGTAAGTTAGCTTTACCGACGGCAATTGCTATACCATCGATTTCCCCTGTAATCCCAAAACCAGGAAGTGCTTGCACGTTGGTAGCGGGTGGTAATTCTAAATTTCTCGCTTTGGCAGCTTGCACAATCGCTTGTCCAATCGGATGTTCCGAATAAGCTTCTAACGCTGCTGCTAACTGCAATAGGCGATTTTCTGATAATGACCTCTCCCCCTGCCCCTCTCCTGCGAGGAGAGGGGTGCATGACCTCTCCCCTAGCCCCTCTCCTGCAAGGAAAGGGGTGTCTTGCACCCCCCTTCCCTCGCAGGGAAGGGGGGCTGGGGGGGTTAGGTCATCTGTAGCGATAATTTGCACAACCTGCGGCTGTCCTGTCGTCAGGGTGCCGGTTTTGTCGAAAGCGATCGCTCTGACTCTCCCCATATTTTCTAATTGGGCGCCATTTTTGAATAAAATCCCGTGTCTCGCCCCGTTGGCAATTCCTGATAGCAGCGTGGGCATAATGGCTGCCATTAACGCGCAGGGAGAGGCAACGACGAGGAAAATCAACGACCGATAAATTGTTGTTTCCCAATCCCATTGCAGTAAGAATGGTGGCAGAATTGCTAGCAGTATGCCGGTGAAGACGATTGCTTTGGCATAACCCCGCTCAAATTTGGTCAGAAATTGCTGGGAGGGAGGTTCTTCTGTTTGAGCTTGCTGGACTAATTGGATAACGCGCTGGATTAAACTGCTAGTTGGGGGCTTATGGAGGCGGAGTGCGATCGCGCCGTTCCCATTAATTGTCCCACCAAATACTTCATCGCCGATGGTCTTTTCTACAGGTAAGGATTCGCCCGTAATCGAAGCTTGGTTAATCGTACTGTAGCCTTCGGCGATCGTACCGTCAGTGGGAATCAATTCTCCCGGTTTAACCAATACGATATCGCCGACTTTTAATTGTGCGATGGGAAGAATCCTTTCTTGTCCGTGGAGGATCGCCCGCGCTGTATCTGGTGTTAAACTCATGAGGCTGCGGATGCTGCGTTCGGTGCGTTTCATGGCATAGCCTTCGAGTGCGCCGCTAATGGCAAAAATTAAAATCAGCACCGCCCCGTCAATTATTAGATAATATTCCTGACGCCACAAACCCAAGGCAGCCGCACCTAAAGCTGCCACAATCATTAACAGGTCTACATCTAATTCTTTTTCTTCAATTAAGGTAGTCAATCCCTCGCGGGCGCTTTCGTAACCGCCAATAACGTAAGCTACAGGTAGAAGTATTAAAGCCAATCCAATCCAGCTCAACTGGAGTGCTAGCCAACCCAGGATTAAGAATACACCGCAAATCACAGCGGCTAAAGCCTCTGGATGCGAGTTGACTAACTGTTGCAGTGGTCGGGGAAAGAAAGTATTCTGAGCCATAACAGTTTTGCTAATGGGTCATGGGTAATGGGTAATAGGTCATCGATTGTGGCGATCGCCAATTACCAATTACCAATTACCAATTACCCTAAACCTTGACATTAGTGTTAAAGTCAAGGGTGTATTTTCATTCAGGGTTATCGGAGTATGGCACTCGAACTGAAAGTCCCGTCAATTGCCTGTACTGGATGCATTGATACGATTACCAAAGCTGTGATGGAACTTGACTCGTCTGCGAGCGTTAAGGGCGATGTGCAAGGGAAGTCCGTGTCGGTGGAAACGACAGCATCGGAAGACGCGGTGAAAGAGGCAATTGTCAAAACGGGTCATACCGTAGCTTAATAGCTAATGGCTAATGGCTAATGGCTAATGGTAGAGCAGGAAAATATTCCCATTACCAATTAGCAATTAGCTTTTCTTGCAATTAGCTATTTGAAGATGGGGAAGAAATTACTTCTAATTCAAGAGTCTTCCTCATCTCCAATCTAAAATCTCAAATCTAAAATCTAAAATCCCAAATTAGGTGATGGCAGCAGGATATCTCACCATCAAACAATTAACAGAGGCAGTTGGCGGTGATATTACGCCCCGAATGGTGCGGCACTATCATCAAATCGGTTTGTTGCCTTCGGCTGTGCGATCGCATTCTAACTACCGCCTCTATACTGAAGCGGATGTGCTGCGCTTGCGGCGGATTGTCGCGCTTAAACAACAAGGATTTCAACTATCGCACATTCACAAGTTGCTGCAAACCGAAACGGGCAACTCTGACGAATTAATGGCGCAACTGCAAAAACAATATCGCGCCATTGTGCAGCAGTTGACCAATTTGCGCCAAACTGCATCGGCGTTGGAAGGGTTGCTAGGACGCGATCGCTCGTG
>DNGG01000233.1:0-2876 GCA_003486675.1 Cyanobacteria bacterium UBA11372
GAAGTGAAGCCATCTATGGTGCTGGGGGTGCATCGCTGGGAACGCATACCACCATTTTCCCCTCCTGGCGCGGAACATAGCAGCGATATCTTAAAATATTTGTAGTGCTTGCTACCATTGCCAAGCCGATTGCTGCGGAAAATATGGTAAGTGAGTAGAGGATAAACTTACCTAAATTTAGATGGTATTTTTGCCCAGCACAATATTATATCAAAAAATGTCCTACTTCGATAGATAGAAATTTAATCTGTCCGGCGCTCTATACGAAACCGTGAGAATTTTGTTATTATCCTTTATCAAATTTGAGAAAACCTTGGGCTGGATCGCAGTAATTTTTTAATAATTCGATAAAACGCCACTGCCGCTTGACAAATCTATGCAAATCCATCTGACTGACAGACAACAACAAGTTCTTTGGGCAACAGTACGTCACTACATCGCAACGGCAGAACCCGTGGGATCGAAGGCGTTGGTAGACGAATTTAACCTTAGCGTCAGCCCAGCGACGATTCGCAACGCCATGGGCGTTTTAGAAAAAGCGGGTTTGTTGTATCAACCCCATACGTCGGCGGGACGGGTTCCCTCGGACTCTGGTTACCGAATATACGTTGACCAACTGATTACGCCTTCAGAACCCCTAGCGCGTCAGGTGGAACATTTGTTACAAGATCGCTTGCAGCAAAAAAATTGGAGTTTGGAGGCGCTGTTGCAGGGCGCAGCTCAAATCCTGGCGACCATCAGCGGTTATATTACCCTGATTACAATGCCTCAGAATCGAACTAACCAACTGCGGCATTTGCAACTGGTGCAAATTGAGACGGGGCGGGTGATGCTGATTGTAGTCACCGAGCATTATGAAACCCAATCGGTGTTAATGCAATTACCCCAGACCGAGGATAGCGCCCCTATCGATCAGGAAATTTTAGATCGAGAGTTGCAGATTCTCTCTAACTTTTTGAATAGTCAGCTAAGGGGGAAAAGTCTTTCCGAAATTGCCTCCCTTGATTGGACTCAAGTAGATCGGGAATTTCAACAATATGCGGAATTTCTGAAAAATTTACTAGCAGAAGTCATTTTAAGGTTTCAACCAAGCGCTGGCGGCACGCAAATTCTGATTCGCGGTGTGTCGGAGGTGTTGCGTCAACCGGAATTTTCCGAATTGCAGCAAGTGCAAACCCTAATCCACCTATTGGAAGAAGAACAAGAGCAGTTGTGGCCTTTAATATTTGAATCACCTGCCAGCAAGCAGTTAGGAAAGCGCGTAACGGTGCGAATTGGAGCGGAAAATACTCTGGAACCGATCCGCACTTGTACGCTGATTTCTGCTACTTATCGGCAAGGTGAGATGCCAGTAGGAAGTGTAGGGGTTTTAGGACCAACGCGGATGGTTTATGAGAATGCGATCGCTGTAGTAGAAGCTGCGGCAGATTATCTCTCTGAAGCCTTGAGTTAGAGGTAATAATAAATGACTCAAGAACTCATAGACTTAAAAACCAGTATCCTAGAAGGACGCTACGAAGATGCTTTGGCAATTGTCGATGAATTAGAAGGGATGAGTGAACGGGCAATCCTGCGTAATATTGAATCCTTTCTAGTCAGACTGATGGTTGACTTGATTAAAAACCAAATCGAGCAACGGTTAACGAATTCTTGGGCTGCTTCAATTTCTGATTCTATCCGGCAAATCAAAAAGCTGAATCTCAACGACAATAAAACCTCTTACTACATCAATGTCGATGAATGGCAGCCGTTTTTAGAAGAAGCGATTGAGGCAGCAATTAACCCCGCAAGCGTTGAAGTTGCGAATGGAAGATTTAAGCCTAACCAACTCTCCCAAATGTTAGATAAACTTCAGTTAGCTACAATCGCGCAGCAATTAATCAATCTGACTTACGAGCATTCAGCTAAAGATTTGCCAGCGATCGTTAATAGCAATATAGCCGATTTACCCGGTGGAGAAGACTGGTTATCCAGTGCTGATTCTTGAACATTATCAGTAAAAGAAAGCAAGCATGAAAATTACACTGAGAAAAGTTGCTTTTTGGTTATTGTGGATGGGATTTGTCTGCTACGCTTTTTTGTTAGCGCCTCCCAATCAACCAGGTACGCCTGAGTTGATTCAAAACCTGTCTACGGGAAATTGGCAAGGGATTAATACTTTAGTCGTCTCCCTGTTTAATATTATGGGCGTTTGGCCTATGATTTATGCTTGCGTGCTGTTGGCAGATGGTAGGGGACAAAAATTACCGGCTTGGTTGTTTACAGGTTTGTCGTTTGGGGTGGGTGCTTTTGCGATATTACCTTATTTAGGGTTGCGCGAACCGAATCGGGGGTTTGTTGGTAGTAAGAATATTACTCTGAAAATACTTGACTCCCGGTTTACGGGTTTTATTCTAACTCTGGTTACGGTTGGGCTTGTTGCCTATGGTTTGCGCGATGGTAATTGGGGCGATTTTATCCAACAATGGAGGAGCGATCGCTTTATCCACGTGATGAGTTTGGATTTTTGTCTGCTATGTCTAATCTTTCCCGCTTTGTTGGGGGATGATATGGCGCGGCGAGGCATGAAAAATCCGCTAGTTTTTTGGGCAGTATCCCTGATTCCTTTATTTGGCCCGCTTGTCTATCTTTGCTTGCGTTCTTCGCTGGTAGAATCTTCAAAAGCGGTAGAAGCGGAAACTGTTGCTGGCACCGCACCCTAAGCGTTAACAGTAGAGGGAGAGGTTTTTTCCTCTCTCTTTTGGCAGATTTTTTAGATTTAACTAAAGATAGAGATAAGCAATTATATATTTACTTTAGAATCAATTCATAACCTTGCATATGTCCGTTCTCCAGCCTGCGATCGCAAGTCGCAGGCTCCTACTTAATAAGCAAGC
>DNGG01000233.1:3018-4965 GCA_003486675.1 Cyanobacteria bacterium UBA11372
ATAACCTTGCATATGTCCGTTCTCCAGCCTGCGATCGCAAGTCGCAGGCTCCTACTTAATAAGCAAGCCGGGGCGGGTTTAAGGAAATATCTCGTGGTTCCAGTGAATGGTTGGTAAAACCCGCCCCTACTATACACACTCTTTGCTACCGAAAATGATATAATTCCTTCCCAATTACCAATTACCCATTACCAATTACCGACATGACTAGAAAAATTGCATTGTGGTTGATTTGGATAGGATTTATTGGCTATATTCTATTTTTGGCTCCGCCTTCTCAACCAAGTACAGTTAAGTTACTGAAAAACTTATTTACAGGAAATTGGTTAGAAATAAATCCAATAATTTTATCATTATTCTCGCTAATCGGCATCTGGATACAAATCTACAGTTGTCTGATTTTTGCTGATGGCAGGATGCAAAAAATTCCAGCATGGCCTTTTGTTTTAGCCTCCACGGCAACGGGAGTAATTGGCTTAATACCTTATTTAGCTTTGCGCGAATCGAATCAAGAATTTTCTGGGAAAAAAGATGCTTTCCTCAAGCTGTTAGATTCGCGCTGGACTGGTATTGGCCTCGCTTTAAGTACAGTTGTTTTACTAGGTTATGCTTTGCTCTTTGGCGACTGGGGAGAGTTTTTTTACCAGTTCCAAACTTCTCGATTTATTAATGGTATGACTTGGGCATTTTGTCTGTTTGGTTTGTTATTCCCAACGCTGCTGGGCGATGATATGGCGCGGCGAGGTTTCCAGAATTCGCTACTTTTTTGGACGTTCTCACTGCTACCTTTAATTGGTTCGGTGGCTTATATTTGTTTGCGTCCTCCTCTAGAAGAAACCAGGGCGGAAACTGCGCCAAAAGCTTTCGCACCTACAAGTTAGATTATGGTCAGGAAAGTTGCATTGTTTTTCATCTGGATAACTTTTGTAGGTTATACTATCTGGTTAGCACCCCTCGACCAACCAGATACATGGCCTATTGTCAAGCATTTGCTAACATTTCAGCTATCAAAAGTTAATGCAATTCTCGTAGCAATATTTTGGCTGATGGGCGTTTGGCCTATGATATATGCTTGCCTGATGTTTGTTGATGGCAGAATGCAAAAGTTTCGCGCGTGGCCTTATTTTATCGGCTCAAACGGAACCGGAGTTATGTGTCTAATGCCTTATTTGATTTTACGTCAGCGCCATCAAGAATTCTCGGGCACAAAAGATAAGTGGCTGGATATTTTAGATCGACGTTCAACAGGAGTAACTCTGCTTTTAACTACCATTGGTTTGATTGCCTACGCGATAATTGCTGGAGATTGGCAAGATTTTGTCCAGCAGTTTCAAACTACGGCATTTGTTCACCTGATAACTCTAGATTTTTGCTTGATGAGTTTGGTATTTCCCCTCACATCGCTATTCGATGATGATATGGCGCGGCGGGGCATTCACGATGATAGAATTTTTTGGACAGTGGCATTAATCCCACTATTTGGGCCATTGTTTTATCTTTGCTGGCGTCCCTCTTTAACAACAAAACTAGAGATGCGTTCGCGCAGCGTGCCGGAGGCATATCGCGCAGCGTCTCCGAACCGGAATCCTTCGCACCTCTAGGCTCTTAAAAAAAACCGAATTTGTAACAATTATACCAGAATTCCTAGAGATGCCGATGGAACTGGTAACGGCTGGGTTTGGCTAGGTATTGTAAAGAAATGTAAAAGTTTAAAACTAAAAAAATACGGAAAGCTTTTCGGGAAAACCTCTTAGTCTGACTAAATTGATAATTAGGAGCCAATGGTCAACCAAGTGTGATGCTTGGCTTGGAATGAGTAAATACTCATGACTCGCTTAATACTGTTTGCAAATAACATCCTTGGTATAGCTAATGACTGAATCTGCCTTGCATCAAGACATACGCACCGAATCGAGTACCAGCCCAAAAGATTGGATTCGTCGCTTT
>DNGG01000231.1:0-2659 GCA_003486675.1 Cyanobacteria bacterium UBA11372
ATGGGGCGCGATGATTTGGGGAACAAGCCAGATAACGTCAAAGAAAAAATCGTTCAGGGACGGATTGAAAAACGCCTGAAAGAGTTATCTTTGATGGATCAGCCTTATATCCGCGATCAAAATATCAGCGTGGAAGAATTGGTCAAGCAGACTGTCGGTCAAATTGGTGAAAATATCCAAGTCCGTCGCTTCGTCCGCTTCGTACTCGGCGAAGGGATTGAAAAGAAAGAAAGCAACTTCGCTGAAGAAGTCGCGGCGCAAATGGGTGGCAACTAATAACGCCAGTTGCTAATTGCAAGCTTGCTAATGGCTAATTGGGAGAGATGGTCAAGACTGCCATTAGCGATTAGCTATTAGCCGTTAGGGGGCATGGGTGAAAAAATCAATTTTGTTTTTGATGCACCCATGCCCCATCTCTGGGCTACCCTAGAAAACAGGAATTTTGTCCTGCGGTTGCAGTTTTACCGTTATGGCTGGAGCAATTGAGCGCATAGCGCGGGATTTGTCAGCATTGGAGGAAGCGACGAGGGCGATCGCATCCGAACTCCACACCACCTACGCCGGATATCTCGACGCCTTGGGGCAAGCAGTGCGCCAACAATTAGTATTGGCAAGCTACCACCTCTGTACCCAAGGGTATCCCAACGAATTCCTCAACCTATCCTTTAGCCAGCGGCAACAATTGCAACAATCCTTGCGCGAAATCGCTGCTATGGCTAAACAACGCTTACTCGCTAAATTACAATTCCCCAGCAGCAGCTTGGCTTCGCCATCCCATGGGGAAAATTACCGAGATAATAGCTCAGAAGAAGTAACATTAGATACAGAAAGACAGGCAAAAGTAACACCAGAAGACATAGCAGTTTGGCTGGAAAACCTGGAAATAGCGATCGCCAAAACCCTGCAAAGAGCCTCCCGCGATAGCAACCGTTTATTACAGCAAGCAGAAATCTTACCCCAAAAAATACCCGAACCAATTCTAGAAGCTGCCGCTAAAGTAGAAGCTGGCGCCGAAAGCGTCGCCAGCCCGCCCAACCTGTTAAACTTGGTAATTGAAGCAGAAGACGATGACGAGCGGCAAACCTCGATAGTGACTCACGTCTATGCCATTCATCTACGGTTATCGGAAATTGAATTAGCCGATCCCAACGTCATGGCATATCGCCACCAAATTCGCAACCTGGTAGCTAAACTGCGCGGGATTGAGCGGGAGTATCAAAAGAAACAACGGGAACGCGCGATCGCCGAAGCAGAATCAGCATGGCGTGCCAGTTGGTTTGATGATTAGTTATTGGTAATGGGTAATGGGTAATTGGTAATTGGTAATTGGTAATTGGCGATCGGAGAAAGGAATAATTCCATTACCTAACGCAAGTTGCTAGTTATAAACTTCGCTGTTGCTAATTGCTAATTGCTAATATAGGATTTTGACTGACATTAGCCATTAGCCGCTCCCAGAGAGATAACTAGCAACTTGAGTTACCAATTACCAATTACCAATTACCAATTACCAATTACCTATTACCTATGACCTATAACCAATTAGATTGGGAAAGATTGCAGAAAGCTTTAGTAGTCGAAGCCGAACGGGGTTTTACAGATTTGGTGGGCAAACAATATCGCTTCAGTGAATTTGTTTGCCTCAGTTTCGGTCAACCCCTCCCAGATAGTAGCCTTATTGAACGACGCCAATGGCAAGAAATGGCATCTCGGTTTGCTAACTATCCTCAATTGACTTTAGAAGAACGACAGCACCTAGTAGCAACAGCAAGTCGGTTTCTCGCTCAAATACAGCAGGGAAGTCGAGGAGACGCGGGGAATGATTCACAAAAAACTACCAATTACCAATTACCAATTACCAATTACCAATTACCCCGCACAACCCCTGTAAATCAATCTAACCAAACAATTTTACTCGACCAATCTTTGGGTAATTTACCAGGAATTGGACGGCGGGGGGAATATTTAGCCCAAAAGCTGGGTTTATATACAGTTCGGGATGTTTTGTTTTACTATCCCCGCGACTACATTGATTATGCGCGTCAGGTAGATATTGCGAATTTAATCGAAGGGGAAACTGTTACTTTGGTGGGAACAGTAAAGCGATGCAACTGTTTTACAAGCCCGAAGAATAAGAAATTAACGATTTTTGAACTGTTATTGAAGGATAAAACCGGGCAAGTTAAGCTGAATCGATTTTATGCTGGCACGCGCTACAGCAATCGTCCTTGGCAAGAAGGGATGAAAAATCGCTATACAGAAGGCACAGTCGTTGCGGCTTCTGGTTTGGTGAAAAAAAATAAGTATGGGATAACAATAGACAACCCAGAAATAGAAGTATTGGGAGATTTAGAAGATACAATCGATTCTCACGGCATCGGTCGCGTCGTGCCGGTGTATCCTTTAACCGAGGGAGTGCCTGCGGATTTGATGCGACGGGTGGCGATGGCGGCGTTACCCGCAGCAAAGCAATTGGAAGATCCTTTGCCGGTAGCGTTGCGCGATCGCTATGGGTTAATGGGATTGCAGGATGCGATCGCTAACATCCATTTTCCCGCCGACACCGCCACCAAACAAGCCGCCCGCCATCGATTAGTCTTCGATGAATTCTTCTACTTGCAATTAGGATTTCTCCAACGCCGTCAAACTTTACGCCGCA
>DNGG01000231.1:2789-3514 GCA_003486675.1 Cyanobacteria bacterium UBA11372
AAACAAGCCGCCCGCCATCGATTAGTCTTCGATGAATTCTTCTACTTGCAATTAGGATTTCTCCAACGCCGTCAAACTTTACGCCGCAGGCAAACGGGCGCAATTTTAGCGCCTACAGGTCAATTAATCGAACAATTCTACGAAATTCTACCCTTTAAATTAACCAACGCCCAACAGCGAGTCATCAGCGACATCCTCAACGATTTAGAAAAAACTTCCCCGATGAATCGATTAGTCCAAGGGGATGTTGGTTCGGGTAAAACCGTCGTCGCGGTTATTGCCATTCTCGCCGCAATTCAATCCGGTTATCAAGCCGCTTTAATGGCACCTACAGAAGTATTGGCAGAACAACATTATCGCAAATTAGTTAGTTGGTTTAATCTGCTGCATTTGCCGGTAGAACTGCTTACAGGTTCTACTAAAGCAGCCAAACGCCGTCAAATACACTCCCAATTAGAAACCGGAGAATTGCCTTTATTAGTAGGCACTCACGCCCTAATTCAAGATCCGGTAAATTTTCATAGTTTGGGTTTAGTAGTAATAGACGAACAGCATCGCTTTGGGGTGCATCAACGGGCGCGTTTGCAACAAAAAGGCGAACAACCCCACGTATTAACAATGACAGCAACTCCGATCCCTCGGACTTTAGCCCTGACAATTCACGGGGATTTAGATGTGAGTCAAATCGATGAATTGCCACCGGGAAGACAAGCAATTCAAACAAC
>DNGG01000231.1:3638-3979 GCA_003486675.1 Cyanobacteria bacterium UBA11372
CGGACTTTAGCCCTGACAATTCACGGGGATTTAGATGTGAGTCAAATCGATGAATTGCCACCGGGAAGACAAGCAATTCAAACAACCGTATTATCGGGTAGAGAACGCAACCAAGCATACGACTTGATGCGCCGGGAAATAGCCCAGGGGCGGCAAGTTTATATTGTTTTACCATTGGTTGAAGAATCGGAAAAGTTAGATTTACGTTCGGCAATAGAAGAACATCAGAAACTTTCGGAAGCTATTTTTCCCCAATTTCAAGTAGGATTGCTTCACGGTCGCATGAGTTCGGCTGAAAAAGACGAAGCGATTAATAAATTTCGGGATAATGAAACGCAAAT
>DNGG01000207.1:0-11120 GCA_003486675.1 Cyanobacteria bacterium UBA11372
GTTTGTAGTCATTGACATCCTTTTGTTAGGTATGAGGTATCGAGAGAATTTGGTTTTTTAGTAACAGCAATTTTACGAATTTGAGCAAATATAATCTGACAATTAGCGACGCCAAAAACGAGCGATCGCTAATTGCTATTAAAACTTGCCTAAATCTAAAATTTTCGGATTATTTAGGCTTATCAAAACGTAGCATCAATATTTAATTCATTATAGCAATGAAAGTTTTTCTAACACATTTTTCAAATTTTGTCTAATTTCATCCGTTGGTTCGCACAGGGGAGAACGAGTGCTGCCGACATCCCACCCTTGCAGTTTCAAAGCCGCCTTAACTGGAATCGGATTTGTGGTGGCAAACAGTGCTTTAAATAGCGGGAAAAGTTGTAAGTGAATTTGAGTAGCTGCTTTAATTTTACCCTCTTCAAAGGCTTGGATCATCGTTTGCAGCTGCTTGCCTACCAGATGACTCGCGACGCTAACTACACCCGTCGCGCCTATAGATAACAGGGGTAGCGTCAGAGAATCATCCCCAGAGTATATCTGAAAATCAGGGGGAGTTAAACAGCGAATTTGACTTGCCTGATCCAGGTTACCACTCGCTTCTTTAATGGCAACAATATTGGGAATTTCTGCTAACCGAGCCACCGTTTCTGGGAGCAGATTTTGTCCGGTGCGACCTGGTATATTGTAGAGCATGATCGGCATATCGGGGCTGGATTTAGCGATCGCCTGAAAATGCCGGTACAATCCTTCTTGAGGCGGCTTGTTGTAGTAGGGAACTACTTGCAGCGACCCATCTAATCCTATTTTAGCGGCTTTTTGCGTTGCTGCGATCGCTTCGGTGGTCGAATTAGAACCCGTTCCTGCGATAACAAGAGCTTTTCCGTTTACTGCGTTTTTAACTACCTGAAATAGCTCGTACTCTTCATCCCAAGTCAGAGATGGAGATTCCCCCGTCGTTCCGCAAACCACAATCCCATCTGACCCGTTTTCAGCCAAATAAGCTGCTAGCTTTTCGGCTACTGCATAATTGACGCTGCCGTCTTCCTTAAACGGCGTAATCATCGCGGTAATCGATCGTCCAAAACTTACCACACTTTTTTCCTCACTCCTGAATTGGGTCATTGGTAATCGGTAATTGGTCATGGGTTATCCCTCTCACCAATGACTGCCAACGATTGACACTAAGCGAATATTTAACTTCTAACGGCTGCTGTTGGTCGAACCTGATTTTTAGAGACTAGCAACTCGGCAATTTGTACGGCATTTAAAGCTGCACCTTTGCGAATTTGGTCGCCACTCAGCCAAAGTTCCAAACCACAGGGATGAGAGATATCCTGACGAATGCGCCCCACCAATACTTCATCGCGACCGCTGGCTTCAAACGGCATGGGAAAATAATTAGCTTGCCAATCTTCCACCAACTTAACACCGGGTGCTTGACTCAGAATTTCCCTGGCTTTTTCCACCGGAAAAGGTTCCCTAAATTCTAGATTAATCGCTTCCGAGTGGGCGCGCAATACGGGAACCCGAACGCAGGTTGCCGTAATTCGGATCTGGGAGTCGCCAAAAATCTTGCGAGTTTCGTTGACCATTTTCATCTCTTCCTCACAATACCCCAACTCAGTCAACTTGGAGTTATGGGGGAACAAATTAAACGCCAACGGGTAGGGAAAGATTTCCGCTTTCGGTGTCTCGCCTTGCAAAATAGCCGTCGCTTGCTGTTTCACTTCCTCCATTGCTCTAGCACCTGCACCGCTGGCAGATTGGTAAGTTGCCGCTACCAAACGTTGCACCGGCTGTACTTGATGCAGAGGCCATACTGCCACTGCCATTAAAATTGTCGTGCAATTGGGATTGGCGATAATCCCCCGATGGGCAGATGCGGCAAGAGGATTTACCTCTGGAATTACTAGGGGGACAGAAGCATCCATGCGAAACGCACTGGAATTATCAATTACTACCGCACCCGCTGCCACAGCTTTAGGTGCCCAAGCTTTCGAGGTTGATCCCCCTGCCGAAGCTAGGACGATATCTACACCCTGAAAAGAATTTTCATCCAGCACTTCTACCGGCAGGTTTTCCCCCTTAAACGGCATAGTACGCCCAGCCGAACGCGGTGAAGCCAACAGCTTTAACTCCGACACGGGGAAGTTGCGACTTTCCAATAATTCCAGTAACTCGGTGCCGACGGCTCCCGTCGCCCCTAAAATCGCCACTTTATAAGATGCTGACAAACTTATTTCCTCCACTTAAAACAAAGGTGAAATTGACAACAGAGAACCCAATTTTAGGGTCACAAGTGTTAACGATGTTTGTTTATCTTTTAAATAATATGAACTTGCGTTCAATTTGTTTGCTGGAATCGATTACGCATATTTCAGATAAATTGAATACAACTAAAGTACTTAAAACTAAAGTTTGAGTCAAATCCAAACTCCACATTAAAACACGCGGCGGCCTGTCCACTAAATGTACTATTATCAGAAGGCGGAAACGAAAGGGACATGTATGTGTTCCCGTTTCTGCGTGCTGAGAGCTGGCGACTATCCGCCGATCCCTTGTTGCCAGACACCTTGGCTGCACGGGTAGCTTGCACCAGCATATCACGGGGTCAGACATTTGTTGGCAGATTCGTGATGGCAGATTCGCCCAAGCGAGCAAGGCTACAGTTGGATGATGCCTAGTCAAGCAAGCATAGTATCAAGAACCGCGAGGGAAATTCAAATCGAGTATGAAAGTAACCCAGGAAAAGCTTCCCAAGAGCCAGATTGGCCTGGAAATAGAAATTACGCCAGAAATGTCCAAAAAGGCATACGAGCAGGTATTTCAAGACCTGACCCGCAACGCAAACATTCCTGGGTTCCGCAAGGGGAAAGTGCCTCGCCAAGTCCTGCTCCAGCGCTTTGGCTCAATGCGCCTCAAAGCCACTGCCCTGGAAGAGTTGATTCAAGATGCGGTAAAACAAGCCCTCAAGCAGGAGGCGATCGCAGCCATTGGTAACTACCAGCTACGGTCTTCTTTTGAAGAATTGGTCAACCAGTACGAACCGGGAAAACCGCTCACCTTCTGGGCCGCCGTTGACGTACAGCCAGAAGCCCAACTTACCGACTACACCGGCTGGAATTTAAAAGTAGAGGAAGGAAAATACGAACCAGAATCGGTGGATAAATTCCTGGAAGACAGGCGGAAAGAACAAGCGACTTTAGTGCCGGTAGAAGGACGCGCCGCGCAGATGGGCGACATCGCCGTAGTTGATTTTACCGGAAGACTGGTAACCGAAGGGGAAGACGAATCCCAAACCGCGCCAGAAATTCCCGGCGGCTCGGCGACTGACTTTCAAGTAGAGTTAGCCGAAGGACGCTTTATTGGGGGATTTGTCGATGGCATTGTGGGAATGATGCCAGGGGAAACCAAAGAAATTGCGGTGACTTTCCCGGATAGCTATGCGGAAAAAAGCTTAGAAGGAAAGCCAGCGGTTTTCACCGTCACGCTCAAGGAAATCAAAGAAAAAGAGTTACCCGAACTCAACGACGACTTTGCTCAAGAAATCAGCGATATGCAAACCTTAGAGGAATTGCGCGCCAACCTGGAAACCAGATTTAAAGAGCAAGCGGAGAAAAAAACGGCAGCGAACAAAGAGCAAGCGATGATCGATGAACTGGTAAAGCATGTAGAAGTTGACCTACCGGCGACGCTGATCGAGCAAGAAATTGACGCGATGCTGACGCAAACGGCAATGCAGATGAGCAACCAGGGATTTGATATCAAGAAGCTGTTTACCCAGGAAATGATACCGCAATTGCGGGAGCGATCGCGGGAAGAAGCGATCGCGCGCATCAAGCGCACCGTGGCACTGGGAGAAGTCGCCAAACGCGAATCCATCTCGGTAGAACCCGCTGCGGTGGAGGCAAAAATGAAAGAGTTAATGGAGCAGTATCAGGAGCGGGATATCGACCCAGAAAGGCTGCGCGCCTATGTGGAAGAAGACCTGCTGAAAGAAAAAATCGTCAAGTGGCTGGAAGAACATTCGACAGTGGAACTCGTGCCAGAAGGCTCCTTGAAGGCGAGCGAGGCAGAAACTACTCCAGAACAGGAAGAGTCAGCCGAAAACCCACCTGCTGAGGAAACATCAACAACAGAACCGGCAAGCGAAGCCACAGCAAGCGAATAGGGCTTCTATGTTAGTCAAATCCCCAGGTAAATTGCCTGGGGTTGTGCGTTAAGACGAACACAACAACAACCAGCTGTTCCAGCGAGAGGCGCGATCGCAATAGCCAAAAACACTCGAATTTGGCTATAAAAGATATAGTTGTGTCGTGTTGTAAAAAAAGTTTCTGGTTTTGGTCGAAGTGCCATCTGGCATCCACCCCAATAGGTAATATGCTTGTATCCAAATCTGCCAATTACTCTCCTATTAGTCAAAAGACCCTAGAAATTTACTCAAGCATCCCCAGCAACGTGATCCCAATGGTGGTAGAACAATCGGGGATGGGTGAAAGGGCATTTGACATCTACTCGCGCATGTTGCGGGAGCGCATTATATTTCTGGGAACGCCAGTAACCGATGAAGTCTCTGACTCCCTCGTAGCTCAAATGCTGTTTTTAGACGCTGAAGACCCAGAAAAAGACATCCAACTGTATATCAACTCCCCAGGCGGCTCGGTAACGGCGGGTATGGCAATTTATGACACCATGCAACAAATCCGCCCGGATGTTGTTACCATCTGTTATGGTTTAGCTGCGAGTATGGGAGCGTTTCTCCTGTCAGGAGGAGCAAAAGGAAAGCGCATGTCGCTACCGAGTTCTCGGATTATGATCCACCAACCCTTAGGGGGTGCCCAAGGTCAGGCAGTTGACATCGAGATTCAAGCCAAAGAAATTCTCTATCATAAACGTAAGCTGAACGAGTTGCTGGCTTCTCACACGGGTCAGCCCCTAGAGAGAATAGAAGCAGATACCGAGCGCGATTTCTTCATGTCAGCTGAAGAAGCCAAAAACTACGGTCTGATCGATCAGGTTATTTCCCGGCAAAACCTTCCCAACTCAGGCAAGGCTGTTACCCCAGTAGGATAAGAGGCAATTATGTCCAAATACGACTCCCATCTAAAATGTTCCTTTTGCGGCAAATCCCAAGAACAGGTTCGCAAGTTAATTGCCGGTCCGGGAGTCTACATTTGCGATGAATGCGTTGACCTGTGTAACGAAATTTTAGACGAGGAGCTGCTGGATACCAGTCCACACGCTCCTCAACCAAATCCTAGACCAGAACAACCCCAAAAGCGTCGCAGTCGGTCGGCTAACATCTCGCTGCATCAAATACCCAAACCCAGAGAAATCAAAAAATATCTGGACGAACACGTCATCGGTCAGGAAGAAGCGAAAAAAGTCCTCTCAGTCGCAGTTTACAACCACTATAAGCGCCTGAGTTTCGTCCAAGCTAAAAACAGCGGCAAACTCGGCCCAGATGAAGTGGTAGAGCTACAAAAGTCGAATATCCTGCTCATGGGGCCTACCGGCTGCGGTAAAACGCTTTTGGCTCAAACCTTGGCGAAATTACTGGATGTGCCGTTCGCGGTAGCCGATGCTACAACGCTAACCGAAGCCGGATACGTCGGGGAAGATGTGGAAAATATCTTGCTGCGACTGCTGCAAGTTTCCGACTTTGACGTAGAAGAAGCCCAGCGAGGCATCATCTATATCGACGAAATAGATAAAATCGCCCGCAAGAGCGAAAATCCATCGATTACCCGCGACGTTTCCGGCGAGGGCGTGCAACAAGCCCTGTTGAAAATGTTAGAAGGGACGGTGGCAAACGTACCTCCCCAAGGCGGACGCAAGCATCCGTATCAAGATTGTATCCAAATTGACACGAGTAACATCTTGTTTATTTGCGGTGGGGCGTTTGTCGGTCTAGAAAAAGTCATAGAGCAGAGAATTGGGAAAAAGTCAATAGGCTTTATTCAGCCAGGAGAAGGGCAATCAAAAGAAAAGCGGACGGCAGACGTACTGAAACAGGTAGAACCGGACGACATCGTAAAATTTGGCATGATTCCGGAGTTTATCGGTCGGATTCCGGTGATGGCTGTGGTAGATCCGCTGGATGAAGAAAGCTTAACCGAAATCTTGACCCAACCTCGCAATGCGCTGGTGAAGCAGTATCAAAAACTGCTGAAGATGGATAACGTCAACCTGGAGTTTAAACCAGAAGCAGTGCGCGCGATCGCCCAAGAAGCCTACCGCCGCAAAACCGGCGCCAGGGCGCTGCGCGGCATTGTAGAAGAGTTAATGCTCGATGTCATGTACGAGTTGCCCTCTCGTAAAGACGTGACGCGCTGTACCATTACTAAGGAAATGGTAGAGAAGCGCTCGACGGCAGAACTCTTGGTACATCCTTCCTCGCTGCCTAAACCAGAATCTGCGTAAACTGGTAATTGGTAATGGGTAATTGGTAATTGGTCATTGGCGATAGGCCATGCAGCAGAATTTAACCAAACTAAAATCTAAAAATACCCATTACCGATTACCTATTACCTATTACCGATTAGCAGAAAATGCCTTATATTTCTGTTCGGGGTGTCGATCATTATTACGAGTGGATTCGCTCAGAAAATCAGACTGAAGCGAAACCAGCGATGGTATTTGTTCACGGATGGGGTGGATCGGCGCGTTACTGGGAAAGTACGGCGAAAGCAATGTCTGATTGTTTTGATTGTTTGCTGTACGATATGCGCGGATTTGGGCGGAGTACTAAATCCCGCAACGGGGAAACGCGCACGCTCTCAGATATAGAAAGCGTGATTCAAGCAGAATCAGAATTAGTCAAAGATACGCCCAAAACAGCGGCTGAATTAACCTACGAATTAGAAAGTTTTGCTGACGATTTAGCCGCGCTTTTAGATGCTTTGAATTTAAACCGAGTTTATATCAATGCCCATTCAATGGGTGCATCGGTAGGAACTTTTTTTATTAACCGATATCCAGAAAAAGTCGAACGGGCAATTTTAACGTGCAGCGGTATTTTTGAATACGACGAAAAAGCCTTTACAGCGTTTCATAAATTTGGCGGTTATGTGGTAAAATTCCGCCCCCGCTGGTTGCAGAAAATTCCCTTTGCAGATAAGTTTTTCATGGCGCGATTTTTACATCGCCCGTTACCCAGCGTTATCAGTAAGGCTTTTTTAGAAGATTTTTTACTAGCAGATTACGATGCGGCTTTGGGTACTATCTTTACTTCGGTAAGCAAGCAGGCAGCGGAAGTAATGCCCCAGGAGTTTGCTCAGATAACCGTTCCGACGCTGATAGTGTCTGGGGAATACGATCAAATTATTCCGGCGGCAATGGGGCTAAAGGCGGCTCAGTTGAGCGATCGCGTAGAGTATGCCCTGATTCGCAATACGGCTCATTTTCCCATGTTGGAAGATGCTGAGACTTATTTAAAGCGCGTGCAAGAGTTTTTGGGCGTAAATTGTCAATTTGCGGTGAAGTAGGGCAGGCAGGATGCCTACCCCACAAGAGATTGTGCTTGAGAAACCCGGTTTCTTGAATAATACCTTCGCCCATTTTCTGAAACGCCCACACGCTAAAGCATGTGGCTACACAAACCAAGCCTGCCAGAGCAGGCTGGAATTTTTAGAGGCTGCGGAGGCAGCCTTTGTTTGTATAGCGATACCCTTCAGGGTATCGGCTTTTTGACGCAGGTATGGTTAAAGAAACCGGGTTTCTGGGATGTTGGGAACTGTAGGGGCACGGCATCTGCAACCTTTGGTATAAACTCAAAATTATTCTACGCCGTGCCCCCTACAAAGCCGGTTATATTATGTCCGGTCGATTACCCACGATCGGGAGCCGGGACACGGCATGATTAACGTTACCTGTTTATCCGAGATACCTATGATGCCGTGTCCCTACGCAACGACTATGTGAGGTTTTTTTATTATGGGCAATTCAACGGACATGATATTACACGGGGTTGAAACTCTTCCGACCTTTGCAAGAAGTCTATTCTCATTCCCAGGCTACAGGCTGGATAGAGATAGTCTAGATTTGGTCTTGGTCTTCTAGGAATTCTCCCATATACAGCTTGGCAAATTCTTTGGCGGCAGCTGGTTCTATGGTTCCAAGTGCTTTAGCGATCTCTTTTGCTGTTTCGGCACTGGGATCTGTTTGTTCGTGATACCAGCGAAAAACAACGTATGGTTTAACTCTCAGTGCTGCTGCCAACTTTTTCTGGGAGATGTTGTATGTATCTAACACCTCTCTAAGGGCTTTTCCTGCTGCTCCCATGCCTTAAATCGTTTCAGAGAATCTTTAGAGGCTGCTGCCTTCTATTTGGGTCGTCCCGCGAGGCAGAGCCTCTACCCCTGCGTCCCCAGGCTGGAGCCTGGGAACGAGAGAACGAGAGAAACGCAGTTATTCTCTACGGGCGATCTCCGTCTTCGAGGAATTTGCCTAAGTACAGCATAAAAAATTTTTTGGCGGCGGCTGGCTCGATTTGTTGCAGTCCTTCGGCGATATTTAAAATGGTTTCTCCTCTAGGGTCTATCTTTTCATAGTACCAGCGGTAAACAACAAAAGGTTTAACTCCCATGACAGTCGCCAGTTTGTTCTGGCTTATGGCATGGGTTTCTAATACTTGTTTAAGGGCTTTTCCTACTGCTCCCATACCTCCAATTTTGTCACCAATTAATTATCGTGTCAATCTTCGCAGATCTGCATATACGCAGATATGTGGGGATTTTCTAAATTCTGAGATTCGGATAAAGTGAATATTACTTTTTAGCCAATTTAGGTAAAACAAAATGACTACAAACACTCTGGTCGATACCAGTGAATCTGTATCGGCATCTGTTGAGATGCGAGTTTGTACAGATCCGGATTCGGGGCGTGAATTTGTCAGGATGATTGTTGTTGGTTCGCCGAAAGCGGTGGTGAAAATTATTCACTCGTTGCACGTCAAACATTTTGCAGAGGTGAACGAGTGGAGTCCGCCGGTATCAACTAAAAAGCCTGGTGAGGTGATGCGGATTTTGATTAAGAAGGTTTTTATTGATTAAAAGCTTGCGCGATCGCTTGTTTACTTAGACGATCTTGACTAGCGATCGCTTGCCATTATTTAGCTAAAACTCAACCAGCCAAAAACTGTTTCAACCGTCAATTCTAACTCTATACCGTTAAGGATTGGCAAAGGATCTGCACCTTTGTACAACTCCACTTTTTGACCTGGAAATACTGCCAAAATACTTTCTTCTTCTGGATACATTAACCATCCTAACTCAGTCCCATTTCGCGAACAATGCAGTAATTTACCAAGCACTTTAGTTTGGTTTTGATCTGGGGAGAGAACTTCAATAGCCCAGTCGGGATGAATTTCAAACCGATTAGCAATTCTACCAGATGGCAGGAGGGGAATTCTTTCCCATCTAAATACTGCTACATCTGGGACAATTGATTCACCGCCAAATGTGCAGCGCAACTCAGGGAAAGCATAAGCAACTTTCTGAGGTTTAGCAACTTGATTGATAACGTCGCAGAATTCGCCTTGAAGTACGCTGTGTTCACCTTGAGGCATAGGCTTTTGAACGATCTCTCCGTTGATAAATTCTGAGGCAGGTTCTGTTTCTGGGAGTTCGAGGAACTCTTGTAGAGTTAGCTGAGGTTTAGTAGCTGTAGTCATAGGTAAGTCCCGTTCTTACATCAATATTAGCAAGCGATCGCCTGAGATAAAGTCCCAGATTAAAATTGCAATTATTAATCTTGTTCAAACTCAGCTAAGATACTGAGAATCTCATTAGGAGTGATATCTTCTCGTTCTGATTTAGAGTAAATAGTTAGTAGAAGTACGCTATTCGTTGACTCAACTTGATAAATGAGGCGATATCCGGCGCTTTTCCCTTTTTGGATGTTGCTGTTTTTGACTCTTACCTTTAAGATGAAATAATTTTCACCCATTCCAGGGATGCGATCGCCAATAAAATTACCCAGTTGGATTTGTTCAAGGATTGGCATTGTATCGACGCGAATCTTGCGATACTTTTTTGATAATTCACGTAGATTACGTTTATACTCAGGTGTTAAATCAATTTCGATGCCCGGTGTTTCATTCGACATCTATTCCTTCCCACATTTCAGATAGAGGTATGCGTTGTCCAGATTTAGCTTCCTGCAATGCTCTCCTAAGACTTGCTTTTACTTCTTCAATAGGAGTATCATCAGGATCTGTTTCGGCTGACTCTGTTATTTCAGGAATAAGCACGATAATTCGCACCCGACTTGGCTGGAAGTTTTCAATCGGATGGTCGAGGTTTAATTGCCCTTTTTCGTCTAGAGTTCCTGTAACTTCAACGGCTTTCATATGGTTTTGTTTGGCTCAGTTTAATATTTAAAATTATATCATATTTAATTGGAAATCAATAAAATTGATAATTAAGAGCGATCGCACTTCGATGAAAATGAAAATAGCGATCGCATATTGCGTGCTTGCTATTTTCATAAGTATAAGGAGCGATCGCATTCCATAAAACTAACTGAATGCTAGAGCGATCGCATTCAAAATAGAGCATGGATTGTTTGGGCGATCGCTCTTACTTTTCCATCATTTTGAATTTTGACTTGCTGATCCCTCATTTTCCTACTTTCTACTCTCTATTTCTTCAAGCCTAGCTTTTTACGAAAATCCTCATCGTATGTTGCTTGCTGCCAATTCTTAGCAGATTTCACTTGCTTAGGAGTTAGGTTTTTAGCATTCGTGAAGTCGGTACAGAAGCGTTGTTTTTCCCACTCAATGCAGCTGAGGTTGGCACCGTTGAGGTAGGCACCGCTGAGGTCGGCACCGCTGAGGTCGGCACCGCTGAGGTCGGCATAGCTGAGGTTGGCATAGCTGAGGTTGGCACGGCTGAGGTATGCACGGCTGAGGTTGGCATAGCTGAGGTTGGCACTGCTGAGGTCGGCACTGCCGAGGTCGGCAGTGCTGAGGTCGGCACTGCTGAGGATGGCACTGTTGAGTTTGGCACTGCTGAGGTAGGCATCGATGAGGTTGGCACTGCTGAGGTTGGCAGGGCTGAGGTTGGCACGGCTGAGGTCGGCAAGGCTGAGGTTGGCACGGCTGAGGTCGGCACGGC
>DNGG01000207.1:11396-14476 GCA_003486675.1 Cyanobacteria bacterium UBA11372
GCTGAGGTCGGCACGGCTGAGGTTGATATTAGCTAGGCTTACATTGAGCTTTACCAACTCTTGAAGTGCCGAGATTCTTTCTGGATTATCCTTCTGTCCGTGAGCAGCGTTTATTCTTGTCCAAAGTTGCTGTTTCCTAATCTCTATCGCCGCAAAAACTCCCAGAAATACGGCTAAACCGAGGGGAATAATCAAACCCAATCCAACAAATTTGAGGCGATTATTTCGT
Organism: Cyanobacteria bacterium UBA11372; assembly: GCA_003486675.1. Classification (GTDB taxonomy): domain Bacteria; phylum Cyanobacteriota; class Cyanobacteriia; order Cyanobacteriales; family Aerosakkonemataceae; genus Microseira. The sequence goes on from DNGG01000207.1 coordinate 11,626, forward strand.
CTGTGCCGGAGACTTTTCTGAATAAACTCTTGAGCCAAAACTGATACCGTCAGCTTTCCAGCTTCCTGTTTCTGAAATGCCGTCGCATCCGTCAGTTGTTTTCCCTGAAGCAAATAACCCTTTGCTTTCCCCTTCTCTCGCCATTCCTCAGCTACCGCTTCAATCTTGCGTTTCTGTCTGAGAATATCCCGATTCTCATTAATCCACTTGCGTAACAAAGGCCACTGGCGGATTAAAGCTTCATGGGCAACATCAACCACGGCAACTCGCCCAGATGCGCCACCCTTTTCCACCATTTCGCTGGTAACAATTAGCTTCTCATCTGCCAATTTTTGAACTACTTCATCAATCAGTTGCTCAGGATAGCTTTGATTGACTAAATCTGGTTTCAGCACTCGCCTGCGGGTGTCTTCCGTGCCTTCTCCCAACTGCGTTAAAGATAGAAAAATATACCGGACTGCCGCTTTTTGCACTTCCGAAAACGACTCATACACCTGGGTAGCGCGTTTGCGAAGCGTCCCCATCACTCCACCGAGATGGGCGTAAGTATTGAGGCGCAAACAGTTATCGGTGCGCTGCTTCCAAAGTTCCATCAGCGTGTACTGCAATAGGGGCAAACTCCCCGGCGCATTTGCCACATCTGCCAGCATTTCTTCTACCAGTTCTGGCTCAATTTCTAGGTTGACTCGCTTGGCAGGTTCGACAATTGCCTGTCTCAATTCGTCTGGATTCATGGGCGTGACTGTCACCAAATTTTCCTGTATTTGTTGTGCCAGTCCGCTGTAGTCATCTTCGACGCATTTACCAAAGAAATCTGCCCGCATCGCAATGATTATTTGTAGAGACGTTACATGTAACGTCTCTACATTGGGTACACGTAACCTATCCACATTGGATGTGCCAATTTGTTCCAATGCACCCAACAAACAGGCAAAAAACTTCCGCCGTTCATCCCGATCTCGACACAGGGTAAACGCTTCTTCAAACTGGTCGATTACCAACAATACGCGACTCGGCGAAGCTTGCACCAAACGCCGCAAACCCGTCACACCTTCTGCAATTAAATCCTCCGCATCTCCTAACTGTTTCCCCCGTTCCACTGGGGACAAATTCGGGTCAACAAAAGCCAGTGCCAAACTATGCAATGGATGCTCTCCCGGCTGCATAATATATGTCTGCCACTGTTCGCTACCCGACAACTGGCGACCCAACTTTAATTGATGCAGTAACCCCGCCCGCAATACGGAAGATTTACCACTACCCGACGCACCTAATATTGCCAGAAAATTACTCTGGCGTACTCGGTCGAGCAACTGATTCGTCAGTTTAGCCCGTCCATAGAAATATTTCGGATCTTCTTCATTGCAGTCAAAATAAGCCAACCCTTTGTAAGGACAAATCGCATTTGGAGATACTGTTACGACTGCTGTTGCTTTTTCCCACTGGCGAGTCAGGTTAATTTCTTGCCCAAAGTTGGTGAAAATCGGACGTTGGGTTTCACTTTTCAACTGCTGATTCAGGAAATCAATCAAAGTATAGTTGGTCACCCAACGATCTGGACAGCGCTTGGGGTCAAGTCCTTGCAATAGTGCTTTGGTGAGGACGCTGTAAGGTTCGCTGATGTCTTGATAAGACACCTCGAATTCCCTGGATGCAGCAATGAAACACCGATCTCGTCCTTTTCCCTTTTCCCCCGGATTTGCTTCGTCAAAGTTGAGCAATTCGCCGCTATAACAGCAATCTAGCCAAATTATTTGCTGTCGAATCGGACTTTCTTCCAGTAACCGACGTAACCATTGCAACGAGAGTCCCCAATTACCCAAGTCAGGATTGACATCGCTGGTAGCCAAAAATCCTTCCTGAATTCCCCGATTTTTCCGCAGTCCATGCCCGGAAAAATAAAATAGTGCTGTATCTGGAATCGTCTTTCCTTGGGGTAGAAACAGTTGTACCAGTGCTTCTTCAAGTTCCGTCAGAGTTACCTTAGTTTTGCGACCGACTTGGACTGTATCATCGGTTACAGCTTCCGGTATCCGTTTCACCCGAAACTCCCCAGAATCGGTTAGCAGTTGCGCGATCGCTTCCGCATCCTCTGCTGGTGCATCTAACCTTTGTAGGTTCCCATAAGTATTAATGCCAACAACCAAAGCATCCCGACTCATATGATTTTAGATTTTAGATTTTAGATTTATGAAACTCTTGCTGATAGGGAATTACAGCATTTTGAACCAGAGCAAATTCTAAAAAATTTATCCCGATCGGTTTGCTTAATAGCCTAACCGTGAAATAATAGATACCGCCAGATAAATAAACAAAATTTTATGACACAACTCACTCCCATCGAGTTAGAAGACGGAACTGTTATCTATGTTGAAGCGACGGAAGATGTTAACGCTGTCCCTATCGATACAAGTGAGGAACGAGGCAGAGTTAGAAAAGGCGGAAATGCTCAAACGATTAAATCATTTGAGGCAATAAAAGGAACCATTACTGCTTACACCAATTACACGTTAAATGCGTTTAAAGAGATTGCTAACGCCAATGTAGATAAAGTTACCCTAGAATTCGGGATCAAAATTGGCGGCGAAACGGGAATTCCCTACGTAACAAAAGGCACAGCAGAAAGCAACCTTAAGATTACGGTAGAATGTTCGTTTCCTAACAAATCGGAAAACGAAAATAGTTAGCGATCGCCATGTGTAGAAACAAGGTTTCATATCATGTCGGGGCGGGTTTATTTATCCTTTTCGCGTAGGGGCGGGTTTAACTTGCATATCTCGTGGTTCCGCAGATTGATTGGTCAAACCCGCCCCCATGAGGGCGGGTTTAACTTGCATATCTCGTGGTTCCC
>DNGG01000205.1:0-6398 GCA_003486675.1 Cyanobacteria bacterium UBA11372
GTTCCCCAAAGAATTGCCGCATTCAAAAGCGCTGTTTTCTTCGTCATCGGGCCGCAACTTTGAGCCATCACCCAACCGCCCAAAAATAGGGAAATCAGCAAACTGATAATCGACCAAATTCCCACCCCAGCACCAACTGAACCTGCATCCGCACCTGTCGCACCCGCGCTTAATCCAATCGCGATTCCCAAGGCACTTAAAAGCAGTTGAGTGCTGAGAGCGATCGCAATTCCTCCCAAAATTGGCCCCCACCTCACTCGGTCGTGGTAATCCACCACCGGATTGACGATTGTTGGCTCAGCCACTTGACTCCCCGGTCGATCTGGATAATATGTCATAAAAGATTAATCCCTACTTTACTTAGTTACTTTTTCCATCCATTAGATTGGAATTTTAGTTAATAATTATAATTAAGTTATCTATCTTTGGATAGAATATTTTTAACCGGCAAATTTAAACTAGCAAAAGTAGCAAATATGCTTTTCCTGGTCACTTAAATTAGTAAAAAATACGCCAGAAGCTAGTTACAGATGCGACGATAATTGTAGAGATTGGTTAATCAATTTTGTTAAAAATAGATAAAAAAGCGGTAATTTTTTAGTGATAAAATCAAAAGAAATAGGTGCGATCGCTCCCGGATTTCTTTCTACCTTTTAACTGATTTCTATTACTTAAATATAACTCAGGATCGAAGCTAGATATTACCAACAAACTCATCCCTTCTACGGTGCATCCGATTGGCGGAGGCTGAAGCAATGGCTATTTTTAACGGCACACCCGGTAACGATTTACTCGAAGGCACCCCCAATGCCGACACCCTGTTAGGATTTGCAGGCAATGACACACTTTTTGGTCGCGCTGGAAATGACTTATTATCCGGTGGCGAAGATAAAGACCTGCTATTGGGCGACTTAGGAAACGATACCCTCTACGGTGACTTAGGCGACGATACCCTGTTTGGCGGGGATGGAGATGACCTGCTATTTGGCGGTACTGGGCCAGAGGATAATTTTAGCGGCATTACCAAGGATGTCCTGTATGGTGACGCCGGAAACGATACGCTTTATGGTTTAGCAGCGGCGGACTTGCTGCAAGGTGGCGATGGTAACGACTTGCTGATTGCCAATAGTGGCAACGATACAGTCAAAGGTGGCAACGGCGATGACCTAATTCGGGGAGGTCAAGGGGCAGATGTCTTATTTGGCAATGCAGGGAAAGACAGCCTCTACGGCGACTTAGGCGAAGATACTCTTTTTGGTGGCGATGGCGATGACCTGCTATTTGGCTCACAAGGAGAAGAAGCCAATTTTGGCGGTCAAAGCGCGGATGTCCTCTATGGCGAAGCGGGTAACGATACACTTTATGGTTTAGGAGGGAAGGATGTGCTGTCGGGTGATGACGGCGAGGATGTCATCAGCGGCAACGAAGGCGATGATAGCGTCAGAGGCGGCAATGGCAACGATATTTTGTTTGGAGGCAAAGGCAACGACGTACTGTTGGGCGATGCTGGCAATGACCGCCTGTTGGGTGACTTGGGTGCAGATACGCTGACAGGCGGTGCGGGAAACGATGCTTTTGTCATTGGTAGACGCTTTGATGTTCCCGGTTTTCGCACCACGGGTGGCTCCACCCTGACTGATGCTGACTGGATTTTAGACTTTACTTCCGGTGAAGATGTCATTGAATTAATTGGCGGTTTGACGTTTGAAGAACTGAATATTTTTGCAGGCAACGGTACTTTCGCAGGCAACACAATTATTCAAGACAAAGGAACGGGCGAATATTTAGCAATTCTTCAGGGAGGTAACGATATAATCGATCCCGTTTCTGACTTTAATCCACCTGGAATTGCCGACCCAATTACACCCCCAGCTTCCCTCAGCACTTTACAATTTTCTGCCCCTAGTTTCAGTATTAATGAAGATGGCACGCCTGTAACTGCGGTGAATATTACGCGCACGGGTAGCAGTAGTGGGGAGGTGAGTGTAAAAGTAGTCCTCAACGGCGGTACGGCGATTGGTGGTGCGTCGCCTTTAGCAGCACCAAAAGATTATGACAATAGCTTTATTCCAGTTAATTGGGCAGATGGAGATAAGGCAACAAAAACGGTCGCGATTCCCTTGTTTGACGATACGGAGGTGGAGGGCAACGAAACTGTTAATTTAACTTTAGGTTTCCCCACAGGAGACGCAATAATTGGGGATCAGAATACCGCTGTTTTGACGATTGTAGATAACGATAACGGCACGCCAAACCCAAACCCAAACCCAAACCCAAACCCAAACCCAAACCCAGATCCAAATCCAACCCCAACCCCCTCACCGATTGTGGTACTCGATAATGATGCCGCAATTCCCGATGACACGGGTATTGTTCACTTCGGCATTACCACAGTTGGCACCGAGATTGTCAGGGCTTTAACTGTGAAGAATAGGGGGACATCTGACTTTAACTTGGGTACGCTTAACTTACCCAATGGTTTCAGTTTGGTGGGTGGTTTTGATCGTCCCACGTTAGCAGCAGGTACTCAACAGGATTTCTTGGTTAAACTTAATGCCGAGAATACGGGTATCTTTAATGGCACTTTGTCATTTGGCAACAATGGCAGTAATGGAAATCCCTATGATTTTACCCTGCGGGGAATTGTTAGTAACCTTACCGACTCAGACAGATTGCCAGAAATAGAAGTAAGGTATGGAACCGTTGAGATTTTAGATACAGACACAGAAGCCGTTAACTTTGGCACGACGAGCTTAGGGACTGCGATTCGCCAAACATTCACCATCGCCAATACAGGCAGTGGATCGCTGCTTTTAGATAGTTGGGAATTGCCGAGAGGTTTTAGTTTTGTGGGAAGTTTGCCGAGTGCGATCGCTCCCGGCACTTCAGATCAAATTACAGTAGAACTAGATGGTCGTATAGCTGGGAATTTCCAAGGAATGCTGGGCGTCGGCACCAATGACGCCGATGAAAAATCTTTCGATTTTCCCATTACCGGCACAGTCACAACTGGACAACAATTAACTTCACAAATCAGCAATCTTGACTTGATTACCGGGACAGTAATTCAACCAAATGAAGGCAATAATTCCAGCAGCGTTGACATCACTAATAGTGGGAATACTGGAAGATCAATCGATTTTACTAACAATTTCTCTCAACCGATTGAACAGACAATTCCGACTAATGTATCCCAGGGAAGCATAAATTCTGCAAATCTTGTTCCTTTTACAGACCCACAAACACCTAATTTGATGCTCAATCCGATGCAAAATCTCAACCAAACTGCAAGTCCATTCCTTAATGCTTCCGAATTTCAGGCAATTTAATTGCAACCCCAAATGGGTTTCCTAATCAACCCGGTTTCTTAAAAAAAATCCTCTATTTGTAGGGTGCGTTAGCGGTAGCGTAACGCACCATTTCACTGGTAATAAAAATTGACAAAAAAATCATCTACCCCAAGGTAGAAATAAATTTAAACACCTAACTACATCTAGTAATTAATTCCTTCATAAGAAGGAAGCATTATAAATCATATCTATCTAAAGTAGGTGTATAGCTTGATGTAGATTGTACGGGAAACGACAATGTTACTTTACAAAATTGAGGATTTTAATCCCAACTACCGCCAAGAAGCTTTTGATGGCGAAGATATCAAAGGGCTGGATGTGTATGCCGGAAATAGCGATGATAAAATCGGCACTATCGATACTGTGCTGTTAGATGAAACAGGACGTTTGCGATATTTTGTCGTAGATACAGGTTCCTGGATTTTTGGCAAAAAAGTTTTACTTCCCATCGCTCTTTCTCGCCTTGATTTTAATGCGGGGCGCGTTTACGCTACAGGTTTGCGGAGTAAAGAGCAAGTAGAAAACCTACCCAGGTACGAGCATGGAATGGCAGTTGATTACGATTATGAAGAACAAGTGCGGGGTATTTATCGGACTCCGACGGTAGAAGCATCTGTACCAGTAGAAGCATCATTACCTTTAGACGCAGCTGCTCGAACTTATATGGCTGTAGAAACTCCAGTTTCTACACCGCATCCTGTCTCTTCTCAACCTAGTAATGCTGCTTACGATCGCGATACTTATACTTACGATCGAGATCCTGCATTATATCAGATGAACGAACAGGATCATCAACAACTCAGACTCTACGAAGAACGATTAGTTGCAGATAAAACCCGTCGCAAAGCTGGTGAGGTAGCAATTGGCAAACGAGTTGAAACCGAAACGGTAAGACTTGAAGTTCCTGTAGAAAAAGAGCGAGTTATTATTGAGCGGATTACTCCAGCAGATGCAGGCACTCCAGTAAATCCAAATACCGCCTTTCAGCAACAAGAAATGGCACGTTTGGAAATCTACGAAGAAACTGCCGATATTCAAAAGCAAGCCTTCGTGCGCGAGGAAGTGCAAGTCAGAAAAGAAGTTGAACAAGATACGGTTGTGGCAACAGACACAGTACGTCGCGAACAGTTAGACGTAAAGACAGAAAACGATGCGGATGCCACTACAATTAATTCCCTTTAATGTCAATTCCGATAGTAGAGACGTTACATGTAACGTCTCTACCAGTATGGTTAATGGTGTTGTATGGGCGGGTTTAACCAGACCATCACCTTAGTTTCTTTGTAGATCTCTTTGCTTGCTCAATAATTTTTCAGAGAAACCCGCTTTCTTTCCACGAATTGTATTGATAAACCCGCACCCGCGCGATGCCTTAGCCAAATAGTTTCGCTAAAACTGCAAAAAAAGGAGGATATTTTATCATGTCTAATCGCTGGCGTATCCCGTTAGTGGGGGTAGCATTTTTAGCTTTAACTTTTAGCGTTGGTGCCTCTGGTTTTTTAGCAAATTCTCAGCCAGTGGTAGCGCAACAAACTCAATCGACATTTCCTGACGTTCCACCTGATTACTGGGGGCGTCCGTTTATTGAATCCTTAGCTGAAAAAGGCATTGTTAAGGGATATCCAGACGGAACGTTTAGACCAAGGCAGTCTGTAGATCGGGATGAATTTTCGGCGATGATTCGGCAAGCTTTTGATCGAGCAAGGGTGAGAAACATACCGAGTGGTAGTTACTTTAATGATGTGCCTCAAGGTTATTGGGCAGAAACTCCGATTCAAGAAGCTTATGAAACGGGATTTATGAATGAGTTTCCTGGCAATGAGTTTCGCCCGAAGCAGCCATTGACTAAGGCAGAAGCATTAGTTATGTTAATGAGGGGTTTAGATAGGGATTACAATCGCCCCGTTGCCACAACTAATCAAGCTGTTACGACTCCAGCAAATCAAACTCCAGCAAATCAAGGTCGAAGAATTGCTAGGAATCGTTTGGCATTTCCCCTCGCAGGAACTCTGATGATGCAGCCTTTATTACCTCTAATAGCAAAGCAGCAACCTGCGTCTGCATCTGCGCCTGCTAAGACTGTTCCCCCAACAACGACAACAACTGCAACTGCACCTTCTAATATTTCGGCGTTAGAGTTTCTCCGATCTTATTATCAAGATGCCGATCGGATTCCCGAAAATGCGGTTAATGAAGTCGCAGCAGCAACGCAGGCAAATATAGTGGTTAACTATCCAAATCCGCGAGTTCTTAATCCGAATGAGTTGCTCAGTCGCGGAAGTGCTACGGCGCTAATTCATCAAGCTTTGGTGAATCAAGGTCAGATAGAACCGCTGCAAAATAACGAGGCTACTAGGTACATTCCTAATAGTTCAGGTCGCTAGCAAACGATTAGGAAAACGATATTATATCGTTTTTGGTTGCATCTACAGCAGATTGCAAGTGAGTCAAGTACAGCCTTTTGGCTTTGTTTGTGTAGCGGCAGCGTTAACACTGCCGCTACACAAACGAAGGTGTACCTCATGCGCCTGCAAACTGCTATAAACGATCAAAATTGGTGGTCGGGGCACGGCAGTAGAAGAGCTTCGAGTTTTGGGCAAAGTCTATTGATGCCGTGCCCCTACAATTGCTATTTAATTACCAATTACCAATTACCCATTACCCATTACCAGTTTTTTAACGCACAATCTGCCGATAACGAGCTTCAACCAAGGAGTAAATGCCATAAGCAATTAAACCCAAAGCAACAATTCCCAACAACCAAGGGCCAGCAGGTTGTTGTGCTAAGATTGCTAGGGCTTCACCAAATCCTTTAGCTTGACTGGCATCTGATTGTTTGGCAGCTTGTATTAAGAAAAGACCGATAATTCCGAAAACAATGCCACGGGCAGCAATGCCAAATCTACCTAAACGCACCGCCCAAGTTTGCTCGGCGCGACTCATTTGGCTAAGTTTTAAATGGCGGCGAAACTTGGCTTTATAAGCTTCGTAGAGATAAGAAAAACCTACGCCAATCGCAATTACTCCTGCCAATCCTACTAACCATCG
>DNGG01000205.1:6605-13283 GCA_003486675.1 Cyanobacteria bacterium UBA11372
TCGTCCAAAAGGTTGGGCTAAAAATCGGGCTGTCCAATCTTGAGTTGCATTGCCGCTGCTACCACCCGAACCGATAATTAATTTAACAGCCGTTAGTGCCAAACCTGAATAAGCTAAGGCACTAAAAGCGTAGCCAAGGCGCTGAGCAATTCGCTTGGCATCCATTTTTTCACCCGCGTGTTCTGGATTGAGAATGGCTTGAGCAATTCGCAAAAGTACGTAGCCAATAAGGCCAATCGTGACCAAAGATAGCAGGAATTTTCCGAAGGGTTGGGTGACAATTGTTGATAATGCACCGCTGGTATCTGTGGTTCTACCGCCAGTGCCAAAAGCTGCTTGTGCGGCTAGAAAACCAACGATAAAATAAACTAAGCCTTTGGCGGCAAAACCAAATCTTGCTAGTCTCTCGAACCAAGGTTGAGCAGTTGCACTTTGTACTGGTTGTTTAATGCTATTAGTAGGTGAGTTGCGCCGGGTCATATGTTTATAGAATTTAGATTCAGTTGGGTATGCAGACGCCCGATACTAAATCCGTTGCGATCGCTCACCTATTTTTGGCAAGATGACAAGCAAAAGATGGGTTTTTTCGGCGGATTTGGTATTGGTAGTTCTCCTATGATTAATTTCTGATGTTCAGGGATTTTTTTCATCCCTCCAGGTAGGTAAATTAGTCAGCGCGAGCAGTCAAATACTCTCTCTAGAGGATGATCTGACTGCACTGCACAATCCTTGAGATTGTTTTCTCAATCATTTGTACTGAATTTGGAATGTATTTCTAGAAATTCTAGGTTGGACATGACTGATTCTCGCCATCAACTTGTCTCTGTTCAGTATCAATCTCTTGTGCTTCTTTTAACCCATACGCACATGCCATTAATTTCTGCAATCGCTTGATGAAACGTGCTACTGGCGCACCGTCTGTCACGTCATGGTCAAACAGCACCGTCAGTCCTACGTACTCGCGAACGACAATCAGCTCATCTACAATGCCGGGTCGTTTGGCGATCGCTCCCACTGCAACAATTAAGGGATGGATGCCAATGGGAATGCCCCAACTCATCCCACCTTGACTCACCATTCCCAGAGAGGTTACTGACACTGTACCCATTAGGCGCTTGAACAGAAAAGGATCGCGAAACAATGGTTTCCAGAAGCATAAATCGCGTACAAACTGTGGCAGCATCGTGTATATTTTGGTCATCCAGGCGGCGCGGGTCGAATCAATTTGCACTTCTCCTGCTGCGACAGGCGATTGTTTTGCGGTGCGGATTTCTGAACTGATGACAGCGACGCTTTTCTCATTCGCTTTCCGAACAATATAAGGCATCGGTAAAGTCTCGCCTGCGCCCCCTTGACTGACTGCTCGTTCCACGATAACCGCCACATCTACATCATCAAAAATGACTAATCGTCGTTTTCCCTTACGGAGTGCATGGATAGATTTATATTCGCTAACCGCCTGAGCAATACACTTCACAATCCAAGCTGTAAAACTGATGCTTTGACCTGTTTTTTTCTTCTGGTCGCGGATGGCATCTCTTGCTGTCGTCACATCAATTTCTAGCAGGATGGGGATATGATGCCGTTTGCTGCCCCAAATCAGTGTATCGATCGTGGGATTGCGGAAATCTGAAAACTTGCGCTCCTCAAAGCTTCCAATTAAATCTAGTGGCTGCATCTCGTCTCCTCAGATTGTAGGATGGGCAACGGCTGCAAGGAGGTAACTACATCCAAAGCCGTGCCCTGCTGCCACAATCGTAGATCGCTACTCCTCTACCCAATTGAGTAATCCCAGAGAAGTAATAGCTCCGCACAAGTGAGCGCCAATCATATTCACGTTTGCCAAGGTGACAAAAACATCGAGGGAACGGATCGCATTTTCTGGCGTATATGTTGCTGCCACCGTTTGCGGTTGAGCCAGAGTTTTTGCTAGTACTACAGCCACTGTTTCTTCAGAAGCCACAAACGCGATTAATATCCCCACCAAACTAGAAGTTAATCCAATCTGTAAGGTTTTAATCACGTCTTCCCGGCTGGGTTGGAACTGGGGAGTGGCTGCTTGCATCCGTCTGCCTAAAAGCCGATAGCGAAAATCCCAAAAGATTCGGAAGCACAGTAATAAAATGCCAACAATCGCTAAAAATATGCCGAACCCCATCCCGGCATTATTGGTTTGCTCGGTCATGTTGCGGCTAAACATCGCAAATAATAAAGCAATGCCGGAAACTGCACCCAACGCTAACTGTATCCAAAAGCTAAACCGACTGAAAAAGCGAAAACTGGCGACGAATTCCGGTTGGTTAAGCGGTTGCGAAAAGGATTGTGATTCATTCATAATTTACACCTGCTTGCTGAATAAACTGATATCATGTGTAACTGCTAATAGCTAATCGCTAATGGCTGCTGGAGGAGGCAATTAGCTATTAGCTATTAGCCATCCATGTTTTACTGCCTAATTCAAAAAGACTTGACCATCTGGTTGAATCCTTAAAGCCCCTTGAATGTCATCAAATTCAGTCTTTTCATTCAACGAGATTGCCAGCATCCCCGTTGCAGAACTAGACATGGGTCTAACTTCTAGCAATCCCCCATCTTCGCGCACCATTGTCACAGTGACAGGGGTTGGTAGATTTTGCAAAACAATTTCTTGTCCACCTGGTAGGATTCGGGGTTCGGTATGTCCAATCGCTTGATAGGAAATCGGCGCATTTGTGCCGTTTTTTAATTGCACGCTTACCTGATTTGCCATTGGTGTGACAGTCGCAATCGGACTCTGTGTGGTTTCTGGCAAAGGTGGTTGTATGGAAGTAGTTCGCCTCGCTGGAGAAACCAGATTTTGGCTTAACCCTTGCTGACTCAATCTTTGATCGGGTTCTTCATTGAGTCTAGAATAAGGAGTCGCTGATGCAACAATCGGAATGGTTGGCAGAGCGATTAATAGAGTTCCAGAGATGATTTGTAATATCCCTGGCTTTTTTTTCCTGGGTTTGAGTTTATCGAGTGCAATTGTGGTTGAAAGTGATTTGGTTTTCATAAAGTACTCCCGATTCTGAACGATCAACCTCTTGCAGCAATGGGAATTTACAGTGTTTAAAATTGACTTGGGCAAAAGGTCTATTGTCTCGGTTCAACATTGCAAAACCTTGGTTGTGTCTCCATTTAATCTAACCAAACAAACCTTGCCGTCTGTCTGATGCAATAATAAAATATCCTCCTGATGGAAGATGTTTGAGTAAAAACTTATGATATTGCTTTCAGTTAAATGCGATCGCTACAAAGTCAATAAAACTGCGGTGTAAATTCCAGCGCCCAGGGCAAATGCCCAAAACCGGCTTTCTCTTTCTTCTGGCAATTCTTCTTTGAGGACGTTGAGAATAACTCCTCCAGCTAAAAAGGCAAATAACACTGCGATCGCAGCTCTTCCAATCTCAGTCGCGCTACCCAATACCCACCCCACAATAATCGCTGCTGCTAGTAGAAAGCGTCCGATGCGATCGTAAATATGTTTGTGGTGTTCTCGCAAACCAGAGTCATTCACTACAAAATGCAGCGCCATTGCACCAGAAAACAACAACAAACTAATAATTCCCGGTTGTTCCCGATGCAGCAGCAGATATCCAATCAAGCCATTGTAAATCGAAAAAGAAGCAATGTGCAGCCAAAAAACGCCAGGACTGGTGGTATCGCTTTTGCCACGCTGGCGGGATAATTTGGCAATTCGTTCTAGTCCGTAAAATACAGTTAACCCTAATAAAGCGATTAAATAAACGTGGTGTTCTAAATAAGAAATTACCCCCGATTCTACTTGCTCTAATACAGTTTGGTGTTGATTTAATTCTGGTAAAATATGGACAAAAACGTAAGCAACCGAAACCCCACCCGCCGCTGAAAGCCAGCTACTGCGAGGAATAGAAGTAAACCGCAATTTGCCGGAAAATAAGTGTGTCAGCGCTAAACCAATAGCAATTAATGCGGATAAAGCTAAAGTATTAACGTTCATATAAATCAACTTTCTCCTAAAGCTTTTATAACTCGGTAATAGCGTTCCTGCACATCTTTTTGGTCTTGCTCCTGAGAGATTTGTTCGCGACTACTATTTAAAATCATTTCCGCGTGACGGCGTAAAGCTTCTCGTTGTTTGCAATTGCGGGTGTAAGTGGCGATGCAAGCTATAGCTTCTAACAAGCGAATTGTTACTGCTACATCTGGTTTACTATACTGGCGAATTTGGTTAAAGGCACTATCAACTAATCCTTCAAACGTCACTCCAAGAGCTATGACGCGCAAATTCTGCTCGTCGTCGTAGCGATAAGGCGAGGGAAAATCTCTTTGAGCGAGGCGAGATAATCCGGCGCTGATTCGGTCGATGCAGCGAATCGCCGTAAACGGATCGTTGATACCAGGAGAAATCGCCCGCAAGGCAATTTCAACTAACTGATCGATGGGAAATTCTACATCTTGATATTCAGTTCGTTCTTTGCCCAGAATAAAAGCATCGTTAATTTGTTGGTTCAGGTTCTGATTCACCTTTTCTCCCGGCAAAACCATCGCTACCTCGCTGTTTTTGACGATAAACTTTCCCGGTCGAGTTTTAAGACGTACAAGCAGATTGTACTGACGGGCTATTTTCATTAATTCGCCGTCATCAATTGCTTGCAAATAACCATCGCGAGTAGCTTTGATTGGATTTGCTTCCTCGTCAAAATTTACTGGTATTTCTCCAACTTGTCGCGGTTGGTTCGCTTTATTATCACCAATTTTTTCGGGGAATAGCCTATCTATTGCTTTGTCTAATTCGCCACTAACTTGAGCAATGACGTGAGACGCTTGAATAATCGTTGATGCGTGATGGATAAAGTAAATCAGCACGCCGATGCTAACAATTGCCAATCCAGTACCGACTGTCACCGAGAGTTGAGGTACAAACTCGTTGTATTCATCTCCTTCTGCATGAATGGTTCGCAGTACGAGTAAACAGTAAATAAACGTGGCGATGAAAGTACCAAGCACGATTTGATTGCCGGTATCTTGCATAAAATTACGCAGCAATCGGGGGCCAAAATTTGAACTCGCGAGTTGAAGCGCCACAATAGTAATCGAAAATGCTGTAGCGACAACGCTAACCATTGAACCGGCAACCGATGAAAGCACCGCGCGCGCGCCATCGGTTCCCCCCGTATAAATCCACCCCCAGGAAGGTATATTACCCGTGCGGTCAAGGGTTAGCATGGCGATCGCTAAAATTATCGACCCCACCGCCATCAATGTCGGGATAAACCAGTAGCTAGAGTGGAGCGAATCCCACAGTTTGCTTAACTTGACATTGTTCATAAGTTGTGCTGGGGTTAAGATTGTCCGTTGTCGTTTTGTGGCGATCGCATTTCGGCTAATTTTCGCAGAGAACCCCCAATGCTGCGGGGTTTGGGAACTGTGCCAGATCCAGCAGGCCATCCTTCCCTTTGACGAGAGCGATCGCCATCTGTCTCTTCGGTTTGGTCGTGAAACAAAATTTGCTGCGTCGGAAACGGCAAGTCAATACCGTTAGCAGTCAGCTTTTTCTTAATTGCAGAAAGTACCTTGTCCCGCGATCTGAGATCGTCAATTCGTCGCGGTGGAGTAATCCACCATCGAGCGCGGATATTGACGCTACTTCCTGCAAGTTCCATCACCAGCGCGTCAGGAGCAGGGTCTTTCAAAACTTCATCGACGCTGTGCATTGCTTCCATGATTAACTGCTTGGCTCGGTCAAGATCGTCCCCATAACCAATCCCAACGTCGTATTCCATCCGGCGTTTCTCAAAGGCGGTGTTTACCGTAACCGAATTCGTGAACAATTCGGCATTGGGAATGACAATCCGGCGACCATCGTAAGTTCTGATAGTTGTAGCGCGAGTCTCGATATTTTCTACCGTTCCTTCAAAGTTTTTAAACACAATTTGGTCATCGATTTGGAACGGTTCCGTTAACAGAATTAGGATACCAGCTAGGAAGTTTTGTAAGATATCGCGAAAGGCAAAACCAATCGCTACCCCGCTAATTCCCAGCAGTTGCACCAAATCGCCTGCTCTAAATGTGGGAATTACAATCGATAAGGCAACAAACAGACCAATCAGAACAGTAATACCCTGCGCTAACCTTCCCAACACCAGTCCTAAATTCCTGGCTTGGCGGCGGTTGCGGGTAACCCGTCTAACTACTCTTTTAATTGCTCTGCCCACAAAGAAAAAGATGGCAAAGACAATTAACGCCAGTACCATATTCGGCAGCAGGATAATAAAGTCATTAATCATGCTTTGAATCTTGTCCCAGACTGCGGATATCTCTGCTCTCATGAATCTTCCTCGCGCCTCAGTCGTTGTTGATATTAGTTAAAAGTAGCGAGGTAAAACTCTATCTGTAGGCTGTAGATTGGTGTGACGCAAGGTTGATTTATATTATGTCCGGTCGATTACCCACGATCGGCAGCCCTTGCACGGCACGATCAAAGTTACCTGTTTGTCCGAGATACCTCTGATGCCGTGTCCCTACGCAACGACTGGGTGAAATTTTTTATTATGGGCAATTCAATGGACATAATATTAACGATTTTTCCAGTGATATCATGTCCGGTAGCATCGGTAGCCTAAGCCCTTGCGGGTTTAAAAAATTTCTCGCGTTTTACAGCATGGCTGGTAAAAC
>DNGG01000205.1:13553-14108 GCA_003486675.1 Cyanobacteria bacterium UBA11372
GAAACCCGGTTTCTTTGCCTCAACTGTCAACTGTCAATTCTTCCACAAAAAAAAGCTAAATCAACGCTTTGCGGAACACGATCTTATCATCGCCTGCTGCCCAGTAGTCGCGGATGCGCGCTTCTTGCTCGAAGCCGCATTTGATATAAAATGCCCGCGCGCGATCGTATTTCGCCAAGCCCGATGTTTCAACTAGCAATAGCCTTTCGCCACTTGCCCGCAATGCATTTTCCACATGCTCTATCAGTGCCTTTCCCCGCCCCTGTCTCTGATAGTCCGGATGCACAGCAATCATGTATAAATACCAAGTTCGATCCGCCATCGGATCTGGCGCGTAGTAGGCAACGCCGCAAGGCTTACCCTCCTCCTCGTCAGCAATCCAGATATGATTGTCGCCGAGGTTGCCGCTGAAGTAATCCGCCAGCACTTTACCCAGCGCCTCAGTTTCGTTCGCGGCGAACATCCCTGCCGCTACAGCCAGGGCAATCAGCGCCGCCGAATCATTGGGCGTCGTCAGTCGAATCATTGGGAAACTGCTTCACAGAACTTGGCTAA
>DNGG01000205.1:14425-14667 GCA_003486675.1 Cyanobacteria bacterium UBA11372
GGCGTCAATTCCGCTCAAGCCGAGCGTACTCGGAATATCAAGAAAAATTGAGGTTTTGCGAAAAAGGTTTCGCGGTTTTTGTGCCTTGGTTTTCGGCAACCCGTCTAACTTACCACAAAAATACCTCCTCGTTGCGAGGAGATATGGTTAAGTTTAGTTAAGTTTTTGGTGATTTAATCATGCTCTGGTATCAGTTGGCAAAAGGAATAAAAATCAGGACTAAAGCCCCTGGCATATTTTTT
>DNGG01000194.1 GCA_003486675.1 Cyanobacteria bacterium UBA11372
ATGTTTTGCACAACACTCGCGATGATACAGTGTCTTGATCCGATTGGCATCACGATTTAGGATGTAAAAATAACAGCGTTAAGCGGTCAAGTGATTCGAGTTTAAAAATATCCCATGCTAACTATTATTGGTTGCGGTAATCTCAATCGAAATGATGACGCTGTCGGTGCAATTATTGCTCAACGCCTCCAGCAATTTCTGGCAGAAAATCCTTATCCCAATGTTCAAGTTTATGATTGCGGCACAGCGGGAATGGAAGTAATGTTTCAAGCTAGGGGTAGCAAACATTTAGTAATTATTGATGCGAGTTCGACGGGTTCCGAACCCGGTGCAGTGTTTAAAGTTCCTGGAGAAGAATTAGAAGCATTACCGGAACCAAGTTACAATCTGCACGATTTTCGCTGGGATAATGCTTTAGCTGCGGGGCGAAAGATTTTTAAAGATGATTTTCCTCAAGAGGTAACGGTTTATTTAATTGAAGCGGAAAATCTTGGTTTTGGGTTAGAATTAAGTCCGGCTGTTAAGCGTGCTGCCGATATTGTTTTTGCAAAAGTGATTGAAATGATTAAGAATTATGCCGGAAATTGAGCATCGCTGCAAGCATCACACCTACTTCACAGCCAATATCCTCAAGCGGCGATAATATTAGTAAGCACTCTCAAGGCAAATACCAATGTTAACCACCACAGAAAGATCAAAAATCTTGACGCTAGAAGACTATATGCTCAATCCCCCCGATAATACAGAATGGGTAGATGGGCAATTAGTCGAGAAAAACGGCATGGCAGCAAAACAGGGTCGAATTCAAGCTAAACTCTCTTATTACTGGAGAAGTTTCATGATTTCCAGCGATCGAGGTGGAGAAGTTTACACCGAAACACCTTGTCGCACAGTAGCGCGAGGGCGTTGTCCTGATGTTGCCTACATCACACCAGAATTACTGACACAATTTGGTGTTAACTTTACGGTACTACCTCAAAGTTTTCCTCTAATTGCTGAGATTGTTTCGCCAACAGATCAAGCGGAAGAAGTATTTACAAAAGTCAGAGAATATTTAGAATCTGGCTGTCAAGAAGTTTGGTTAGTTTTTCCTGAAAGTCAGTGGGTTTTAGTCATTACCCAACAACAGCAGAGATTGTTTAATTTAGGTGAGGTAGCTAGCACTCAAATTGTTCTACCAGGTTTTAGCATATCCGTCGATGAATTGTTGGCTTGAAAAATTAGCGTTTTGGTTGTTAAATCAAAACTTATAGTCTATTAAAATACTGCCATGTTAAACAAACCTAAAAAAAGCTGGACACCGGAAAACTGGGCAAGTTGGAAACCCTTCGGCATCGGCGAACAATATCCCAATAATTACTGGGAAGTTTTTCGCGCCATTTGGATGTCGCGAGATAACCTACCTTATGCGTGGGAAGTCCTGAATAAAGGTGTCTGCGATGGTTGTGCGTTAGGCACAACGGGAATGAAAGATTGGACAACAGATGGCATCCACGTGTGCAATGTGCGTTTGCGTTTGTTGCGGATGAATACAATGCCAGCATTCGATCCGGCAATTTTAGCAGATGTCTCGAAGTTAAAAGGTAAGCGCAGTGCCGAGTTACGCGATTTGGGAAGATTGCCTTATCCGATGATCCGCCAACGTGGAGAAAAGGGATTTAAACGGGTGAATTGGGATGAAGCTTTAGACTTGATTTCTAGTCGCATCAGCAACACTACACCTGACAAACTTAGCTTTTATATCACCAGTCGCGGCACTGTGAATGAAACCTATTATGCCGTGCAAAAAGCAGTCCGGGCGATGGGAACAAATAACATTGATAATGCTGCCCGCGTCTGTCATTCTCCCAGTACTGCGGCACTTAAAACATCCCTCGGCGTCGCTGCAACAACTTGCTCTTATAAAGATTGGATTGGCACAGATTTATTAGTATTTATTGGCTCAAACGTTGCCAACAATCAGCCGGTTACGGTTAAATATCTCCACTGGGCAAAGAAAGCCGGGACAAAAATAGTTTGCATCAACAACTACCGCGAACCGGGAATGGAACGATATTGGGTTCCTTCAATTGTGGAAAGTGCTTTATTTGGCACTAAATTCGCGGAAGATTTCTTTTTAGTCAACGTCGGCGGAGATGTTGCTTTCCTCAATGGCACGCTCAAACACCTGATTGTAAATAACTGGATTGATGCGAATTTTATTGGTAATTATACCACAGGTTTTGCCGAATTAAAAGCCGCTCTCGATACGCAATCTTGGGCAGAATTAGAGCGCGTTTCTGGTGCGACAAAAGATGAAATGTACGCCTTCGCCAAAATGGTAGGAGAAGCGCAAAAAGCTGTGTTCGTTTGGAGTATGGGAATTACTCAACACGAATGCGGCGAAGATAACGTGCGTTCTATCATTAATCTCGCTTTAACTAAAGGATTTGTCGGACGAGAAGGATGTGGGTTAATGCCAATTCGGGGACACTCTGGCGTGCAGGGTGGGGCGGAAATGGGATGCTATGCGACGGCTTTTCCAGGAGGTAAATCGATTACGGCTGAAAATGCTGCCGAATTGAGTAAGATTTGGGGATTTGATGTTCCTAGCAGCAAGGGTTTAATTGCCACAGAAATGATTGATGCGGCGTCTGAAAATAAGCTGGATGTACTGTTTTCAGTCGGGGGAAATTTCCTGGAAGTTTTACCGGAACCGGATTATGTGGAAGCGGCTTTAAAACAAGTGCCGTTGCGGGTACATATGGATATTGTGCTTTCGAGTCAGATGTTACTTGAACCGGCAGATACAGTAGTTTTACTTCCGGCTACAACTCGCTATGAAATTCCTGGAGGAGTAACAGAAACTAGCACCGAAAGGCGGGTGATTTTTAGTCCGGAAATTCCCGGTTATCGCATTGGCGAAGCGCGTCCGGAATGGGAAGTATTGATGGAATTGGCAAGGCGGATAAAGCCAGAATTGGCAGATCAGCTTCAATTTGAAAATACCGCAGCTATGCGCCAAGAAATTGCTTTGGTGGTTCCCCAGTATGCGGGAATTCAACATTTAAAAGAAGCTGGCGATCAATTTCAATATGGCGGTTCCCATCTTGCTTTTGGTTGGAATTTTCCCACATCGGATGGAAAGGCGCATTTTGCACCTTTGTCTTTGCCAGAAAGAGAGTTACCGTCAGGTTGTTTCTTGGTGACAACTCGACGCGGGAAGCAGTTCAACAGTATGGTGCAAGAAAAGAAAGATGCGATTACTGGTGCTTTTCGAGAAGCAGTGTTGATGAGTGGGGAAGATGCGGAAAAATTGGGATTAAAACAGGGAGATGCTGTGGTTTTAAAGAACGATTTAGGGGAATTGCAGGGGAAAGTTTACATCGCTGCTGTGAAACCGGGTAATTTGCAGGTACACTGGCCTGAAGGGAATGTATTGTTGGATCGGAAGAAGCGATCGCATATCTCCGGCATCCCAGATTACAATGCTTTGGTAAGGCTAGAAAAATTGTAGACTGTAGGGTGTGTCAGGCGCATATAATTGGTGAGTTTTTACCCCAGTTAACAGCTTGCGCCTGACGCACCAATCCACAATCCAAAATCTAAAATCCACGCATGGTATCAGTTATGGATACAAAAATCAGCGCATCCTCACAGATAACTTCCAATCTTTACGAGCAAGATTTCTATGCTTGGACGCAGGAACAGGCTAAACTACTGCGAGAAAGAGTATGGGATAGTTTGGATATTGAAAATTTAGCCGAGGAGATCGAATCTTTGGGTAAGCAAGTACGGCAGGAATTAAGAAATCGTCTGGGAGTTTTACTTGGTCATTTGCTTAAGTGGGAATTTCAGCCTAGCAAGCGAGCGAAAAGTTGGTTTATCACCATGCGAGGACAACGCCGTGAAATTCGTGACCTATTGGATGAAAATCCTAGCTTAAAACCCTATCTTCCTGAAGCGTTGGAAAAAGCATACAAATCTGGACTCGACTTGGCTGTAAGCGAAACATCCCTCACTGATGAAGACTTTCCCCATGAGTGTCCCTACGCGATTGAGCAAGTTTTGGATGTTACTTTTTTCCCAGGAGAACCTTTAGAGGGTCAGAATTGGGTAGTAGAAAATTGAATTATGGGCAAAATTATAATTTTGATATTGTTTCGCGATCGCATCAAACAATTGATGGTAGATTAGTGGCAATTGGCATTTTAGTCTGCTGCGATCGCGTCAGCGTGCCGGAGCCATATCGCGTAAGCATACCGGAGGCATATCGCATCGCCTGCCTTTGGCATTTCGCCTTTATTCTCAAATCGATTTAACTCTATTACTTTATGTCTTCTCAACCCAACCAAACCACCAATTTCACCACCTTTGCCGACTGGTGTTTGCACTTTGATAGTCTAACAGAAGCAGCAAAGCATACAGTTGAAGTGCTGTTAAAGTATGCTAATACTTCTGACTGCTATGAAGCGGATCGGATACTTTCAAACCTGACATGGCTGAATCTCAACTACAATCAAATCGCAGATATTAGTCCCCTCATTGCCCTCACCAATCTGACATGGCTGAATCTCAACTACAATCAAATCGCAGATATTAGTCCCCTCATTGCCCTCACCAATCTGACATGGCTGGATCTCAACTACAATCAAATCGCA
>DNGG01000134.1 GCA_003486675.1 Cyanobacteria bacterium UBA11372
CCCAGAGAATACGATGCCGTCTTAGGAGGACAAAACCCACCCATCTACGCAGCCGTATTAGGCGGAATTCAAGGCATCAAAAAGCGCCTCGCCAGCCCAATATTAGAAGTACGCATCGCCGCACTTGCAGATGCTTTCAACTATGGAGAACAAGGCTTAGAGTTAGTTTTGCAAGCCTTGGAAGATGAATCGAACCCGCTCAAATTTGCTGCCTATTCCTTACTTAGAGGTAGACAGGAAGCCAAAGTCAAACAGCGGCTAGATAAATTCTTCGGTATTTTTGAATTTGAAGTAGTCACAGTTAATATAAAAGGACAGATAAATAGTCGTTCGCTGCACTATGCCCGATTTTTTACCGAAGACTTGGGGAATCAAGTTAAACTAGACATGGTTGCAATTCCAGGTGGAACTTTTTTCATGGGTTCCCTGAAAACTGAAAAAGAGAGGCAAGATTGGGAAACTCCCCAACATCAAGTAACCGTTCAACCTTTTTTTATCGGCAAATATCCCGTGACTCAGGCACAGTGGCAAGCTGTTGCCGCACTGCCTAAAATTAAAATCAAACTCAATCCTAATCCATCCTGTTTCAGAGGAGAAAATTTACCTGTAGAAAATGTATCTTGGGACGAAGCACAAGAATTCTGTAAGCGACTTTGGGAAAAAACAGGGAAAATTTATCGCCTGCCTTCTGAAGCAGAATGGGAATACGCTTGTCGTGCAGGAACAACTACACCTTTCCACTTTGGTGAAACCATTACTAGCGATTTGGCTAATTACATCGGAGTGCATAGCTATCGCGAGGAACCAAAGGGAATCGATCGTAAAGAAACGACACCTGTAGACAATTTTCCTCCCAATGCTTTCGGGTTATTTGATATGCACGGGAATGTTTGGGAATGGTGTGCCGATCCTTGGCACAATTATTATCACGATGCGCCGAAAGATGGCAGCGTTTGGATATATGGTGGAGATAATCAATATCGGCAGTTGCGCGGTGGTGCGTGGTGCTACTTTCCCAGGTGCAGTCGTTCGGCGTTTCGTTTCAAAGCTGCACCAAATTCTAGATATCCCTGTATGGGTTTTCGGGTTGCTTGTTCTTCTGCTTAGATTAATTAGCTCTTTACGTTTCTTTTTGCGTTGTTATAATCGATGGCATAACCCCTGCGCTCAACTAGCTGGAGGTAATGGTAACTATGATTCAAACTCAGAAAAAACTTTACACATTTGAAGAATATCTGAATTATCATGATGGCACCGATTTAAAGTATGAACTGTTTAATGGAGAGCTAATTCCCATGCCACCTGCCAGCGGATTACATACGTTAATCATGGTCTTTCTGTTCAAACAATTCGATGCAGAGATCCAAAGACTAGGTTTAAATTGGATAGTTATACCGAGTAACGTGGGCGTTCGCACGGGTGAAAGAAAATCAAGAATTCCCGACTTAGTAATTCTCTCGGAAATTCAAAGAGAAGCAATTAGAACGATGTCGTCTGCCGTTCTAGAAGCTCCGCCTATCCTGGCAGTGGAAATTGTCAGTCCGGGAAACTCCCAAGATGATTATCGCTACAAACGTTCTGAATATGCCGTGCGAGAAATTCCTGAATATTGGATTGTCGATCCGATTGGGTCTAAAGTTTCTGTCTTGCTACTGGTTGAAGGCTTTTATGAAGTTACAGAATTTACTGGCAATCAAGCGCTCGTATCGCAAACTTTCCCAGAATTGACGTTAACGGTTGAGCAAGTTTTGGCAGCTTAAGTACGATAAACGAGGAATCATGTTTCTGCCCCAGGTGTGTCAACCTCTATTTGTAGGGTGCGTTAGCGCTAGCGTAACGCACCATCGATTTATCTTTAATGTTTCTGTGTCAGTCTATTAATATAAAGGAAAAAGTATCTGTAGGGTGCGTTAGCGCTAGCGTAACGCACCATCGATCCATATTTAGTGTCGCTGCGTCAGTCTATTAATATAAAGGAAAAAATCTCATGTCTGAAAATCCCAATCAACCCAGAGAATACGATGCTGTTTTGGGCGGACAAAACCCACCCATCAATGCTGCTGTCTTAGGCGGAATTGCGGGAGTAAAAAAACGCTTCGCCAGTTCAATTGTAGAAGTACGCATAAACGCACTTTATGACGCCCTCAAGTATGGAGAGAAAGGATTAGACCTATTACTGCAAGCCTTGCAGGATGAATCAATTGAGGTGAAAAATTCTGCCTATTTCTTGCTCAACACCAGTCCAGTTTTAGAATTACGCATAAATGCACTTTATGACGCCATCAAGTATGGAGATCAAGGATTAGACTTAGTACTGCCAGCCTTGCAGGATAAATCAATCGAGGTGCAATTTGCTGCTTATTCCTTGCTCAAAGATAGACAGGAGCCAAAAGTCAAGCAGCAGTTAGATAATGGCCTTCCTTTCTTTGAATTTGAAGTAGTGACAGTTGATGTTTTTGGGAAAATAAACAGCCGTCGCCGTCACTATGCTCGATATTTTACAGAAGATTTGGGCAATGGAGTTGGATTAGAAATGGTTGCAATTCCAGGTGGAACATTTCAAATGGGTGAACCCGATAAATATAATTGGGAAAAACCTGTACATCAAGTAACCATCAAACCTTTCTTTATGAGCAAATATCCCATCACTCAAGAACAATGGCAAGCCGTGATGGGAGATAACCCTTCCGATCTTAAAAGTGTAAAACTACCTGTACACAATGTATCGTGGCGAGATGCTAAGGAATTCTGTGCCAAATTATCGCAAAAAACGAGGAAAAATTATGGCTTACCCAGCGAAGCCGAATGGGAATATGCTTGTCGTGCAGGTACAACAACGCCTTTCTACTTTGGGGAAGCCATTACTCCCGATTTAGTCAACTATTACGGATACAAACCCTATGTTTCGCCGCCAAAGGGACTTTTCCGCCATGCAACCCAGGTGGGGAGTTTTCCGCCGAATAGTTTTGGACTGTACGATATGCACGGGAATTTTTGGGAATGGTGTCAAGATGTTTGGCACGATAACTATAACGGCGCGCCTTGTAACGGAAGTTCTTGGGAAACTGGCGGAGTTGACGACCGAGTGCAGCGTGGAGGTTCGTGGATCGGCGGCTATCCGAGCGTTGGTGCGATCGCTTGCCGCAGTGCCAACCGCAGCAGGAAATCGCTGGGCGATCGGGACGGGAATCACGGTTTTCGGGTTGCGGTGACTCTCCCGTACTTATGGCAATCTTTCGTGACCAAGGTTGGGACGGCCTACCACTTCTCTTAAGATACAAGGTTGGGTTGAGCGAAGCGAAACCCAACCCACTAACCTTTATACCACAAGCTTTCGCAATGATTTATCAGGTTTTATTATCACCTCAACTACGAGAGAGCTACGCACCCTACACAATTCTGAGGTTTTAGATTTCAGATTTCAATCTGAAATCTAAAATCTGCAATTCTTTACACCCAGCGCCCTACAACTACGCGCACGGTTCCATCTTCTAGGATTTCTTCGTCTTCAATGTTGAAACCCTGGTCGCGTACCGTCGCCATCAATGTTTTGTGAGCATATTTTTGGGAAATTGAATTAACAAATTCTTGCTGATTAATTCTCGCGCCCCAAAAATCGGCAACGATTTCGTAATTTTCACCTTGGCGGCGAAAGCCTAAGTCGTAACCATTTGTCTGGCGAATGACATATTCTGCCTTAGTGGTATCGCCTTGATATCCGCGCACGAAGGTGTTGCACTCGACTTTATGCCCCAATTCTGTTAAGATTTGGTGCAAGATTTCGCCGTTTTTGATTTGGACTTTGATTGTGGTGAAATGCGACATAATAGCTCCAATTTCAGATTTGAAATCGACCTCTCCCCCAGCCCCTCTCCTGCGAGGAGAGGGGGGCAAGAATTCTCTCCTCTCCTTGCAGGAGAGGGGGCAATCTTGCACCCCCTTCCCTTGCAGGGAAGGGGGCTGGGGGGTTAGGTTTTCCCTACACCCAACGTCCTACAACTACCCGAATCGTACCATCTGTTAAAGTTTCTTCTTCTTCAATGGTAAAGCCTTGGGCGGGTGCTGTTGCCATCAGCATGTGATAGCCGTAGCGTTGGGTTAGTTCGTTCACCCATTGCTGTCCATAATTGTAGGCGCGATCGTAGGAAGATATCACGGCTTCATAGGTATCGTCTTCTTGCTTTTTGAAGCCGAGATCGTTACTGGCTGCACCCAGGTATTTGCGCCGGATAATTACTTCTGCGGTTTCTGGGCGCAAGTCGTTTTGAAAGCCGTAAAGTCCTTGGGCTGTTTGGTGAACTTCAATTTTGTCTTTGAAGCCGATATCTTCTAGGGCTTTTACTAGGGCGTTGACATCGCGGATTTGGGTTTTGATAGCAGTGAAGTGGGACATAATTTTTCTCCTTTTTGTTTGTTTTATAAGAGGCGGAGCCTCTTGTTTTTGCTCCCAGGCTGAGCCTGGGAGCCAGAGGCGGAGCCTCTGTTTCTAGCTCCCAGGCTCCAGCCTGGGAGCTAGGTGTAGGAGGCTCCGCCTCCGGTTACAATTGTTTTCAATCAACTTCTAATGGTCCGATTCCTTTTTGAATTGTGTATTGTTTTAATTCCTCCGCTAAGTGGGTATCTTTGGATGCTGTTCGCGCGCCTGCTTCGGCTGCCCAGTGTTTCAATTCTTCGATTTGGTGACGCGCGATCGCAGCCAGTGGTACTGTCTCTTCTATTGCCCGTAAAATATCCCCGGTGGTGAAATCTTGCCGCTTATTCCCAAACGCCAGATACATCGCATCGATAATTACCTGTTCAATTTCAGCACCGCTGAATTGTTTGGCTGTTCTGGCTAACAATCCTAAGTCAAATTCCCGCAAACGACTGGGGCGCAAGCGCTGCAAGTGTACTTTAAATATATCTTGCCGTTCGGTTTCTGTGGGCAAATTTAAGAAAAATATTTCATCAAATCTACCTTTTCTTAACAACTCCGCTGGCAATATTCGCACGTTATTTGCCGTTGCGACGATAAACACCGGAGTGCTTTTTTCCTGCATCCAGGTAATCAAACTACCAAAAACTCGCCGAGAAGTTCCCGAATCTCCATCATATCCGGCGGTGATATTGCCAAAGGCTTTATCAATTTCATCAATCCATAAAACGCAGGGTGCCATTGCTTCGGAAATTGAAATTAACTGTCGCACGCGGCTTTCGCTTTCCCCGACTATGCCACCGAATAATCGCCCCGTATCTAAGCGCAATAAAGGTAACTTCCATTCATGGGCAATTGTTTTAGCAGAAAGCGATTTCCCCGTACCTTGAATTCCTACCAGTAACATGCCTTTAGGGTTAGGAATTCCGTATTTTCTGGCTTCTTCGGTAAATGCTTCTTGTCGCATCCGCACCCAACTTTTGAGATTCTCCAATCCACCGACGGTTTTGAGGGATTCTTTGGTGGTGAAAAAGTCTAAGATTTCGGTTTGACGAATTGCTTGCTTTTTCTCTTCCAATACAAGGGCAATATCCGTATCGTCAACTTGTTGCTTCGCCGCCAAAGCTTTCGCCAAAACTCGGCTAATTCTGGCGCGACTTAATCCCTGGCAGGCTTTGATTAACTGTTCTTTGGCTAACCCGCTAACTTTTAATTTTTCTGGCACTACCAAAAGGTTAATTAAGTACTCAATTTCTCGGACATCTGGCAGCGGAAAATCAATTACAGTTGTTTCTTCTCGCAACTCGGCGGGTAATTCTAACACGTTAGAAGTTAGGATTAAAGTTTGACGCGATCGCTTCAATCCCCCCGTCAAATTCCGCAACTCCCGGACAATCGCAGAATGCTTATCGCTGTAAGGATAGTGCATTCTTAAATAAGGGTGCAAATCCTTCAGTACAAACATAGTAGAATCTTGCCCAGCGGCTTTGGCAATTCTTCCCAACGCCGCCATCACCGAACCTTTATCGGCACCGTTATCATCCCACCCGCGTACAATATCCCAAAATAATAATTTGCGCCGATTCTGCTGTTCGGCAACCTGATATAATACATCCTCAACCGGGTCTTCCTCCGCCGTCACCACGTACAGCAGCGGATAACGCGCCCGAATCATTAAATCTAGCTGTTGCACTAATGCCTGATGCGGTGTATTTTCAGGTGACTGCGGCTGTTTGTTCATCTTGCCTCTACGCGATCGCTATCCCGGATCTCTGTTTTAGCGTAATACAATTATAATCGCAATTGTAGTATGAGGTGCTGGTGACTACCAGAATCACAACTAAGAGGGAAGATAGAAAAGGAAAATCCCTAGCCCCTAGCTGCTCAAAACCGATGCAAATCTACTTGGACTATAGCGCGACAACACCAACCCGTGAAGAAGCGATCGCAGCCATGCAGCATGTCCTTACCCAACAGTGGGGCAATCCTTCCAGCTTACACGAGTGGGGAGGGCGGTCTGCAACTTTATTGGAACAAGCGAGAATGCAAGTTGCTGAGTTAATCAACGCCCCCGCCGAGTCGATTATATTCACTTCTGGTGGTACGGAAGCGGATAACTTGGCAATCATGGGCGTGGCGCGACGTTACAGCCAACCTCAACATATTATTATTTCCAGCGTCGAGCATTCCGCCGTATCCGAACCCGCCCGCTTGCTGGAACAATGGGGATGGCAAGTAACCCGCTTACCCGTGGATAATTGGGGACGGGTGAATCCCAGTGATTTAGAGAATGCTTTGCAACCGAATACGGTTCTAGTTTCGATTATTTTTGGTCAAAGCGAAGTCGGAACGCTGCAACCGATTGAAGCAATTTCAGAGATTGCACGGAGCAGAGGTGTATTATTTCATACTGATGCCGTCCAAGTAGCGGGACGGTTGCCGATCGACGTGCAACAGTTACCCGTGGATTTGCTTTCGCTTTCGAGTCATAAAATCTACGGCCCGCAAGGGTCGGGGGCGCTGTACGTGCGTCCGGGGGTGGAATTGGTGCCGTTGTTCGGTGGCGGGGGACAAGAAATGCGCCTGCGTTCCGGGACGCAAGCTGTGCCGAATATCGTCGGTTTTGGCGTGGCAGCGGAACTGGCGGCGCAAGAGGTAACAACGGAGACATTGAGATTGATGGCATTGCGCGATCGCTTCTTCGATCTCCTCGCCGATACACCCAGATTAATCCCCACCGGACACCGCTTGCACCGCTTACCCCATCACATCAGTTTTTGCTTGCAAGACGCCGATGGGGAACAACTCAGCGGCAGAACAATTGTGCGTCAGATGAACTTAGCAGGAATTGGCATCAGTGCCGGTGCTGCTTGTAACAGTGGAAAACTCAATCCCAGTCCGATTTTGTTAGCAATGGGATACAATTCCGACGTGGCAAAAGGCGGAATCAGGATAACTTTGGGACGCCATACAGAAGCAGCAGATATTGACTGGACGGCGATAGTATTGAAGCAAGTTTTGGCAAGATTGATGCCAGAGCCTGCTTTATCGAAAATCTAATCTAGAAACCTGGGTAAAATTGCTATGACTACTTTTTATTCTACAGATGTTTCCGATCGGGCCTATCCCGATAGCGATGGTAAACCAATGTCAGATAACACAGAACAGTATCGTTGGATTGTCATTATTAAAGAAAACTTGGAGATTCTCTTTGCTAACGATCCTAATGTTTTCATCGCTGGGGATTTGCTGTGGTATCCTGTGCGTTCTAAGTTAGCTCCTTCAGTAGCACCCGATGTAATGGTAGTATTCGGTAGACCAAAAGGAAGACGAGGTTCCTATAAACAATGGCAAGAAGAGAATATACCACCCCAAGTTGTGTTTGAGATTCTTTCACCCAGCAACGATGCTGAAGAGATGGAACGCAAGTTAGAGTTTTACGATACCTACGGAGTGGAAGAGTATTATTTATACAATCCAGACAACTTTCAACTGGATGGATGGCAGCGCCAAAATGGACATTTAGCTAAAATTTGGCAACTGAATAATTGGATTAGTCCTAGACTAGGAATTCGATTTGATACGAGTGGGGGCGAGTTAGCAATCTATCGTCCCGATGGAGAAAGATTTTTGACTTCGGTGGAATTGGCACAAAGGGTAGAACAGGAACAACAACGGGCAGAACAAGCGGAGTTTTTATTAGAACAAGAAAGACAACGGGCGGAACAGATGGCGGCTTACTTGCGATCGCTTGGTGTAGATCCAGACAACTTGCCGTCAAACTGATAAAAATAATCCACAACTATAGATATGAAAGACTCAGAACAAATAAAAATCTGGGATTCTCAAGATTTGTCACGGAAAAAACAATGGTATTCGCCTGTAGCAGATGCCTACAACAAGGTAAGACCGCGCTATCCTGACAATCTAATTCATCGAGTTTTGGAGTTAAGCAAACTTCCCTCTAAAGCAACTATTCTAGAGCTAGGATGCGGCCCAGGAAATGCCACCGTAGCCTTCGCGAAACTTGGTTTCTCGATGGTCTGTCTTGAGCCTAGCAAAGAAGCTTGTCAGTTCGCACAAATCAATTGCGCTCAGTATCCAAATGTAGAAATTAAAAATACCACGTTTGAAGAATACTCTCTAGAATCTAAACATTTTAATTCAGTTCTGGCAGCAACTTCTATTCATTGGATATCACCAGAAGTTAGATATCAGAAAGCCGCGGACGCCTTACAAGAAAATGGCGTTTTAATTTTATTGTGGAACTGCGAACTTCAGCCCCAAGATCGGGTTTATCAAGTGTTGCGAGAAGTTTATCAACTACGCGCACCTTCTTTGCTCGCGCACTATGAATCAAGACAAGCTCAAACAGAAAGTCTGAGAAGTTTTGGGCAAAGCGTTCTCGATTCTGGTCGATTTACAGATTTGGTATCCGAACAGGTTATTAGTGAAGTTACTTATAGCACTGGTGATTATTTGATGCTTTTAAGTACTTACTCGCCATACCTAGAACTAGAGCCGCAAATAAGGACTGCTTTATTTGAAGGTTTGAGGGAAAAGATAGAAGATAATTTTGGCGGAAACCTTCAACTTTCCTATGTTTCCGCTTTTCATATTGCCCGAAAAATTAATTAATACGAAATATGGAAATAAAGGATAGAAAATATTGCATAAATATATTGTCATTTTAACACGTGTGCTGATAGGAGTTAGCCTATCTTTATTGTTGGGATTGAGCCAGGGGAAAGCTGAGTTCTTCCCAATGTTGGTGCGGGAAGGCTTAATCGTTAGGGAAACTGGGGCTACGCCCATTGTTTCTGCATTTCCCATTGGCTCTACACCTTCAGTGGAAATTAATATTGCTCAGTTAGTGCAGCAAGGGCTTAGGTTCTATCAAACTGGACAATTTGCCTTGGCGATCGCAAACTGGCAACAAGCTGCTACTCTATACCAAAATCGGGGAGACAATCTCAATCAAGCACTGATGCTTAGTTACCTTTCCCTAGCGTACCAGCAGCTGGGAGAATGGTCAGAGGCAACGCAGGCGATCGCACAAAGTTTTAAACTAATTGAAAACTCAGAACTCAGGGCAGGCACGGGGGCACTGCCCCTACAAAACTCAAAACTGATATTTGCCCACGCATTAAACACGCAGGGAACTCTTCAGTTTACTCAAGGTCAAGCAGAAGCTGCATTAGCCACTTGGAAACAAGTTACTAACCTATATAAACAAGCCAGAGATAGCCATCGAATTATTGGCAGTTTGATTAACCAAGCACAGGCGCAGCAGTCATTAGGACTATTTTTACAAGCACGACAAACCCTAGACGAAGTAGAGCAATTGCTGCAACATCAATCAAACTCCCAACTCAAGGCAATGGGTTTGCGAAGTTTGGGAAATATCAGATTGTTAGTAGGCGATTTGCAAAATTCCCGCCGAGTATTGGAGCAAAGTTTAGTCATTGCAGAACAAGGATCTTTCTCTCAAGATATCGCTGCCACATTGCTCAGTTTAGGTAACTTAGCTCGCGCCCAAAAAGATTCTAGCGCCGCTATAGCATTCTATCAGCAGGCTGCAACTTATAACGCCCCAAACTTAATTAGGATGCAAGCACGGCTTAATCAATTAAGTTTGCTGTTAGAGAGCGGAAAGCAAACAGAAGCGCCATCTCTTGTGCCTGCTATCCAGACATTATTAGAAAATCTACCTGCCAGTCGTTCAACGATTTACGCTCGGATTAATTTGGCTCAAAGCCTACAGAAAATGGGGCAGAATGTGCCAGCAGCACAAATTCTGGTAAGTGCTAATGAGTTAGGGAAAAAATTGAGCGATCGCCGCGCCCAATCCTATGCTCTAGGATATCTAGGTAAAATGTACGAACTGACTCAACAATGGTCAGATGCACAAAATTTAACTGAACAAGCATTGCTAATTGCTCAAGCCTTAAATTCTCCAGAAATTGCTTATCAGTGGCAATGGCAGTTGGGGCGCATCCTCAAAGCGCAAGGACAAACCGAATTAGCCACCCAATCTTATGCAGCGGCATTTAAGTCACTCCAATCAATTCGCAGCGATTTGATTGCTACCAGTCCAGACTTGCAATTCTCATTTCGAGAAAGTGTAGAACCAGTCTATCGGGAATGGGTAGATTTATTGTTGCAAAAATCTCCCAGTCAAGACAATTTAAAGCAAGCGCGAGAAGTAATTGAAGCGCTGCAATTGGCAGAATTAGATAACTTCTTCCGCACTGCTTGTTTGGAAGGGCAAACTGTTGCCATTGATACGATTGACCAAACTGGAGCCGCCGTTATTTACCCGATTATTTTGACAGATCGACTGGAAATTATCTTAAGCTTACCAGGCGAACCTCTGCGTCATTATACTGCTGCTGTCTCTGGCTCAGAACTTGAGAATACTCTGGAACAATGGCGGCAAAACTTGGAAAAACCTTTCACGACACCAGAGAGTAAGGTTTTGGGGCAAAAGGTTTACGACTGGGTGATTCGTCCTATTGAAGCAGAATTGGGGGAGCGATCGCTAAAAACTCTAGTATTCGTCTTAGATGGCGTTCTCCGCAACGTGCCAATGGCAGCGTTATACGATGGTCAAAAATATCTAATCGAACGCTACAGTATTGCTCTCACACCCGGATTAAGATTGCTCAATCCCCAAGCCATACAACCGCGAAATTTAAGTGTCTTGGCTGCTGGACTAAGCGAAGAAAGACATGGATTTAGTGCCTTATCTAACGTCAATTCAGAAATCAACAAAATCCAAACAGAACTTAACAGCCGCATCCTTTTAAATCAAGCATTTACCAGTTCAGCCTTAGAAAATCAGATCCAAGCGCTGCCATTCCCAGTCGTTCATTTAGCCACCCACGGTCAATTTAGTTCAAATGCTCAAGAAACATTTATCCTAGCTTGGGATAAACCGATTGAGGTGACTGAGTTGGGTGCATTACTCCGCAAACGGGAACAAGCAAGGGAAGAAGCGATTGAACTCCTCGTTCTGAGTGCCTGCGAAACCGCTACAGGCGATAAACGAGCCGCCTTGGGGCTGGCTGGCGTGGCAGTCCAAGCAGGCGCACGCAGTACCCTGGCGTCATTGTGGAGTTTGGATGATGAATCAGGAGCGCAGTTTATTGGTCAGTTTTATCAGGCATTGTCTAATCGCAACTTGTCCAAAGCAGAAGCTCTCAGACAGGCACAACTGAGTTTATTACGCGATCCAAATTTCCGCCATCCTCGCTACTGGGCACCCTATGTATTAGTCGGCAACTGGTTATAGCCTCTATCTGTAGGGTGTGTTAGCCAGCAGAGTACGGCACCAGCCTGCTATATTTAGCGTCGCTGCGTAAGTCTTTGATCGGAAATCATTTTTGGCGATCGCGGGTGTGGAGAAGCGTCAGTTAAAGAGTAACTTCAAAAAAAATTTCTATTTCACCGAGGTTAGCGTGCATAAAAAGGCAACCTTGCCCGTCTAATGCTGTAGAGGGTTGATTGACCTACCTCAACTGCACAGTAACTGAACGCTTGAGCGCGGAGCTCAGTTCAAAATCAGTAACGGAATTGGCATCAACACTCGAATCAAACTCACATTATTCTATTAATTCTGGACAAACTCATGCAAACTAGCACTCCTATCCAAACCCCTTGCCACAGAATGCCCGTTCTGGGTCGTAATGACAAGCAAAAAACGGCGGAAGATCTGGTCAAAGTCTTACAACAACTGTTGAACAAGTTTGGCTTCTCCATCAAAGTTGATGGGTTCTTTGGTGCCAAAACTGAAGCGGCTGTTAAGCAATTCCAAGAAAGAGTTAGCGACCACGATCTAAAGTTCCCCGTCGATGGAATTGTCGGCCCTAAAACTTGGAATGCTTTAGGGGCTTGTATCATCATCACTGAGGGTTAATCAAGCATATTTGACTAATTGACACTGAAAAACCTCTGGAGCTAATGCCAGGGGTTTTTTCTTGGGTGAGGTGCGATTCGCTTACGCGATAGCTTCGCTTCACGCGAAGTGTGGCGTCAGCCGTATCGCTTCCCAGTTCTGGAAAACTTGGTAACAGCTTCCTGGTTCTATCCATGCAATCTTTATTATGTTTCAATTACGTTATCTTTCCAAATCTGGATTGATGAGGAAACGTCTTTGCTCAATTTTCCTTGCTCTTGCTAGTACGTTGAATTGCCCATAATAAAAAGACCTTACCCCGTTGTTGCGTAGGGACACGGCATCAGAGATATATCGGACAAACAGATAATGTTAATAATGCCGTGTCCCGGCTCTCAATTATGGGTAATCGACCGGACATAATATCATATCTGATTCTAATTCTTAGCACTTGGGGAAAACCTAGTAACAGAATAGGCGACCCTGACTTTCTATTCCATATGGTGTCACCCTAAACGGTTGAGCAGTTAAAACAACAGTCCCGTTACTCAGAACAGCCCATCCCTGTGCCTCAATAATAGGTGAGCTGGAATTGTCAGTTCTGAGTTGTCGATTGTTATTTGTTGGTTGCTCCCTCGCTCCCTTTTCTGTCTCTCCTAACAATTCCAGATCTTGCCAAAGCGTATCAGCAATTAAAGGATCGGTAGGATTTGTAGGGACGCCGCCGCGTCCTGTGTTGACAAAGCTGCTAGTATTATTGCCCCGCGTTTGACAGCCTCGTGCTAGAGATGGAGTGCTAAAAGTGGTTGGTAGTTCAACCGTTCCTTGAGTGGGGTCGATGTCTGGAGTGTTAATTGTGACAATTCCATTGACGCCAAACTGAGAACTGGCAGTGATGTCGCTGAGGGGGGTTTGGCGATCGCGAAATTCAATCCCAAAAATCCCTTGCGTTGTAATGTTGATGTTCCCACCCCTTCCTGTAAACGCATCGGCGGTGATGTTGCTATCTTCAGTGGGAAAGGCAACGAGAAAGTTAGTAGCGATCGCAATATTCCCGCCGTCGCCACCCGCTTGGGCAGTACCTGCTGTGGTAGATACGGTGCTACCCCGACGCAGCAGTAATAAATTGGGTACATCCAGGGTGATGTTACCTCCCGTGGTACTGAAAGTTTCAGCGGAGATGTTAGCTTGCTTATCCAAGGTTAGCGAGTCCGCCTGGATGCGAATGTTGCCTCCGACACCTGTACCTCCAGCGCTACTCACATATACTCCACTGGCTGCATCTGCTGGATCGACTGTGGGTCTGCCAAATTGAGCCAGTCGAGCATTGAAGGTAGGATCGAAGCCAGTAATTAGGATACTATCTGCTGCATCGATCGCAATATCACCTGCCGATCCACTGCTCGATGTTGTTGCCAGAATTTGTCCACCACCGATGAGTTCAACGGTGTTTGCATTCACTCTAATGTCACCACCACGAAAAGCATTCAGAGTTCTGGCACCAATTACCGCCCCATCTGCTATCCGCAAGCGATCGGTGACAAGGCTGATACTCCCCCCCCGTCCACGGGCTGTTTCTCTTGTACCACTAAAGATTCCACTCGAAGCTCCCAATGAGCTAGTCCCGGATAGGTCAACGATATCCGAGATATTCAGGAAAATATTTCCGGCATCTCCCTGCCCAAACGCACTGGTTTGCAACCCACCCCCGCTGTTTAAGATTAGCGATCGCGCCTGAATTATTAAATCGCCAACCCTTCCTTGCCCAGAAGTCGAGAGTTGTATCAAACCTGAATTAGATAGAACAACCGTTTCAGCACGGATCTGAATGCTTCCGCCATTGCCCACAGCCCCCGCCCCAAGACCGCTAGCTATGGCAGAGTTAAATCCATCGATGAGCAAAGCATTTTGAATTTGAATATTAATACTTCCCGAATCTCCCTGTCCTGCTGTAGCAACACTTACTATAGCCTCCCCCGTTATAGATAGTGACTCTGCTGTAATATTGACATTTCCTGCCTTGCCTACGGCTCCGAAAAACACATCGCTATGCACATTGGTAGTAAATCCACCGCTTGTTTTCCCATCTAAAACGACAGGACCCCTAACCTGGAGGGTAATAGTGCCAGCATCTCCTCGCCCAGAGGTGCTAGAAGCCAGTTCAGCCCCACCTGTAAGGGAGAGAGAAGCTGCCTCAATCGTTATATTTCCTCCCTGACCAACGGCTTGC
Organism: Cyanobacteria bacterium UBA11372; assembly: GCA_003486675.1. Classification (GTDB taxonomy): domain Bacteria; phylum Cyanobacteriota; class Cyanobacteriia; order Cyanobacteriales; family Aerosakkonemataceae; genus Microseira. The sequence continues at coordinate 14,542 of DNGG01000134.1, forward strand.
TGTTGGACATTACTGAAAATTCCACTCGAAAATCCATCCCTGTCTTCTCCACTAATGACAACAGAGTTGGCTTGAATCGTGATATTCCCGGCATTTCCCTGTCCAAACGTGCCGGTTTGCAATTGAGTCCCGTTGGTCAAAGAGACTGATTGTGCGGTGATGGAGATATTGCCTGCATTGCCAATCCCTCCCGTTCGCACTGTATTTAAGATCGAGCTGGCATCGGTAATATTTACCGTACCAGTGGCATCGATCGTAATGTCTCCCGCTTGACTGTTTGGGGTTCCTGTGTCTGGGTTAATTCCAGATCGAAGAATGCTGCCTGCGATCGCTATATGATTGCCATTGAGGGCTATACTTCCACCCGTTGCACCCCGCACGGTCAAGTCGGTTGGAAAGCGATCGGGGTTCAAGGAAATATTTCCTCTTGCTACACCGCTGGGAAAACTCAACTGTAAGGTGCCTGAGTTACTCATCAGTTCTACGGTACCCCGATCTACCAATCCTCCCAATTCAATTCGACCTCCCACTGTCCGCAACTGCGGTCCATTAGCGATAACGTCACCTCCTACAAGCGCTAAGGTTCTGCCACTCGGCACTTGAAGGCTTGCTCCTTGCACCTGAATGATGCCGTTACTGCCGTTGTATTGCAACCCAGTTGGCACGTTAATTGTCAGTAATGGAGGTGCTTGGGGATTTGTCGCACTAAACTCGTTGCCATCAGGAAACTTGAAGCTACTTGCCGTACTTGCGAGAAAGGAACCCCCTACGTTTAATTGGGCATTGGAACCGAAGAAAATGCCGTTGGGATTGATCAAAAACAGATCGGCATTTCCTAAAACTCCCAAAGTTCCCAGAATTTGGGAGCGATTGTTTCCCGTCACTCGACTGAGAATTCTTTGTATGCCGTTGGGATTGGCAAAGTAAACTTGCTGTCCCTCACCAATATTGAATTCAGAGAAACTGTGAAATAGGTTGGCTCCTCGCGTCGCGCCACCTTCGATGATATTTTGGGGTGTGAGCTGCGATCGCTCGTTCCCCAGGGTATTATCTGGCACGATCTGAGCGATCGCCGTCTTATCTGCCACTCCCAAAACTAAACTTATCAGGGGTAGCGATCGCAACACCAGCCTGAGCGATCGCTTGCGATCGGTTCTCATAGTACCCCAATGGCTACTTTTACAAGATGTCTAATTTTTAACAATTGTGCAAAATTGATGTCAAACATCGTAGCACCAATCGAGACTAAGGCAGAGGCAACTTAAGATTGTAAAACCCTTCAACAGCAAGTAACCTGTTGAAGGGTTGTTTACTTAGACCCCAAATTCCGCACCCTAAACTGTCAGACTCTATATGCAGTGGGTGCGGAATCTGAGTTAGACATAAGTGAAGGCAGAACTACCCAAGTTCAAATTAGAAACGTCTTGGATGACAGCAATTAGATCGTAAGAGCCGTTGTTTTTATAGTAGAGCGCGGTATCGGCTGCATTGGTGCCCCAGCCGTAGCTGCCAACAGTGAAGGTGTAGTCGCTGGCACTACCATGCAATTGGAGTTTATCACCCTCAGCTTGGTTGAAATCAAAGACGCTAGCTATGTCGCCAAAGCCAGAAGCCACATAGAAGGCAGTTAATGAGTCTCCAAGTAAAAAGGTGTCTGCCCCCGCACCACCTGTTAGTGCGTCGTTTTCACCAACACCACCACCATAGCCGTTGAGGACATCATTGCCATCACCGCCAATTAGGGTATCATTGCCAGCACCACCGCGCAGCACATCAGCATATTGGGTGCCTGTGAGGTTAAACCGTTCAATATTGCTGTAATCGAGCAGTTTACTACCATTTAAGCGGCTGAAGATGGCATTTTGATTGTTGTATCCCACATCTACACCAGCACCATTATTCAACTGGCTGTAGTTGGCAATTAAAGTGTCGGTGTCAGCACCACCATCGACGATACCATTCGTATTAATTAGAAGATCGTTGCCTTCACCGCCAACCAGAGTATTGTTACCCACTCCACCATCTAGCAAGTCATTTCCTACGTCACCATTGAGAAAATCATTGCCCGATTCACCATAGAGAATATCGTTTCCAGCACCGCCACTGATGATGTCATTCCCATCATTCCCATATTCCGACTCTAATCTTGAGTAAGATGGGTTGTGGTTGGAACCCCCAAATATGGTGTCATTTCCATCCCCACCTTGAATCACATCGTCGCCATAGTAGCCAAAAACTTCGTCGTCACCTCCGTTAGCCTGAATATTATCGTTGGCAAACGTTGATTTGCCTGCACCGACGATCTCTATTCCAGAGACATTACTTTCTCCGATGATTGGAGTCTTCTTAAACGTACCGATTGTTGAACCTTGGATCAAGTCTGCTATTATCCCTTGAAATTTTTGATCGTCGATGCCAACATCGGTATAGTTATTGGCAATAAAGGCAATATTTTGGAATTGTTCGGTTGCCGTATTGCGACGAACGGACAACATTACTCCACCTTTGACTCCATTCACTAGATCGACCTGATAAAAATGATGTTGATCGGGTAATCGCGGCAACAAGATGTTATCAATACCAATCTGAAAATCCTTAATGTAGATGGTATCTCTCGTTCCTTGCTGAAAAACTTTGCCCCAATCGGCAGTACCATATTGTTTAACGGCTTGGTTTGCTTTTTCTAGCTGCCCGTCGATCTGCTCTTGCAATTCCTCTTGATCTAAATAAGCACCGACACCCGTTTGAGCTACTGAAGTCAAAAAGGCCGCTCCTGCTCCCACAAAAGGCACTGAACCAACAACCGCACCTAACGCATTAAAGCCAACATCTATGCCCAATCGTTTCCAATCAGGGCCTTGATTTTCAGGCAATGTAATCGCATTGACAAAATTACCTAATTTGGCAACATCAAAGTCAAAACCAAGATTAATATCGCCTTTGAGATCTACAACGAATGTATCTGCACCCTGACCTCCATAAAGTTGCCTGGTTGCACCTTTAACATCAGCCACTGTATACAGATAGTCATCTCCTGCTCCCCCTTTCAAGGTATCAGAACCACTGACATCAAATAATTGATCGTTGCCCGCACCACCATCAAGAATGTCATTGCCACTACCACCATCAAGAATGTCATTGCCATTACCACCATTAAGAATGTCATTGCCACTACCACCATCAAGGATGTCATTGCCATTGCCACCTTCAAGGATGTCATTATCAGCAAGACCATAGAAGATGTCATCGCCATTTTGACCAGTCAGGTAATCTGGAAAATCAGTTCCTGTGAAATTGAACGCTTCAATTCCATCATGATTGAGAATGATGCTGCCATTATCGCGCCGTCTGACGGTATTTTCTCCGTTCCATCCTAAATGAACCCCGTATGGAACATTCATTGTGTAGTAGTTTGCTGTTAATGTATCGGTGCCGAAACCACCTGAAAAAACACCTTTTTGTCCAAATAGAGCATCATTTCCTGCTCCGCCTTTCAGGGTGGCATTGAGCATACCGCCATCAAGAATGTCATCGTATTGAGTTCCGGTGACATTTAACGCATCAATACCGTCGAATCTCAGCAAGTTGCGACTATGGTCAAGCCGATCGATGTGCATGAAATTCCCACGAGGATTTGCATCTAAGTGGATTCCAACACCATCATTCGATTGGCTGTAGTTGGATATTAAGGTATTAGTGCCATAACCTCCTCCTCTAATTTCCGCCGCCTCTGTCGCGATAAAAACATTGTTACCAGCAAAATCATTGAGAACATCGCCTACTTCGCCGTAAAGGGTATCATTTCCGCCTTGTCCATCTATGTAATCTGCTTCTTGTCCGCCAGTCAGGATATCGTTCCCTTCTGTTCCAAAAACGTTCATGTCAGTTTTTCCTTGGTGAATCAACTTGTTCTCTGACTTATGCGGTAGGGTTTTGCAGTTTATGCAGGGGTGCGGGAAAAATATGACAAAAAAGTTTTGGAGGGAGTCATATATCCCGGCGCAGGCAGGCTACGCTAACGGGCAGGCGATCGCATACAAGAGCGATATGCCCACCGCAGGCTGCGCGTGAAGCGGAAGCGAAGCGGCGCGATCGCCAACCAGCGAGCATTTTTACTTAGTGCATAAACTCCACAAGTTACCCGCAAAAGATGAATAGCCAACTCTCAAGTTGATTAAAAGGGTAACTAGACATGGAAACTCAATCTGGAGCGATCGCTGCCGTTGTTTATAGAGGGAAAGCGACGGGCGTGGAATACAAATCCCCAGTAGGGGCACGGCATTAAAAGCCTTTTGGTGAGCAATAAATCTATCTATGCCGTGCCCCTACGGCGCGACCCCATATCTAATTGCTAATTCTTTGTTCTGGAGTGCAGCAAGATGAAAATGGTGCCTGAGTCATAGATCCCAAATTCACTTGTTGTAACAAACTCGCCCAAGCAGTTGCGATCGCTTTTTGATCGGAGTGGCTGCGATAAAGGTTAGCTAAAATATTAAATGCTTCAAACCAAATACCATTGGCTGCATACAAACTTGCTTGTTCTGTTGGCGTCGCCCCTTGCAAGCGATTTTGTAGGGTAGTATCCAGATTAACTCGCTGGATAGTTCCTGTGACAAATACTGAGGTAGAGGGGTTGCCTGGATCGCAGTAAACTGAGAGCGTCCAGGAATAAGTTTTGCCAACTTCCAAGGATTTACTATTAGCGGGAATCGTAATCCCGATTAACCCCGATTGAGTTTGGGGGGCATTATAACGGCTGTGATAAACATAGTTGTCTGCACTATCTTGGACTACGAATTCGATCGGAGTTTGGGCAGTTAGCTGATTGGGCAGATAAAACCAGAATGTGGGGCGATCGCTTGTAGTTTTTCCCCAAACTATACCATTTTTAACGGGAACCAATGCCCTCAGTCCTTCAAATTTGCGGCATGGCCCGCGACTGGCACCGCCCTGTTGTCGTCCGCTGGGCGAACCCTGACTCGGTGGAGTTGGATCGTTAAAGATAATTTGTGTTTGTTGAATGTTTTGTTGATTGGGAACAGATTGAGATACAGCTAGTTGACCTAAACTACTTACACCGAGTGCGATCGCTGTCAAGGTAAAAACTTGAATGGAGCGAAAACTGCTTTTAAGAACGGACATAAATTTTAATAAATCGTTAAGCTCAAAGATGGCGTTTCCAGTAACTGCATATAACTACTGTGAGAGTGAAGGTAATTCCGGCAGGAATTAGAGGTATCCAACCACCTTGAGTCAGAAATACAAAACTAATTCCGGTGAGAGTTCCCAATCCGATCGTACAAATCGCTGCCCGTCGCAATGGAAATGGCTTCGCCAATCTCAGCACCCACGTAACGCCAAGTCCACCAACTAGCGACCACATCCAAATCCAGAGGGTTTCCCCTGTCCAATTCCAAACCCAAATTAGCGATCGCTTGTCTAAAACTGCACTTAAAATTTGACTGGTCATGTGTGCTTGAATGAAAACCCCTGGCACTTTTTCTTTTCTTGCTGCCCTGTAAGGCGTTGCCCAAAAATCACCAGTGCCAGTAGCAGTAACGCCTATCAATATAATTCTGTTTTTAATCACCTCTGGGCGCACTTTTCCACTCAAAACCTGATTTAAGGTAACTTGAGGCGCGATCGCCCGTAGAGAGGGCAAAGAACGGTAATTGAGCATAATTTGGTTGCCTGCTGCATCAATTCCCTGATAGCCTCCTGTCCGCGCTTCCAATCGCTTGAACGTAACATTACCGAGTTTAAGGTTGCCTTCAGATGTAAATTGAGGAGAAATTCCTTTTGCTTCCAAATAGCGGAATGCTAACCGCACATTGAAGGCATATGGAGTTGTGCAAGGTGAAGCCGGATCGGGATCTGCGAATATAATTTGCCGACGTAATACTCCATCATCATCTTCTAGAAAATCGCTGAATCCGATTCTCGATGTAGGCATTTCTGGAGGAGGTGCAATTCCTGTCGGATCGTATTTAGCATCGCTACTTTTACAGATAGCAACTAGGCGTTTATTTTGCCGTAGATGAGCGATCAGCTTGGGGTACTTAGAACTGGTGGGAAAGTCGCGGTAAATATCAATTCCGATTGCACGAGGTTGATGGAGTTCTAAACGATTGAGGAGTCGATCGAATGCTTTGTCTGAGAGGGAACCTTGTCGCCCATCGGAGTCTTGAGCTTGGATATCGGCTTCGCTAATGGTAACAATTAGAAAGCGAGAATCGGGCGGTTCAGTTGGGCGCAAAGTCAGCAGGCGATCGAATGCCCATAATTCTAATGGTTGCAGAATGCCGAGCGATCGCACTCCCAATATTACTCCAGTTATTGCGATGCTATTCAACAAAACATTCCGTAACTGTCGCCAATGAGGAATAGATATTTGAGATTTTTGATTGAAGATTTTAGATTCTATAGTTTGCTTTTCTGTATTTCCCAACCATTCTTCCCATCTGGGCGGTAATTCTGCCGGGTTTTGGCAAATGACTGGTAACCAAGTAGCGCCAGGAAACTGAGTTTCTAATCCTTGGAGTTTTTCTCGCGCTTCTCGTACTGATAAGTAAAACGATTGTCCGCCAGAAAAGGCTACTAGGAAGTGTTTTAGGAATTCTTGCGCGATGCGATCGCTCACAGGTTCCCGCATCACAATCGCTTGGGGAATTTGCAGATCCGCTAAACTCCAGGCAATTTCTAACCCGTCGCAAGAGTTGAAGATTGCTAACTTTAAACCTCGCTCAATGGCTTTTTTTAAACCTAGTTCCAATTGTTCTAAAGAAATGCTATCTGTAGGATTAATTTGGATAATATGTTTATTGTCTTGGCTTGAACTATGTCCGGCAAAGAATAGAATATCCCATCCGGATTGCCAAAGCTGTTGGTTGAATTCCTCCAAGTCTGGCTCAACTAATAAGCGCAATTCTACATTTGGCAGTTGCTCTAACAGTTGTCGATCTGTAGCGATGTCGATTCCTTGTCCATTACCTAAAATTGCCAAAATCTTGACCGTGGATCGTGGGTTAGTTGCAATAGTTTTGAGCGAGCGAGTGTATTCTGGCAAACTTAGAGCTAGTTCGGCTCTGGGGTAATCTTCAAAAAGTTGCCAAAGGTGCCAGGGAAGTCGCAATAATTGACGATCTTCTGCGGTGATAATAACTCTAATTTCATCATTAGGAGTCAAACGAGTGCGAAGTTGACGATCGATATTGCGGCAGGATTCATTATTGAGCCAACTGTTGAGGCAATGGTTAAGTTGCTGGCAGATTTGTTGAAATTCTACTTCTGAAACGTCGGTAATATAAGAATCATCATCTTCAATTTCAAAATCGCTCTCTGCAACTCTAATTTTTCGCCAACTGTGGCGCGCATACAATGCTTCGTACAACTGTTTCCAGCGAGAATAGAGGGAACCTAATTCAGATGCGGCGGGTAAGCTTCCTGTCATTTGCATGGGAGTTTTGTCATCGCTCATCCATAACTGAGCAACAACCATTGGACAACCTTGTTGCCAATTTCCCTTACCCAGATTGAGGATGACTAAATGACTCATCAAATACCTAGACGTTGGCTACATATAATTGTGGCAAAAATAGATAAATCCATCTATAAATCATTAAACCGCACAGTGCGGCATTAAGTTTGATGGCGGGGGTGTTAACCGCTGGAGGTGGCATAGTAGGATAGATGAGGGTGCTAGACCGCAGTGAGCGGTATAATTAATAGTTAGACCGCAAGATACAGTAAGAAATATAACTCCCCTTAGAAAAAATTGTATTTCCAAATGGATAGCAGAAGAAGTATCATTTCTTGGCTTGGTATTCCTGAAGCTTTTGGCACAGTAATACTATCGCTGGCTCTTATTCTCACCCTTGCTCCCTATTTGGCTGGTACAGACTTCGGAATCTTCAAGGTGCCAGACTTAAATGCTCAGTATAGAAAAATTTTAAAGTGGTTAGGTCCAGTATCTCTATTAGGAGCGTTCCTTCTTTTCGTGCCTTTATTAGAGACTGCTACACCTCCGGCGGTCTTGTCACCTCTTACACCAGGCTATGACTTTATTGCAAAAGCATCAATAGCAAAGTGGTCAAATGGTTCTAGTCAACTGAGCTTTCCTGGTAACCGAGATGATAGCCGAGGATTTGTGTATTTTGGAAGTTACGAAGTTTTGGCAGATGATACGGTTAGCCCGAGATTTCTAGAAATGCATCCCGAATGGACATATCATGGATTTATCGAAGGTAAATATGGTCCTTTCCAAATAGCTAATGATTTAAAGTTTCATGGTCAAGTAGGATTTCTTAAAACAGCTAGTGGCTCAGATGGAGTTAATTTCAAAATTGAGTATCTTCCCTTATCTTCAATAGATAGAGATAGGCAAATCCTAAAGGAGAAACATATAAGCTTTGATCCCAAAAATCCCAAGATACAACCTTTGAGTGATAATTCCGATAATTCTGTTGATCTTAGTTTATTAAACAACTCTAAAGGCTACATAATTTTGTCAGTTCATGCTGGTGAAAACTCTGGACGAGACCATGCTGTTTGGGTTGAGGCAAGAGTTACTCGATAATTCCTACAATCAGATTGATTGACTGGAGTTCACTTAGTAGTAGCTGCGATCTGCGTTCAAATCAACTTAAGCCAATATTAGACAATAAAATCCTCGTAGGTGAAAGTATCTGCGATCGCAACCTGCAAGCGAAACTGTGTCCCAGGCGAACTCTTGAACCGCCGCAATTGAATGTAGTTACTCGCATCCCCAGCTTGAACCGATTGAAGTACCTCTCCACCGATTGAGAGTTGTTCCAATCTCAAATTAGCAGGTAGATAAGTTTCCCCGGATTGAGGATGTATTTGTACCCAAATTCGGGTTCTTTCATTTGCTTCGATTTCTAGTATCATAACCAGGAGTACGGCTGGGAATTGGTCACCTAATTGAATTTGTTTTACCCGTCTAACTTGCTGTTGTGTAGATTCACCCTGCCGGAAACTAAAGGCAAGATTTGGTTGCGGTGCTAATAAATCTTCGATTGCTTGCCATCCAGCCTCAAAAACATTTTGCCACCATTGGCTTAAGTTTACAGGTGAAGTGGTATTAACTCGATTTTGCCGCAATTGACAAAGTTGCTCCAGCCAGCGATTTTGCTCTAGCAATGCACCCCATTGTACAAAAGGAATTTCTGATCTTGGTATAGCGATCGCGCCATCTCCCAATTGCTGTAATAATAGCTCTGCTTGCCCGGAATTTAGCGCCGGTAGCGGCGGAATAATAGCTCTGGTTGATGCTTCAGATAATTGCTGCATTACCCAGAATACAGTTAAGTCTTGAATTACCCGCTCTCCATCTAAATAGTAGGTGCGATCGCTTGCATCATAATTCCCATCTGACTTAAGCATTTGATGAGTAGCATATCCCCAAACATTTAAGCACTGCTCGTCTGGATCGACTTCTACTGCTAGATAATAATCTCCTGCCCAACTGGGAATATCAACCCATTCTTGGGGAACTCGGAATTCGTTTCTATCCATTGCTTCTGTAGGAATAACTATCAAACGAGTTGTGCCTAAAACAATGGCAATGCCGTTGACGATTTCCCAGAAAGCAAGACTATTCATTGAGTCAACAATTGGCTCAATGGTTGACTTATCCTGCAACCAAAGTAGGATTGTTTGAAGACAAACTTGATTTAAGTAAGCTTGCCAACGGTTGCCGGGAATGGAAATAAATTGACTTTGTTGCCAGGATTGCGCGTGAATTGCATCCGGAATCTCTAGCCATTGAGTGGAAGTATCAGATAAGAGCATCATTGGTAACCATCCTTGGAGGACTCAGAAGCTAACCTCTCCTGTAGCCACTCCTCTAAAAGTAGACTCATATCTCTTACTGCGGGTGATGTTAGAGAAATATGCAGCGTTTCCTGACTCCATTTTGCCAATGCCAGCAATAATTTTTCTTTGGCGCTGCTTAGCCGCCGCGAGACGGTGTATTGCTTGACTTCTAGCTGTGCGGCAATCTGCTGTTGGGTGAGCTTTTGAGCGTAATATAGGTGCAACAGCGTTTGCATTTGCGAATCGAGTTTTTCTAGTGAGGCTTTTAATACAGTATTAATTTGAGTTTGCTGGGTTTGTCGCTCCTGAAGTTCTTCTTGAAGGATTAAATCCGTCAGTCCAGATGCCTCTGTTTCAGCCGGTAAATCATCCAGAATTTCCCCAGCGCCTGATTCCGATTTGTTGATATTTAAAGAAGTAATGGCTGGATATAAATAGGCTCTCGCTTGCTTAGCGCAGTCTTTTAACCATCGCTCCAGATTTTCTGGTGTCGCTTGTGATTCGATAGGTGGAACTTGCCGTAACCTTTGTGTGTTATATAGTTGGGTAATGTTCGCCCACATTGCGCGGTTAGGTGCGGAGAGTTGACGAGTTCCAGGGGTTTCAGTAGGAGCGCAAAAGGTTTTAAAGCAAGTCCAGGCTAAACGATAATTGGCGATCGCCGATTCAGAAAAGCCAGCTGCTTCCAGCGATTCTACCAGTTGTTTTTGACTTAATTTTCGCAATAAACCCCAGTCGGTGCGACTATTTGCCTCTCCCTGCTGGCGCAACGCATCGCGCAACTTATTGCCGAATACAATACTGGCATAGGTTTTGAGGCTGGCACCCTGGCTGGGGTTGTATCCTTTGAGGACGAAGGGTAAAGTTGCGATCGCAATTTGAAAACAGTCTGACAATTTATATTGCTTACTGGTCAACTGAAGCATTACCCGCTGCGCCACCCAGTAACAAGCCTCCTGCAAGTAAGCTGACAGATGTCCAGTTGCTAAACTCTCAGGGTTTGCTTGCCAAAACCGATACCAGTATAAAACCCAAAAATGCTCGGAAGACTGCGCCTGATTAACTTCTGGAATCTGGTTTAGAGCCTGCTGTATACTCCGTTGCAACAAAAAATCCGTTACCCAACGCTCAAACAAGTCATCTGCCAACTGTATGAACGTTGAGAAGAGTTCTATAATGCGTTGCCGGGGCTTCATGAAAGTGTTAATCCGACAGGGAACTTATTGCTGTATGGTGACACATTACAGAGACATGTGTCAGAAAATCTAGCACCGCCAGAACTGGCACGCTGGGAACGGTACGGCGATTTGAACCAACTAAGAACGCTTGCACAGCGTATTGTAGATCCTCGCTCTCTTGATTCAGGATGGTATTTTGACGAAAAATCTCGGCTTTCAAGTTTAGCTATTTGCAAGAAACCCGGTTTCTGACTCTGGTGCAAGATGTGAGATTGATAAACCCGCCTCCCCCATGGGATGCCGAAGCAAGCGGACATGATATCACCCGATTGAGTGAGACACGATTTATCCTTCTATGTAGTACAATAACTCCAAATGTATTACGCGGTATATGTTGACTTTAACAATGCGCCCCTACGGGGGTGAAAAAGATTTAGAAGCGATCGCGCACCTCCTAAACGCCTGTGCAGCATTCGAGCTACGGGATGATTGGACATCGGTTTCCGAGTTGCGCTTGGAATTTGAAGATCCATTGATAGACAAACAACAAGATATCCGCCTTTGGGAAGATGCAGATGGCAAGCTAATTGGCTTTGCTCAAATGTGGATTCCGCCATCCGGTGACAACGATGATGGCTTTGTGTGGTTTAACGTTCACCCTGAGTTTGGGGGCGACTATTTGGAGAAACAAGCGATCGCTTGGGGCGAACAACGGATGCGCCAAGTTGCAGCTTTGCGCGGAGTTTGTGCGAGGTTGCGCGTGCGTAGCCGCGATGATAATAGACTTCGCATGGCTTTATTAGAAAGTTGCGGTTTTACACCAGATCGCTACTTTTTGAGAATGGAGCGATCGCTGGTCGAACCACTTGGAGAACCTAAATTTCCAGAAGGTTTCACCCTCCGCCAACTACAAGGCGAACAAGAAAGTGAACCCTGGGTAGAAATGTTCAACCAAACATTTATCGACCACTGGAATTATCACCCTTTGACGGTTGAGACTCACAAGCACTGGTTCACTGACCCCAATTACAAACCAGAGTTTGATTTAGTTGCGATCGCTCCCGATGGCATGTTTGCCGCCTTCTGTTTCTGCTATATCAACCCAGAAGAAAACGAACATTTCGCTCGCAAAGAAGGCTGGATCGCCGACCTTGGAACCCGACGCGGCTTCCGCAAAATTGGGTTAGGACGAGCCATGTTACTCGCTGGTTTGCATCAGTTAAAAGCATCTGGAATGGAAACAGCAAAACTCGGTGTCGATGCGGATAATCCCAACGGTGCCTTGCAGCTTTACCAGTCCGTCGGCTTCCGCAAACTGCACACCAACATTTCGTACTACAAAGATCTCTAGCCCACCTCGTTACCAGGCTCCCGCCTGGTAACGCACTCCTGGAGGCTCTGCCTCCGGGGTGAGGCGGAGCCTCTACCCCTGCGTTCCCAGGCCGAGCCTGGGAACGAGTAAAAAAACTTTTTCCAGCCCCTTGACAGTTTTGTAGTATATAAGTAGTATATAAATACAGCGCACCCAAAGGAGAGGTCAAAACCTCTACCCCGTGCTGAATCTGCACCTTGAAAACTGAATAAAACATTGGAAATTCCAACGGACGTTTATGGAGGAGTCTCTTCAGAGAGACTAAACCCATCCATGTTGTTACTTTACACAAAACTGTTTAGTTGGTTGCCAACTTCATTGAAGCCAAAAACCCAACCACAGTTTAACTCCAACCCATCCGAGACGGAATTAGAACCCCAAGGTTCTGAATACTTCAGACAAACAAAACTCACTGAAGAATTCCGTAACGTGCAGCAAGTCTATCACCTAGATCGGCGTTTCTTGTTGTAAAAGTTATAAACTTTACCCCAGCCCTACTTTGATAGACAAGCATTCAATCTAAAATCTGCAATTATTCAATCTAAAATTATCAAAGGAGGTGCTGACAATGGTACATATTCGATTTGAAGGACGTTCCTACGACGTAGCAGAAAATCAACTGGGCGTCACCGCTGGAATGAACGATACAGCCATCAAAGAAAGACTAGCGCAGCACTTTGATGTTGCGAGCGATCGCTTCCAACTCTACGTAGTCGATCGGCGTCCTAGCGGTGACCTAATCGTCCGTCCAGAAGCCGTTTACGGCTAAAACAATTTCAGATTTGAGATTTAAGATTGCAGATTTGAATCAATCTGCAATCTGCAATCTTAAATCTGAAATTCATAGATTATCTTAATCGTTGAGGAAAAGCAATGCGCGCCCTAATTTAGAAAGCTTACATACTAGCTCATTTAGTAAGAGCAATCGACCTAAAAGCGATTGGTAGTGGGTGCAAATCCCGCGTATGAACAAACAGCTTTCTTAACTTGCGCGCAGTGTTTTACTCGACACTATACCGAATCATTTATACCGAACCTTTTAAACTGTCCCGCGCCCTGACTTGCAAAGCCTACACACATAATCCAACTGATAAGTCGTAGGTGCGAATCCTACCAGCCGCGTAAATGAATGCGGCTGTAGTTCAGTAGTAGAACGATCGGAGTTGTCTAAAGCTTTACTAACTTGTGCGGGGCATTAAAATTTTCAGATTGCAGATTGTAGATTGCAGATTGATAAAATCTCCAATCCGCCATCTACAATCTCTAATTTTAATACAGCTTTTTCGACTTGGGCGAAGTCATTTTTATTAACTTATGCAATCCAAAGGAGAGGAAAATGTTTTTAATTCAACGATGTAATTCTAATCCATTTACAAACAATCCACATCAAAACAGCAAGCAAAATAGCGCCACAAGCTTAATGTATGAGCGAACATCGTTTGGATAGAATTGTGATTGAACGTCCTCGCAGCGGCTTTAGGCTGAGTTCGAGGAGAATTAAAGGGCAAAAGAAGCTTCTGCAACAAATTACTGAAATTGCCAGCACAGATGGATTGCTTTCTCCTTATTTAATTAAAACGAGGGGGAAAACAAAGTATTTCTCCGACCATTTGGGGCCAATGCGTCGCTGGTTACGTTCTAAAGTTGGGCAACCTTGGGATATTGTCTACAACGAACTGTGTCAGCGGATTGATACAAAAACTCTATGCGGTCAACATCTGATTTTTCATGTATGGCAATTTGTAGAAAGAGAAGTTTACCTAATTTATGGATTACCTTACCATAAACATGGATACAGATATTATGGTTGGAGAGGCGAAGGACTTTACGTTCATCCTGAAACAGGGATGCTTTGTAAAGTAGAAAGAGGAAAAAGGCAGGCTCCTCAAAAACCGAGCGATCGCTTAATTCTAGACGAGTACCACGAATACCGCAAAGTGAACGATCTGTGGTTTTTAGTAACGTTTCAAGATCAGCCACCAGAGGTGGAAATTCAAGGTATTCAACCTGAGCAAGGTTACTACTGGCATCGAGGCTATGCTATTAGCAAGCGCCAGTGTAACAAGAAGGAAATTAAATACATTATGAAGCAACTAGCAAAAAATCTGTAGCCGAACGATTGAAATCGCGCCTACACAAACAAAGACCGCCTACGCGGTCTAAAATACAACAATTAAAGTTTTCACTTCGCGCCCTAACGGAAAAAGCTTACATACTAGCCAAATGGAAAAGGCGCTTGACTTGAAATCAAGATTATGCAGGTTCAAATCCTGCGTATGAACAAACGGCTTTTTCAACTTGCGCGGGGTGCTAAATTTCACAACTTAATAATCCTCGGAGGTAGCCATGTCTGATAAAAATTTGGCGATTTTAGAACAAATAAAAGCCCTGACTATGCTGGAAACGTCTCAACTGTTCATGATATCACCCACAAAACCTTGCTAAAATTCGGTTAATTTATAGAGACGTTACATGTAACGTCACATTGTGGAAAATCAAACTCAACTAATCTATAATGGTAGTTGTCGCCGCGCCCTAACTGATAGAGCATACATACTTAGCAGCGTTAGACAGTTAAGTTAAAAAAAAGCTCTTTTAACTTGCGCGGTGACCTTTCACCAGCAAGCGTGCGACAACTACCTCCAGTCAATTTTAGATTTTAGATTTAAGATGTCAGATTTGAAATTGCCAATCTAAAATCTAAAATCTGAAATCTGCAATTATTTCAGGAGGTAGTCATGAATACAGCAGAACGCGACCTGCGTTTAGAAATGCTCAACAGCTTGCTCACCACACCCCACCGCAAGTTAGAGCAAGTCGCAGAAATTCACAAATTAATAGTAGAACTAGACCCCATTTTTTACGGACATTTAGCAGTTTGGTATCAGCAAAACGGCGACGTGCGCGACCACAAAGAAGTGTTCGTCGGTAACTTGCTCACCAGCAATTTAACCGAACATCGCGATGCAGGTTTTGTCATGTTGCAACAGTTCCCGCCTTATGAAGTATCGCGGATTGTGGACTTCATGAAGCAGCATCGCAATAAAATGCCTCGTTCTGCACGCACAGCGGTAACGCGCTATCTGCAAGCACGGGAAAAGAACCCGGCATTTTTTGACCGCGCCGCACTGCGGGGACGCAAGGCGATGAAGCACCTGTACGCGACATTGCACATTAAGCCCAATGTGCGTGCAGATGCGGTTCTGTTCAAAGATGCACCGCCAGAAGATAGCCTTGCTTTTGTTCTCAAACTGTTAGCAAAAGCTGCTACACCCGCCGAACAAGCACATCTAATAGTCGAGCATAATATTCCTTACACCATCGCAGTTGGTGCGGTAAAACAGGTAACGCCGACGGTATTGGTAGCGCTGATTAACTCGATGTCGCCGCAAGAGGTTATCAATAACCTCAAATCTCTCAAAGATCGGGGTGCAATGGAACATCCAGAAGTGAAGGCGCTGATTGATAGCAAACTGGAAGAAGCACAGAAAAGCGATCGCATCTCCGCCTACAAAGCAAAAGTTGCCGCCAACGTCACAGAATTGGATGCAGAAACTGCTGCCAAACTAGAAAAAGTCACCGACGAGCAAATTAAAAAGCGCGGTAAAATTGCCAAAGCAACGGCTTTGTTAATCGACAAATCTGGGTCGATGGAAAATGCCATCGAAATTGGTAAGCGACTCGCCGCTTTAATATCCGGCATTACCGAAACAGGATTGTTCGTCTACGCCTTCGACACCGTACCTTATTCAGTAACAGCAAAAGGTACTGAATTGAGCGACTGGGAGCGTGCTTTCCAGCATATCAAAGCAGGCGGCGGTACTAGCATCGGTTGTGCTTTAGAAGCAATGCGCCTGAAAAAGCAGTGGGTAGAACAAATCATCTTAGTAACAGATGAAGGCGAAAACGCTGCACCTTATTTTGCTAACGTTTACGACCATTACTGTCGCGATTTGGCAGTAATGCCCAACGTGGTAATTGTTAAAGTAGGTAGCACCAGCAATTACGTCGAAAACCAATTAAAGCAAAAGCAAGTGCAAGTAGATACCTTCACCTTTGCAGGTGATTACTACTCGCTCCCGAACTTAGTGCCAATGCTATCTCGTCCATCGCGCCTAGAGTTGCTGATGGAAATTCTAGATACACCGCTACCCGTGCGGGAGGATAAGTAGATCGAACTCTACAATCCCGGTTTATCTAACAAACCGGGATTCTTTCTCTACCTTATATCATGTCAGTTAACTTTGGTTGTGCAACCATTTTTGAGGCTGTAGGGGCGGGTTTTACGAGATATCTTTGCTAGCAGCGCCAAGGGTAAATAAACCCGCCCCGGCTTATGCTATCGATACAACCCGACATGATATTAAAAAAAGTGTCAATCAAGCCAAACTAAAAACAAAATGAAGGAAATACCAGTAAACCTCGTACAAGAACTGCGCCAAAAAACAGGCGCAGGCATGATGAATTGCAAAAAAGCGCTACAACAAACCAATGGAAATATAACCAAAGCAACTGAATGGCTGCGGCAAAACAACATCGGTTTCACTCCTACAAAACTTTCCTCTGCAACAGAAGGAATTATTGGCTACTACATTCATACCGGATCTCAAGTCGGCGTACTGATAGAAGTGAACTGCGAAACAGACTTTGTAGCTCGCAGCGAAGAGTTTCAAAACCTCGTGCGAAACATCGCCATGCAAGTTGCAGCTTGTCCAAACGTCGAGTACGTTAAAGTAGCAAACATCCCATCCGAAATTGTCGAAAAAGAAAAACAAATCGAAATGGGGCGAGATGACTTAAAGAACAAACCAGAAAACATCAA
>DNGG01000135.1:0-1513 GCA_003486675.1 Cyanobacteria bacterium UBA11372
CGGGATGGGGAGTTTCGGGTTTATTTGGGAGATTATCACTACTATTTGGATAAAATAGCAGAAGAGAAAGAGCAGGCAAGGTTGGCGGCGGAAGCTGCCGAAAAAGCTGCTAAAAAAGCCGCAAAAGATGCCGCCAAAAAAGCCAAAGAAGCTGCTAAGCGAAAATAGTTATTGGCTGGAAAAGGGTAAAAGGGAAACAGAGGAGAAAAGAGTCGCTGGTGCTTCGAGGGGCAAACGAATGCTTTTCCCTTTTTCCCCTTTCCCCCTTTCGCCTTCTTGGCGTCAGTCGCGATCCTGCAAAATGCGGTTGACGATCGCAGTGGTGGAAGTGGGTATTTCTACCTGGACTAATTCGATTTTGCCTCCATAGGCTAAAACGGCTTTTGCTTCGGGTAGGGTTTCTAGGCGATAGTCGCCGCCTTTGACGTAAATATCGGGTTTGAGGGTTTCTATCAGATGGGTGGCGGTGGTTTCTGCAAAAATAACCACCCCATCCACGGGTTTTAAGGCGGCGAGTAATTCTGCCCGCTGGGCTTCGGGTACGATGGGGCGGCTGGGCAATCCTGGAAGTGCTGGTTTGATCGATTGTACCGAGCGATCGCTATTCAATCCCACCACCAGAGAAAGCCCCAAGGACTTGGCTACCTGTAAATACCTGACGTGTCCGACGTGGAGCAAGTCAAAGCAGCCATTGGTGAATACCAACGGACGCCATTGTGACGGGGAGGAAGCGATCGCTAACTGAAGTTGGCTCAGGTTATAAATGGGCATGGGGTTGTTCAGCAGAGGGGCAGGTGAGTAGAGGGGCAGGTGAGCAGAGGGGCAGAGGGGAATTTTAACGTACATTCTCCTCTGGTTCCCATCTCCCCTGCTCACCCGCTCACCCGCTCACCCGCTCACCGGCTTTCGCTCCCTCTTCCCGAAAAGATCCTAAAGCCCTAACAGCGAGCAATTGCCAGCGCTGTAAAATTGCACTGTTTTAAACAGCGCTGGGTAGCGATGAGGAGTTTATGGGTACATACGAAAAGATTACACCGCCGGATACCGGGGAGCGCATCACTTTCTCTAACGGGGAACCGATTGTCCCTGATAATCCAATTATTCCCTTTATTCGCGGCGATGGAACTGGGGTAGATATTTGGCCTGCTGCTGAGAAGGTGTTTGATGCTGCGGTGGCAGCTGCCTATGGCGGCAAGCGGAAAATTAGTTGGTTTAAAGTCTACGCCGGGGACGAAGCCTGCGAAAAGTACGGCACTTATCAATATCTGCCTCAAGATACCCTAGAAGCGATTAAAGAATACGGTATCGCTATCAAGGGGCCGCTGACTACACCCATTGGCGGCGGTATTCGTTCTTTAAACGTGGCGCTGCGGCAAATTTTCGACCTTTATGCCTGTATCCGTCCCTGTCGGTACTATGCAGGCACGCCTTCGCCTCACAAAAATCCCGAAAAATTGGATGTAATTGTTTATCGGGAAAATACCGAAGATATTTACTTGGGCATCGAGTGGCG
>DNGG01000135.1:1793-2518 GCA_003486675.1 Cyanobacteria bacterium UBA11372
ACGCCGGAACATGGGAAAAAACAAATTCCCCTCGATGCCGGAATTGGCATTAAACCTATCAGCAAAACAGGTTCTCAACGCTTGGTACGCCGCGCGATGCAACACGCCTTGCGCTTGCCTCCCGATAAACAAATGGTCACTTTGGTACACAAAGGCAATATCATGAAGTATACCGAAGGAGCCTTCCGCGACTGGGGTTACGAACTGGCAACAAGCGAGTTTCGGGCTGAGTGCGTTACCGAACGGGAATCATGGATTCTCAGCAATAAGGAAAAAAATCCAGATATTTCCTTAGAAGATAATGCCCGTCAAATCGATCCGGGATATGACAATCTCACCGCTGAAAAGAAAGCTCAAATTTGCGGTGAAGTGGAAAGCGTTCTCAACGCAATTTGGTCAACCCACGGCAACGGTCAGTGGAAAAATAAAGTGATGGTAAACGATCGCATTGCCGATAGTATTTTCCAACAAATTCAGACGCGACCCGATGAATATTCCATCTTGGCGACGATGAACTTGAACGGAGATTATCTATCCGATGCTGCTGCGGCGATTGTCGGTGGATTGGGCATGGGGCCTGGTGCTAACATCGGCGATGAATGCGCTGTTTTTGAAGCCACTCACGGCACCGCACCCAAGCACGCCGGTTTGGATCGGATTAATCCCGGATCGGTGATTTTGTCTGGGGTGATGATGCTGGAGTTTATGGGTTGGCAAGAAGCGGC
>DNGG01000135.1:2670-13400 GCA_003486675.1 Cyanobacteria bacterium UBA11372
CACGCCGGTTTGGATCGGATTAATCCCGGATCGGTGATTTTGTCTGGGGTGATGATGCTGGAGTTTATGGGTTGGCAAGAAGCGGCGGACTTGATTAAAAAAGGGATTGGGGGAGCGATCGCTAACCGCGAAGTCACTTATGACCTGGCCCGCTTAATGACCCCACCTGTCGAACCGCCGCTCAAGTGTTCTGAATTTGCCGATGCCGTCATCAAACACTTCCATAGTTAGCTGTGGTAATTGGTAATTGGTAATTGCAGATTTTAGATTTCAGATTGCAGATTATATCTAAAATTACCCATTACCCATTACCCATTACCCATTACCCATTACGGATTGGAAAATGTATTAATCTGACCTCCGCCAATATATCGTCCTGGAATGGGACGAGGCACTGAAAAAGGCGAGGGTTCTAGTTGAGAAGGTTGCACTTGCGTCGCGCCAAAATTATTGGGAACCCCGTTTACAGGTGCTGGATTCTGGTAAGCAGGAACTCCGTAGTTCCCCTGAGTAACAGGTGCTACTTGAGGCACAACCGGCTGCGCGGGTGGCACGGCTGGAACTGGGGCAGTTTGGTTTAAGTAGGTGTAAGAATTTACCGGATTACTGGTAGCAGGCGGAACAGTGTAGCCAGGGTAACCGGGATAGGGAGAGCCTGGTTGAACCACCTGTCCGGGCATATTAGAGTAATTGCTAGTACCTGTGTAGGGCGAAGCTGGTTGAACCACTTGTAAGGGCAGAGGTTGGGGTACTTGTCCGGGTGCGGCGCTGTTGGTATTTGCTGCTGGCGAATTGATCTGTGTCTGACTGGGAACAGATGTAGTAGGGGAATTATTACCCAAGCGGTCTAATGCTGCTTGTAGCGGGCTTACCTGCGTCGTGGTGGGAGTTTGAAGCGTTGAACCTGCAAGGTTACTAACACCAACACCAGAACTTTGTGCTGGGGTTTGGTTGACCCTGGGTGACACACCGCCACCATATAAAGAACCTGGATTTGATGGTGCTTGTGTTTCAATCCCCAAGGGATCGTAAACGGTCAATGGTGCCGCAGATGGCTGCGTTGCTTGTGCATCAGCGGCAATTTTTGCTGCCTCAGCCGCCTGCTGTTTGAGCAAGTCCTCGAGAACACTCTGTGTTTGGGGTGGTTGAGAAAAATTTAAGGCAGCTACGTTGACATTAGCATCGTCCAACTCTTTCATTAGTAGCTGCAGGTTATCAATGTCAGCAGCAACAGCACTGTCTTCTTGTGACAGCGTGGTATCAGCAATCGGAGTTGCATCCTCCGGGTTCTTAAACAGCCACTCCGGGTGCTGCCAAGCCTCCCACATAAAAAGACCGATCAGGGATAGTACTGATAGAGATGCCCAAAAAGCCGGTCGCGTAAAGGGACGCAACCTCGCTCTGAAATAATAGCGGAGCGATGCAGGGACTTGAGGACGAATCGGCATGGTTAGGGTGCAGCTTGTCCTAGCACAGAATGGTGTAGCTTCTACTGTCAGGATAACTTTTATGGTGTTGAAATGGTTGTTACTTCAACAAAATTTGCTGACATTATCCCGAGGGACTAAATCTGATTTTTACTGTTGAGTATGGTTTAGCGATTGAGTCGAAACAACAGCCAGATACTTACTGCTAAACCGAATAGGTTCGGCAACCAAGCGGCTAACTCGGGAGGCATGACACCGCTTAATCCCAAGGCATCCCCCATCGACATCAATAAGTAGTAAGCAAAAATTACCAAAACGCTGATGCCAAAACCCGTGGCCTTGCTGGTACGCTGGGGTCTGATTCCCAAAGCGGAGCCGACCAATCCGAAGACGAGGCAAGCAAAAGGTAAGGCGATTTTTTGATGAATTCGGATTACCAGTTTGCGAATTTTCCGTTTATTGCCGCTTGGTCGCAATAACTGCAATTCTTGTTGGGCTTGAACGATGTTCATTTCTTGGAATTCTCGCCCTTTTTCAGCCAAATCTAAGGGAGCGCGGGGAAGTTGCAATTGGTGGTGGTCAAACCGCAAAATGCTGCGGTAGGAACTATCGGGAGATACAACGTAAATTGTGCCGTTGAAAAAATCCCAGGTGTTTTCTACTGGATTCCATTTGGCTGATTCCGATGTGACGATTTGGTTTAGCCCTGACTGGGAACGATCTACAATGGTCAAACCTTTCATTTGCTGACCATCAAATTGCTCGGCATAAAACAAGCGGGTGAGGACGTTGACTTTTTTGCCGTCTGGTTGTTTGATATCGCGGAATTCAGGATAGATAATGTTGCTTTCTTCAAAGTCAGAGCGGTCTTCTTTTAAAGCTGAATCTAGGGTTTGCCTTGCTTCATAGTTGGCGGCGGGTACGACTAATTCGTTTAAGGTAAATGCGATCGCAGTCACGATCAAACTCATGAATATGGCAGGCACTAGCAATCGATAGATACTAACCCCACAACTGCGCAAGGCGATCAGTTCGCTGTCGGAAGAAAGCCGACTGTAGGCGATCAACGCTGCTAGCAGCATCCCCATCGGCAAGGCAAAAAAGACGTAATAAGGCATCTGCAACAAAGATACTTTGGTTGCGATCGCCATCGGTAACCCGGATTCGGTTACCCTGCGTACTAGGTAAAATACCGATCCGATCGCTATCCCCAAGGAAGAAAAAGCCCCAACGCCGAACAAAAACGGGCCAAATAACTCGCTGACAATGTAGCGATCCATGATGGATACGCCGGGAAAAAGCCAGACTGATGGATTAAAAGATTTGTTACCAATTTTCATAAGCAAAGTGTCAATACCTAGATCTGGAAGTTGTCTCCCAGGTAGTACTGACGCACGAGGGGGTTGTTATATAGTTCTTCTGCATTGCCAGAGGCTAGGATTTGTCCGTCGCGCATGATGTAAGCTCGGTCTGTGATCGCTAAGGTTTCCCGCACGTTGTGGTCGGTGATTAAAATACCCATGTAGCGATCGCGTAATTCTGCCACAATTTGCTGAATTTCCGCCACTGCTATCGGATCAACTCCAGCAAACGGTTCGTCCAAAAACAAAAACTTCGGCCCTTCTCGCCCCGCCGCCAATGCCCTCGCCAGTTCCGTCCGCCGCCTTTCGCCCCCAGATACCTGAATTCCTTTGGTATAGGCAACTTTTTCCAAGCGAAATTCTTGCAGTAATGACTCTAAACGCTGCTGCCGTTCTCTACGAGGTACTTTAGTTTGTTCCAGTACCAAAAGAATATTTTCCCGCACGCTCAAGTAACGAAAGATACTCGCTTCTTGCGCTAAATAACCAATGCCGAGCTTGGCGCGATCGTGCATTGGCAAGGCGGTGATATCTTGGTCGTTGAGCCAAACTGTGCCTTGATTGGGTTTTTCTAACCCAGTGGCGATGTAAAAAGTTGTGGTTTTTCCGGCACCATTAGGGCCAAGTAGTCCCACCACTTCCCCTTGAGCAACAGAAAGATTGACGCGATTTACGATCGTGCGTTTCCCGTATGATTTGTGAATGTTTTGGAGAACAATTCTCACGCCGTTTACCCCACAAAGTTAATTGTCAGTTGTGTAGGGGGGGTTTTACCAATTATCTGCGCAATCATCGACAGATTATTTAAACCCGCCCCCGCAGTTGTCAATCTTAGCGGGGGCGACGCTGGGGCGTTCTCAAGTTTGGCGTTGCGGGTGCTGGGGCTGGAGGTTGTTCGGCACTGGCGGGAACGATGTAGATCGATTCGACTTGACGATTCTGTTGGGGGGCAGCTTGAAATAACCCTTCATCAATCAGATAAACGATGGTTTCGCCTCGGATGCTGTTACCCTGCTGCAAGACAAATACATTGCCGCTGAGAACGATGCGGCGTTCGCGACTAAAATACTGTGCTTGCGCTGCGGTGGCTTGAATTTGACGCGCGGGGTAAGACATTCTGACGTTGCCGATGGCGGTGACAATGCCGGTGCGGGCATCGTAAAATTGCTGATCCGAGAGTACCCGCAGGGCGCGTCCGGCTTCCTCTGTTTGAGCGATCGCAATATTTGAGATGTTGGGCATTGCGATCGCACCCGTTAAGGCAAAAGGAACTAATAAGGCTATCCCCAGCCGACGCAGCCAGTTTTTGGGCAATCTACCATATGGCATCATGGATCGTACTAGCCTAAGAACAAAGAGCTTTAAGCAGGATAATAGCTTAGACTGCAAACTTCAATATTTTGTTCTGGTAGAGTGTTATAACTTGACAAAATAGTTAATTTGTGTATTGGATGAGGCGATCGCTCGCAGAAACCGGGTTTTTTAGAAAAACCCGGTTTCTCAGCTTTTGGCAGCGATCGCTCCCAGAAACCGGGTTTTGCAGAAAAACCCGGTTTCTCAGCTTTTTTTGCGGTTTTTCAGATATTTCCAACTTGCCCAAAGCCCCAAAATTGTTACACCAAAAGTAGGATTAAAATCAAACGGTACGGCAGCGACTGAGCCACCAACAAATTGCGCCCCAGATACGTTAATAGTATAACCTTCCTGTCCGGGAGACAGAGGCCCTGTTGACCAACTACTAAGTGGAGATGCAGCACCAGGGCCATTAGGCGTAGTCGGATCGGCTGCGATAAAATCAAAAATTAGCCCTCCCGAACTTTGCGGCTCAAAACCAGCGATCGAGATGCCAAGATAGTAGTTTCCAGCATTAGAAATTGTTCTGGAAATATTCGGGTCAAAACTAGCGATAGCTACGTCATCATCGTTACCAATAACACCAATGCCACCAGAATCAAATAGAAACAATTGCGTGTTGAGATTAGTACTTCCCACAGCAGCCGTGAAAGTTCCACTTGGTAGATAAATTTGATAAAGGTCTATATTATCTCCATTGCCTAGATTTCCAGCGATACTGGTTAAAGGCGTTCCAAATGGCTGGGTATTTGTAATTCCGGCGTTACCAATAAATTCTCCTACATCCGTCGCTCGATCCAAAGTTATACCAACAGCGTGGACTTTTTCAGATATTGCCAAACTAATTAATGTAGTGAGAGCGATCGCGCCAAATAATCGTTGCCGCATGGTTCTATTTGGATGGAATTTTGTAGTTAATTTTACGCCGGGAAAATAGGGACTTTAAACTAACGGCTAATGGCTAATTTATTAACTATTAGCCATTAGCCGTTAGCAAGCTTGCTACTTAGGCAAAGTTCAAGCTTAATTGATAATTGACTGTCTGATTTGGACTGGCTTGATAAACTCGGATAAAGTAGTTACCAGGCGACAGTCCAGCACGGTCAATCCTTTCGGCTAAAGTCCCACCCAGGGTAGATGAAGCGAGTATTGTACCATTGCTATCCAATAGGGCTAAATCAGCATTGCCACCATTCATCATCAAGTTAGCCACCACACGGGTAGCAGTACTGAGATTAAATGAGTAAAGAACTTCAGAAGTTGTATTATTCAGACTGGCAACGGGGGGACGACTCCTCATTCCCGCCGTAATGTTACTGCCAAGAGTACTTGTTGGCATATTGATGGCAAGGGTAGTCGTTGCTACAGTGCTGTTGAGACTGCCATCGGATACGACAAATTCAATATTGCGCGCTGTTGTGTTGGGAATAATCGCGGTGTTGTTGTAAGCAATGCTACGCAGAACTTGCTGATAGTTGGCAACTGTATCGCTGCCAGTCAGGGTCAAGATGCCGTTGTTATAAGTCGCGGTGATGTTAGTGTTATTTGTTACTGCACTTAAAACTTCCGATGCACCGTTGAGTAGATTGGTAATTCTAACAGTTGCACTGTTAAGAGTATTGCCATCATCAGTGAGGGTAAAGTTGCTGGTATCAACAATTGCTACTGCACCGCCGCCTTTGGTAAAGGTGTTGTTGTAATTGATACCCGACGTTGCACCGTTAAGGTCGAGGATGGGTGCAGTATTGGGAGGTGCAGCGGTGGTGAAGTTCCAGGTATTATTACCTGTAATTCCGGCAAAGTTATTGCCAGCGGTGTCTTTGATGGCGGCGCTATCGATTTCGATATAATATCCCGTGGCAAAAGCGAGGTCGTTGGTGGGATTGATAGTAACGCTGTTGCCGCTGATGGTAACTTTGGTGCTATCGGTGACAGAAAACGTCTCAAACGTAGAACCGTCACTGCGTTTGATGATGATATTGCCAGCGTTGGCGGTGACAGATTCGTTGAATGCGATCGCCAAATTAGCACCAACACCAACATTAGTACCATCATCGCTGGGCGTAAAATTGGCGACAGTAGGAGCAACACCATCCACCAAAACGCCATCGGTTGCGCCAATATTGTTGAGGATAGGGATAGCATTGTTTCCAGCAGCGTCGCGGATGTTGCCGCCGAGAAAGCTACTGATGCTAATGCCGTTGCTGTCTAGACTGCCAGGGACAACTGTGTAGCGGAAGAGGAGAGCATTGCTACCGCTGCCAGAAACATATGTGGGTTGAGCAGGAGCCTGGTTCCCGCTTTGGTCTAGGAAAATAAGCAGCGCAGGCGGAGGGCTATTGGTATCAACAGTGACAGCTTCAGAAAAGTTGACGGTGAATTCCAGAGTTTGTCCTGCCCTATAAGTGCCGTTGGCAGGGACGCTGACACTGGTGACGTTGGGTGGTGTGGTGTCGCGAATATTTACTACAAACGATCCTAAAGACCCAGCAGCGACGCTGTTATTGCCGGTATCTCGAACTTGGTTCGCTTGTATAGTCAGAGTGTAAGTACCGTTATCCGGATTGTCCCAAGTCCCACCTGGTGCAGCGATCGTGTATGTCGCTGTGCGAGATGCGTCGTTACCAAAAGGAAAATGGTTGAAGCCAGCAAAGTTGGCTAACTGGCTGAAGCCGTTTGGCCCGGTGACGAGAATATCGCCATTATCGAAGCTGGCAGTATTAATAGCAACATCATCGGTGTAGGTGACGGTGAAGATTTGAAACGAAGATGTAGAAGTTGTGATGCTGGGAATGGGGTTGAGGCTGGCAGTAGGGGAAGTAGTATCGGGAATATTTACTGTAAAGGTTCCTAAATTCCAAGGCGGGATGCTGTTATTGCTGGTGTCTCGAACTTGGTTTGATTCGATGAATATGTTGTAAGTGCCATTATCTTGAACGTTCCAAGTTCCGCCAGGGGCAGCAATCTGATAGGTGGCAGTGCGGGGCGTGCCATTGCCAGAAGGATTGACGCTAACTAAGGTAGCTAGCTGGTTAAAGCCGTTTGGCCCAAGGATGCGAATATCGGCATTATCCAAGCTAGCCACGTTAATGGCAACGTTATCGCTATAGGTGACAGTGAAGGTTTGGGTTGAACCAGCGGGAGTGGTGATAGTGCTAATGGGGTTGAGAATAGCGGTGGGTGGCTGAAAGTCTGTTACGACCAATCGCCCTTGAGAAAACTCAGAGGTATTATTGTTAGGGTCGGTTGCGGTAGCGGTGATAAATTCGATACCCGTAACCGCCAGCGTGACATCAAAGGTGGCGATGCCGTTGCCGTCTGTAGTAACATCGGTCGCACCCAAGTAAGTCTGACCTTCCCCATAACCCGTTGCGTCTAAGTTGTTAGTGTTGAAAAATTCTATGCGGAAGGTTTGATTGGGGGTGCTGTTGAGCGTGCCTGCGATCGCCACATTACCACCATTTCTAACAGCTGAGGTCAACACGGGGAAATTCTGGAGGTTATTTGCACCTGTATCGCCGTCGCCAGGATCGTTAGGTGTTACTCCCACTCCAGTGGTGACTAAATCAATACCTAAGCCATTGTTAAAGAAAATCGAATTGGACGAGATACGGTTGCCAGTACTAGCATTAAACCAGATCGCTATCCCACTACCGCCGTTATAAGCGATAGTATTCCCTGCACCAGGACTGATTCCACCAATAGTGTTATTGCTAGTACCGTTACCAATAAACACACCCTCATATATATTGCCCAGCGCACTAATGCCATCTGCTTTTGTCCCAATATAGTTGCCTTGCACTAAGTTCCCAGTGCTGGTACTGTCAGCGATCATCACGCCGTTTATATTGCCGGAAATCAGATTGCGTGCCCCAGCTACCGTTCCCCCAATGGTGTTATTGGATGCCCACCAGACGGCGCTGACACCAGCACCGTGGTTACCCAAAGCAACGTTACCCGTAACATCAGTGCCAATGTAATTGCCTTGCACCACGTTGCCATTAGCACCTCTGTTAACAATAGTGACACCATTGTTACTGTTGCCAGAAATAATATTGCGCGCCCCGGCGGTCGTTCCCCCAATAATATTGTTGGGTGCAGAGTCAATTCGCACGCCCTCGTTAGAGTTTCCCAGTGCAGCAGTACCCGTAACATCGGTGCCGATGTAGTTGCCCAGTACTTGGTTAACAGTTGCGCTACTACCTTCAATACGAATACCTTCAATATTGCCGGAGATGAGATTGCGCGTTCCGGCTGTTGTTCCCCCAATAATGTTGTTGGGTGAGAAAATGCGTACACCTCCAGCATTCCCCAAATCAACTGTACCCGTAGCATCAGTGCCGATATAGTTGCCTGCAATAACATTGCCTCCGACACCACTTAAAGAGATGCCGCTAGAACTAAAGCGATTAATTACCAGCCCCTTGACAGTACTGTTGCCTGCAAAAATTGTCAGACCACTGGCATTTGTCCCGGCGCTACTGCCATTGAGTTCGATAATGGGGGTACCGGAAAACCCTGGCTGAGTTGTGCCATCGATAATTACAGCGTCGGTGATAGTGGGTAACGCTGAAGTGGGGGTAATTGTTCTGACACCACTACCAGGAATATTAAATCGGATTGTTTCAGTCCCCGGATCGGCGTTGGCGTCTAGGATAGCCTGTCTTAGCGAACCTGCGCCGCTATCGTTGGTGTTAGTAACGACAAATTCGGTTCCGTCAATTGGAGTGCCACTAATATTAATGTCATCAATTCCAATCCACTCATCACTGCCACCAGCATTGGTTGTAATAATCCGCACCTGTACCTGTGCCTGGTTGTTCGCGGTTTCAGGTAAGGTAACGGAAACTGGAGTTACTAGAGTTGCCAAAGAAGGTCCCGTACTGGCATCCGCAACATAACCGGCAGGTACGTTAATAAAGTTGCCGCTGGTGCCGACTCGGTATTGCAACGCTACCCGCTGATCGGCGTGATTGGCGGAACCGTCTATATCGCGGAGATTGTAAGCAACTTGGATATTTCTTGTTCCCCTGGTATCCAAATGAATCAGGATGAACGGCGCATCTGCGGTATCGGAACCTTGCAGCGCTACAGTAGGGTTGGCAATGTGAAACTCTGCAACACCACCAGTAAAAAACGTGTCAGGGTTGGTTCGGTTGACATTAACATCAACGGTTGTGGTTCTGGAATCTAGAACTGTCTGTGGGTTTATCCCCGTCGCAGTATTAGCTGGATCTTCACCTAGATAGCCAATAATACTGGGTACGCCATTCCAGTTGTCGTTAGTTGTAATTAGTCCGGTATTTGACCAATTCTGAGTAAACGCCCCACTTAATAAGCGATGGTAGGTACTATCTAAAGTTGAGTTATAAGCTGCTTGAGCTTGATGTTGAAATGCTATAGGCGTCTCAATTTGTCCGGTGGAATATTCGAGTATCCAGTCTCCACCTAATGCAGCACTTCCGGTTAAGTCATCGGACGCCGCTATATCTGCCCCGGTTAACTCGGCGAGGCGTTGGAGGAAGACCTCTCCCCCCTGCCCCCCTCCCCTGCTAGGGGAGGGGGGTGTATTATATTGCGCCCCCTCTCCTTGCAGGAGAGGGGGTTGGGGGGAGAGGTTCGCTACCTTGCAACCGTAAAGTAAGATATCGGCATCGGGTGTGAGGGCGTCTCGCCACTGCTGCAACTCGTCTGGGTACTCAGTGATATTGTCATAACCCAAATGAGATGACCCAATCTGTATGCTGCCAGAATTACCGTGGGAGATAATATGTACTGCCGAGTATCTACCGTCAGTAAGGGTATCGGTAATTTGTTGTACTCCGTTTTTGTTGGAGTCTAAAACTACGAATTGGATGGAAGGGTGAATGCCTTCAAGTAGAGTTTGATAGTTTGGTACAGTCGGGTCAATAAAAGCTATTTGGCGGACACTGACACCCATCCTTTGGCACGCTTTCATCCCTAATAAGTCGAAGCTATTTGGATCGGATAAGTCGTAAGTAGGAAATTGGTTATAGTCTTGAGGATTTGATGTAAATTTTGAGGCGAAAGGTTCTAAAAACATAGCAATTCTGTATCCTCTGGGCAACCAGGGACGAAAATGGTAGATGTTGAATGCTCTTAATAAACAAACACTGTGACAGTAATTCCCAACGCTGACGCCACTTAAAGGTATTTGGGCAAATTAGTTATCCCAATTTTTTTTGACGCTGACTATCGAATTTAATTTAGTTATGTCACGTTGTAATAAACTTTGAAAACCGGGAGATTACGGATTTTTCAGCTACCCTGAATTAAAGTTATATTAAATAACGTAAGTTGCTAGTTATAGCGGATTGCAGCCGGTGATGGTACACCGACATCTGTGTGTGGGCAGCCATTTTTGCTGCGCGCTTGACAAACTAAGCCATGCGGCAGTACTTCACTCACTTGGAATCCGCTGTACATCGAGCCAAAGAAACCCGGTTTTTCTGAAAAAAAATCTATGAATAAACCGGCTTTCTGACTGGGGTAATTGTCAAGACGGCAAAAGCCTGTTATATCATGTCCGGTAGATTACCCATAATTAGAAGCCGGGACACGGCATTAT
>DNGG01000135.1:13724-13898 GCA_003486675.1 Cyanobacteria bacterium UBA11372
ATTACCAATTACCAATTAGCACTCTATGTAACTAGCAAATTGAGTTAAATATTAATTTACCCCGGCACTACTTTCAGTATTTTTGGCACTGGCAAATCTCCATCGCTGCCCCTATAAGTGCCATTTTTTTGGAAAAAATCGACAAATTCACCGATATTTTCGGCTCCACTTTGT
>DNGG01000057.1:0-8275 GCA_003486675.1 Cyanobacteria bacterium UBA11372
AATCTCAGCTGACCCAGCAAATCGCCCGTTTAAGATTAAACAAAATTACCACCAGCCTTGCACTAGGAATTGCCATCAGCATCACCACAATAACTGCGACGGCAGCAGTTGCCCCTCAAGTGCAGGTAACACCTAGCGCCGCAGTGCTGGGGGATACTATCAAAGTTGTAATTGAAACAGAGGCGGGTGGAACACCTCCAACGGTTTCGATGCAACAGCAAACCTACCCAACCTTTCCCATCGGTCAAAATCGATTTCGGGCTTTGTTACCAACGACACCCCTAGACAAACCCGGAACCTGGGATCTTAAAGTCAACCCAGGAGACGGTGAGGTGCAAAATTTATCCTTGCGAGTCAATGGGCGCACCTTTCCCGTCCAACGCCTGCGGATACGTTCTTCAGGCAGCGGCGGACTGCAACCAACCGAGTACGAACTAAACCGCGTCAGGGCTTTTCGGCGATTGGTGACGCCAGAAAAATACTGGAATGGTCCGTTTGTGAGGCCAAACCGAGGTCGCATCAGTACTGTCTATGGCGTGCGCCGGTACTACAATGGGGTATTTGCCAACGATTATTTTCATCGCGGGCTTGATTATGCCGGTGGGATGGGGTCCCCCGTATTTGCCCCAGCAGCGGGGCGGGTAGCATTGGTAGGACGGCTTGCTGACGGGTTCCGCCTGCACGGCAACACCATCGGCATCGACCACGGTCAAGGCGTGGTCAGCGTGTTTCTGCACCTGAGCCGTATCGACGTGCGCGAGGGAGATCTTGTCCAGCCCGGTCAAGTCATCGGTGCTATAGGTTCCACAGGTGCATCGACAGGTCCCCACCTGCACTGGGGGTTATACGTTAACGGAAAGTCTGTCGATCCGTTACCTTGGAAAAATCAAACTTTTGAATAGCGCTATGGTGGTTAAGAGTTGTTGGTGAATACCCGGTTGAGAAGCCCTTATAAAGTAAGCAAAAATCAGAGCAATGTTGCTCGTGCAACATTGCCTGGATGTGGTTGAGGCATTATGAGTATTGAAAAAATTGTTGAACAGGCGTTGCAAGATGGTTATCTCACCCCAGCGATGGAAGCCGAGGTGGCGCGGATCTGCGACACGGCGAGCGAGCTTTCGATTGAAGAGTATATGGCTCTCGATCGGTTGATGGGTGCTTTGTTAACTGGGGAAGTGGTCGCGGTGCCGCGCAAGCAGTTTATCAACGTCATGGAAGAATTGGTGTTGACTGAAGCGATCGCGCGGGTAGCCGAAATTGAAGCCACGACGGAACACGTTCTCGATGTGGGCGACATCGCGGCTTATGCCCTCAACCGGCTTCCCCCGCTCTATGCTACGACGGAAGAAGGCGCAGCTTACCAGCGCAAGCGAGCCAAAGAAGAGCTTCTTGATTTAATCTCTCACCAAGTCAGGGAAGCTTTGGCGCGAAATGTCGATCGCCCCGATGTGTTCCCCGAACGGCAACCCATCGGTAAGAGTATGCCAAGGGATATGATCCAACAGGTGAGTTCTCTGCTTCAGGCTTACGCCCCTAATTTTGAAGCCAAACCCGATGTGAGTTCTGCGAGCGATCGCTGAAGAGCCATCAGCTATCAGTTGTTAGTTATTAGTTATTAGTTTTCCCGAGCAACTAATAACTAATAACTTATTTTTTTTTCTCAGGACTTACGCTCATATTCCTGATTTTTCTGAAAAATCGTCACTTTGGAACCAGAGATTGACGCAGAAACAAAGGTAATAGATTCGTCTTGGGTAATATGATGTCATATCATGTCCGCTGGCATCGGCATCGCGAGGGGGGCGGGTTTATCAATATAATTCGTGGAAATCACCTTTGTTTCTCTGAAAAATTCTTGAGCAAGCAAAGAGATCTACAAAGAAACTAAGGTGATGGGCAGGTATTACCCGCCCCTACAACACCATTAACTATACGAGTCCGATACGAAGAGACTTGATATCAGGCTTTTCACCGATAATTAAAACTCAGAGCGTCAGGAGCGTCAGGAGCGTCAGGAGCGTCAGTCCTCACTATGGGTACTCAAACAGACATGATATAAGTCCTGTTACTTTTAGCACTGATTACTGAAAATGTCAATGGCATCAGTATCCAACTTTAATCGCTTACTTATGGCTCAATCTCCTACAAATACCACAGTAAACAGGAGATAAATTAGTAGATAAACTTCGCTATTGTTATCTCAAATATAAACTTTTGTATATATATTTAACATTTATGGTATTCGGCTATGAATTATTATAAAATAATAGTCAAAAAAAACACAATGTCTGTAGAAGTAGCGAGTCAGAATAAAGGCAAGTTTAGGGAAAAATTTCGCCTGAGTACTGTCTTGGTTATTCCTTTCATTATTCCGATTGTGGCTTCGACCGGACTGGTGGGGTGGTTTTCCTTTCGCAACGGACAGCGAGGAATTCAGGAGCTAGTTAACCAACTTCAATCTGAAGCTTCAACCCGCGTAAACCAATACCTTAACAATTACCTCAAAACTCCGCATCAGATCAATCAAATCAATTTGGATGCGCTTAATTCAGGTTTAATTAATCTAGAAGACTTTCGGACTATGGAGCGGGTTTTCAGGAAACAGCTTCAAGTTTTTCAGGTTGGTTATATTAACTATGCAAATCAGAAAGGTGATTTTATTGGAGTGACTTTTGACTCTAAAAACCGGAATAAAATAGTAGTTGAGGTTTTTAACCGTTCTAAGAGTAACAAGCTTTCCAGGTACGCTACTGACGATAAGGGAAACCGCACGAACTTGCTTTTTACAGGGGAATATGATTTTACCGTAGAAGCCTGGTATGCAGATGCAGTTAAAGCAGGTAAACCCCTGTGGAGTAAAATTTATCGCTGGTCAGGGGGAGGAGACAATGAAGAGATTTTATCTATCTCTTCTAGCTATCCCGTTCGCGATGATAAGAAGAATCTTGTAGGAGTTTTAGGTATCGATTTGACCCTATCGCAGATCAGCGATTTTCTGCGCAACTTAAAAGTTAGCCCCTCGGGCAGAATTTTTATTGTAGAGCGCGATGGATTGCTGGTAGCTAATTCCAGCAGCGAAACACCCTTCGAGCTAGTGCAAGGTGTGGCACAAAGACTCAACGTTGTCAATAGTCGCGACCCCTTAATTAAAGCTACAGCTCAGCATTTGCAGAAAAATTTTGGCAACTTTAAGCAAATTAAAAACACCCAAAAATTTGACTTTGAGCTTGAAGGCGGACGCCAGCTTGCCTACGCAGAACCTTGGCAAGACGAATTTGGTTTGGATTGGTTAGTGGTAGTTGTTGTGCCAGAATCTGACTTCATGGCTCAAATCAATCGGAATACTCGCACCACAATTTTGTTGTGCGCGATCGCATTTATTGCGGCGACGGCAATTGGCATTTTTACCTCCAGTCGA
Source organism: Cyanobacteria bacterium UBA11372 (assembly GCA_003486675.1). Classification (GTDB taxonomy): domain Bacteria; phylum Cyanobacteriota; class Cyanobacteriia; order Cyanobacteriales; family Aerosakkonemataceae; genus Microseira. Next base: position 3,419 of record DNGG01000057.1, read on the forward strand.
ATTACCAGTCCCATCCTGAAGATTTCTCAAGCTTCTGAAGAAATTGCAGTAGGCTCGTTAGAGCGGCGCGTTGCAGAAAGCAACATTATCGAAATCGACAAACTGGCTAATTCTTTCAATAGCATGGCAAGGCAACTCCAAGAATCCTTTGCCACCTTGGAGAAGCACAACGATGATCTCAAACACCTCGACCAACTCAAAGATGAATTTTTAGCCAATACTTCCCACGAACTTCGCACGCCTCTTAATGGCATCATTGGCATTGCTGAATCTCTAATTGACGGCGTTACCGGGCAACTTTCCCCAGCAACGATTTCTAATTTATCAATGATTGTTTCCAGTGGCAGACGATTGTCCAACCTGATTAACGATATTCTCGACTTTTCCAAACTCAGACATGCCAATATTGAACTGCAACTGAAACCAGTAGGAATGCGAGAAATCGCCGATATAGTCCTTACCCTCAGTCGCCCTTTGATTGGTCACAAAAATTTGCAACTAATTAACACCATCCCAGTACTGCCCCCAGCTAACGCCGATGAAAATCGCCTGCAACAAATTTTATACAACTTAGTTGGCAATGCGATTAAATTTACCGATAGCGGCACAATAGAAGTATCGGCATCATTGGTAATGGGAAACGAACAATTAGCAATAACTGTTGCGGATACAGGCATTGGTATCCCGGCAGATAAATTCGACAGAATATTTGAATTATTTGAACAAGCTGATGGTTCAACAGCTCGTGAATATGGGGGTTCTGGTTTAGGTTTAGCAGTGACTAAAAAGCTAGTCGAATTGCACGGCGGAGAGATAACAGTTGCTTCAAATGTTGGTGTTGGTTCCCAGTTTACTTTTACCTTGCCAGTCTGGCAAAGCAACGTCGAAAGAGTGTCATCAACTCCAATTATTAAAACAGAAGTAAAAAATAAAAACCAATCAGTTAGTTCTGGCGCTGGGACGCAAATGCCAAGTGATTACCCAGAGCAAAATCAAAATCTCAACCCAATTCCGGGGGAATTTAACATCCTCATTGTTGATGATGAACCAGTTAATCTTCAAGTGCTTGCCAACCATTTATACTTGCAAAATTATGCGATTACCCAAGCGACAAATGGGGAAGAAGCTTTGGAAATAATTGAAAATGGTTTCAAACCCGATCTGATCGTACTTGATGTAATGATGCCCAGAATGAGTGGGTATGAAGTGACGCAAAAATTGCGCGATCGCTTCCCTGCCACCGATCTGCCCATCCTACTGTTAACGGCTAAAAGCCAAGTCAGCGATCTGGTGGAAGGATTAAATGTTGGTGCTAATGATTATCTCACCAAACCGATAGCTAAAGATGAACTCCTCGCTCGCATCAGAACCCACCTCAATCTGCGCCAACTTCGCTCGGAAAATATCCGCCTTTCTGCGGAACTAGATGTCGCCAAGCGACTACAACAAATGGTTGTTCCTAAACCAGAGGAATTAGCCGCAATTGTTGGGTTAGAAATTGCTGGATTTATGGAACCTGCCGATGAAGTCGGCGGTGATTATTATGATGTCCTTTACACCGATGGCGTTGTCACAATCTCCATTGGCGATGTCACCGGACACGGACTCGAAAGCGGCATTTTGATGGTGATGACTCAAACCGCCGTCCGCACTCTCAAAGAAATTCGAGCATCCGATCCGGTGGTATTTTTAGATACCCTTAACCGCACGATTTATAAAAATATCCAGCGGATGAACTCTGGCAAAAACTTAACCCTAGCTATCCTCAATTATGCCGATGGTAAAATTAGTATCAGCGGTCAGCACGAGGAAATTATTGTAGTCAGATCTGGCGGTAAAATCGAGCGGATTGAAACGATGGATTTAGGGTTTCCCATCGGGTTGGAGTCAGAAATTTATGATTTTATTAGCCATAAAATAGTGGAGTTAGCACCGGGGGATGGGGTCGTGCTTTACACAGATGGCATCCCGGAAGCCGAAGACATCAATAAAAAATTCTATGGGATCGAAAGACTCACTGATGTGGTGGCGATGAATTGGCATTTATCGAGTGAAGAAATCAAGCAAGCAGCGATCGCTGACTTGCGGCAATTTATCGGCAAGCAAAAGGTGTTTGATGATATAACTTTGGTGATACTGAAGCGGATTGGCGAAACAGTAGCCTAGTCCTGGACTATGACTGGGGTACCAGGAGAAACTTGCTCGTATAACGCTTGGATATCTGCATTTCGCATTCTCAAACAACCGTGGGAAACAGGTTGCCCGACTAATTTAGCTTCAGGAGTACCGTGAAATCCGATGTGATGGCGTCCGTCATCCCAAAAACCGATCCAGCGACTGCCTAAAGGATTATCTCGTCCTTGGGGTACGATCTCGTTGGTGAGGGGATGACGCCAAACTGGGTATCTTTGCATTTCAATCACTTGGTAAGCGCCGAGAGGCGTTTCCCACCCCCGCTGACCAACTGCTATGGGGTAGCTGGCTAACTTGCGATCGCTTCGATATAAAGAAACGCGGCGATCGCTTAAATCCACTCTCAAATGCAACCCATTCACCGCAGCAGGCGGGGGAGCAGGGGCAAGTGACGGTGGTAACAATGAATTCACATCGGTTGCAGTAGTGGAAGCAACCGTCCGCCACTGCGCCAAAAGTACGAGAATGCCAGTCCCAGCAAATAACAGCACCAAGCTGCGGCGGAGAAAGTCATGTTTTAACATAGCCGTTACCTGCGATATTTTTGCCTCCCTTGGCAATTGTAAAACAACAATATTGAGCCAAATGACTGTATTTTGGCGGATTTTTGCCCCTTGTTTCCGGAAATGCCCCATCCATGCTGTAGTAGCAAGGGGGGTTCTCCTACCTACGACGCTTGACTCGTGGGACAAATTGAGGGAACTTCTCAAAATGGGACAGCGTCATTGGCACATGAAACTTGTAGAGCCAATAACTGCCCATGACTCAGTCAATTCCTATATCCTGCTCTACCGTTGAGGTAAGGGTTCATAACAGGCAAGTGCCAACACCTGAAAACCTCCCCAACCACGATTTAGTTTTACGCTGTCAATCTGGACTGCGTCCCGATCGCACGGCTTTTGCCGAGTTGATGCGTCGCTATGGGTCCCACGTTGACCGCCTATTGTATCACTTGGCTCCCGATTGGCAAGACCGCGCCGATCTAGCCCAAGAAGTTTGGATTCGAGTGTATCGCAATATCAAACGCCTGCAAGAGCCGGTCAAGTTCCGGGGTTGGCTCAGCCGCATCGCGACGAACTTGTTTTACGATGAGTTACGCAAGCGCAAGCGCACATCTCCACCTCTGTCGTTAGATGCCCGCAGAACCCTAGAAGATGGCGATATGGACTGGGAAATTGCTACGGACGATCCCGGACCTTTTGATGAACTGACCACGCGCGAGTTCTACGAGCAATTGCACCAAGCGATCGCCGAGCTGCCGGAAGCGTTTCGCACTACAATTGTATTAAGGGAAATCGAAGGCATGGCCTACGAGGAAATTGCCGAAATCACCGGCGTTTCCTTGGGAACGGTTAAATCGAGAATCGCTAGAGCAAGATCTAGACTCCAGTCCCAGTTGCAAAAATATCTTGACGATCGTTAAAATTCTCTTGACATCCAATCGGGGCAACTGCCTGATGGAAATACGTCAACTGCCAGAAGTAAAGGGCTTTTTTGCTACCTAAGATCGGTAGTAGAATTTTAAGAGCCGTAGTAGACTAGAGCGCAGGCAAAGGCTGTGTTTTATTTGTCTGACTTGGAAGTGATTTAAAATGACCCCTGAGTTTGAATCTCACAAAAATCTGTCATCCCATTCTTTTGAAGATTTACCATCTCCAAAGGTGGAAAATTCGCCTTTAGGAACCCTGGATATGCAAAAACGCGATCGCTTTGAGTTACTCAGTGCCTACCTGGATGGCGAGGTAACAGCCGCAGAACGCCGCCAAGTCCAGGAATGGCTCGATACCGACCCGCAAGTACAGCGCCTGTATAATCGGCTGCTGAAATTGCGCCAAGGGCTAACCACAATGTCAGCGCCCCAAGCAGTGCCTGTCCAACAAACAGTAGATGCTGTGTTTGCTAAACTTGACCGCCGCCGTCCAAACCGCGCTTTGAAATGGGGTGGAGTTGCGATCGCTGCCCTGTTCGTCGGCGCCCTGGCAACTGTTTTACCTGGTCGCGATTCATTCGTGCCCCAGCTAGCCTCTTCTCCTACTCCAAATTCCGAACCCCTGATGGTCGCTTTGAACGAACCGCTGGTCAATATTCCCAAGGCTGCGGTTACATCACCCATCAAATCTTTGCCGCATTCCAGCAGCAATCCCAGCCACGATCGGAAGCTACATTAAGCGCAATCTCCGCAATTGCTCCACCATCCAGAGGGTAAAAATATACCTCCATAGCTGCGAACCAGATGGGGACTCATTAAATAAACCCAAGCGGTTTCTAAGGGTTCGCCAGATAAGTTAAATGTTTCTATAAGTTGTCTATTATACTCGTTCTGTTCTGGGGGACGCTCTGGATGGTAATCTTCTAGCCGATCGAGGGCGCGTAGAACTTCTGAGTCAGCAAAAGTCAGCAAATATCCTTGAACTCGTCCGTCGCCTGGGGTCATCGCTGGGTAGCCGAATGGTAAGGCAAATAGGTGACCTTGGGCGATCGCTCTTTTCTCCTCGATTACCTTACCCGCACAGAAGCGTTGATAATTTATTTCCCCAGGTTTGAGAGTGCCGTATACAAATACTTTTAACATTTAATATCATGTCCTTAAGATTACCCATAATCAGCAGCCGGGACACGGCACGATCAACGTTATCTGTTTGTCCGAGATATCGTCAGATGCCG
>DNGG01000057.1:8470-13164 GCA_003486675.1 Cyanobacteria bacterium UBA11372
GTTTGTCCGAGATATCGTCAGATGCCGTGTCCCTACGCAATGACGGGGTGAGCTTTTTTTATTATGGGCAATTCAACGGACATGATATAATTGCTAGACAATTTCAGACATCTCCAGTAGAATAATAATTACTCATTTCCCTCCCGAATAATTCGTGTTATTGGACGCGCGTTAGCGCCAGGACACGAAGAGAAGACGGGAAAGGGAGTAATATATCTGAAGCGGTTGCTATAATCTGGCAAATTGCACAAATTTGCTAACCACCTCAGACAGCTTACCATGTAAGCGTTTGAAATTAATAGAGTTCAGAAATTAACTCTGACTTTATTAACAAAAAAAGCGACCGTTTCAGATATTTCCCTCTGAACCGGGCTGCGAACAGTCTTAAAAAAGCAGAGTTATAATTACTTATTCCCCGTAAGGGGATGGAAACTTATTAACAAAAAAAGTGACCGTTTCAGATATTTCAAATATCCGAATCTGCTTCTAACTCTTCCCCTCACGGGGATGGAAACTTAAAAGGATGACCTAGAGGGGATGACAGTCCTCGAAGATTTCTATTCAGAATTACCCGTAAGTAGGTGAATATAAATAAACTCACCACAATGGCGGGCGAGACGCCCACCCCACAAAACCTTCAATCTCTTGTGGGGTGGGCGTCTCGCCCGCCATTGTGGTGAGTTTATTTACACTCAGCTACCGAATGCCTAATCTCTGAGATAAATCAGACTTTTCAAAAGAATAAACGCTTTCAGCAGGTGTTATCAACTGCGCCCAATATTGAGACTTAACATATTGATGTTGCTCTCTAACAAACTCAGAAATATCTTCAATATTTACAATCCAATCCCGTGCATAATGGGATAAAATTTCGCCACGCAAACCTAGTTGAATTGCTCGTCTTTCTAACTTAGCACCCGATGGATAACGATCTGGATCCCATTGCAACCGTACCAAAGATGTCGAAACAGCTTGTTTCCATTCCTTTTTGCTGGAATACAAACCTGGTACAAAATTTGAATGAATAGCTGCTGCTAAAATCCGATCAAAAGCAGACCGTTTAATCCAAACGGCAAGAATCACTTCTTGACCTAGTTTAGTTCCCCACCCCGAACGATACATCATCCACAGAAAGTTTGGCTTAATCCAACTCATTCGGTTAAGGCTTAATTCACCGCCAAAGTAACCATGCGATGCGGCAAAGTTACCGATTGCAGGTCGATAAGCTTGGTAGACCACTATCGATTCGTCGTCAAACTGCGCCAAAATATGACGTCCAGTTTTAGGCCAACTATCTATTTGTGATAAGTAACTTTCTGTTACCAGCTTCACAAAACACCTCGGTTACATAAATTTATGTAATATATTATATTACACGAACGGGCAAAGCAGTACAGGAGAGCAAAAGTTGGCATCTGTAGGGTGCGTTACGCTAACGCTAACGCACCGTTATAATTTGAAGATTTATATCAGAGAAATTTTGGTTTGTTCTACAATCAAAATATGCAACATAGGAGGAAGAAGCCATGATTTTGCGCTACGTTATAGCATGGATTCCGATGGTGTTCATAGGCGTCATCAATGGCATACTTCGAGAGGTGACTTACGGGAAATATCTCAATGAGTTGCGCGCCCATCAAGTATCCACGGCTACTGGTGTTTTATTGTTAGGTCTTTACATCTTGTTGGTAGCGCGCCTTTGGGGTTTTGAGTCAGCCACACAGGCACTAATTATTGGATGCATGTGGCTGGGGCTTACCGTTGGCTTTGAATTTATCTTTGGTCACTATATTGCAGGTCAATCATGGAGTAAGCTGCTTGCCGACTATAATATATTCGCTGGAAGACTTTGGAGTATAGTTTTGCTCTGGGTTGCTGTTGCGCCAGTGCTGTTTTACCGTCTTCTAGGTTAAGGAATCAGTAGGGTGCGCTGATTAACGCACCTGATTTTTGAAGATTTATATCAATGCGATCGCAGCACCAATAGCGCAATCATTGACACAAATTAAATTTAGTTAAATTTCTGAAACCTTCCCGCCATTCTTATCGGCATTCCTAGTAAATAAGATTCAACGAAGCAATAGGAATTTCTGGAGGAAGGGATGAAACTAACGCGGCGCGAAGCACTCAAACTTGGATTAGTTGGAAGTGGAGTACTCCTGTCACCTTTTGGATTTGCAAACAGCGCTTGGGCGCAATCTTCTAAGTGCAATAAAGATAAGTGCCCTGAAGACATGCTGCCACCCAGTACGCAAACCCCCCAGTTGAGTCCACTCATCAAGCGGTTCGACCAACCCCTCCGCATCCCGGAACCACTCAAACCTTCTCTCAGCAAAACCTACCAAGTTGTCCACGAAGGGCACACCTTTGACCAACCAATTGATTACTATCAAATCGAGATGCGGAAGCAGACAGTAGAAATTGTCCCAGCTAAAGATGGCAACCCGGCAATTACCGCTGAAGCTTGGACTTATAACGGCTCTTTTCCCGGCCCCCTCATCCATCAAGAAAAAAACCGACAATCCTGCATTCGGTTTATCAATAACTTGGGAAAAGATGCAGAAGGAAAAGACATCTGTACCTCCGTTCACTTGCACGGAATGGCTTCGCTTCCCCAATACGATGGCTATGCAGAAGACTTGATTCCCGTCGGCTATTACAAAGATTATTACTATCCCAACAACCGCGCTTCTATTCTGTGGTATCACGACCATGCCGTCCACAAAACTTCGCGCAACGTTTATATGGGACTGGCAGGCATGTATATCGTTGAATATGCCAAAGAAGACTTTTGCAATCCTCTAGACTTTGGCTGCTTACCTAAAGGAGAATTTGAAGTTCCGCTGGTCATTCAAGATAAAACATTCGAGATTCCCAACAAAAATAAACCGAATGAGTGGAAGCTTGCATTCAACGATCGCAGACAGCGGGGAGTTTATGCCGATGCTATCCTAATCAATGGCGTACCCTGGCCCAAAATGAAAGTCAAGCGGCGGAAATACTACTTCCGACTGTTAAATGCTTCGGCTTCTCGCACTTACCAATTAACACTAAGTGGCGAGCCTGTCAAGTTAACAACCGATGCGGATAAGCTGACTAAAAATAACGAAAAAGTCCAAATAAAGGTCATCGGTACTGATGCGGGACTGTTAAGCAAAGCAGTAGATCTAAATGCACCAAATCAATACTTGCGGATTGGAGTTGCAGAACGCTACGGCATCATTATTGATTTTTCGGTATTCCGCCCCGAAGTGAAACAGATTTATTTGAGAAATATTCTTTTTCCCGGTAATCTTGGTGCTGAATCTCAGGCGTTGATGCGCTTCGATTTAGAAGATGGGGAAGTAGTAGATGATAGCTACATTCCTGACAACTTAGGTATCCTGACTCTGCGGGAAGAATTAGAAAAACGAGCCGTACAAACTCGTACATTTCAGTTTGGGCGGGGGGCACAGTGGACAATTAACGGCAGAACTTGGAGTCCCACCCGCGTGGAAGCCAATCCCAATCAATGCGATATTGAAATTTGGAACTTGGTCAATACAGGAGGTTGGACGCATCCAGTCCACATTCACTTGATCGATTTTCAAATTATCGATCGCAATGGACGACCTCCCCTACCTTACGAACGAGGTTGGAAAGATGTTGTTATCCTGGGTGATTTAGAGACAGTTCGAGTCGTGGCGAAGTTTGCCCCTCACCGAGGCAAATATATGATGCATTGTCATAACATCGTGCATGAAGACCACGATATGATGACTCAATTTGAAGTAGGTAAAGACGGACAAGATCCGCTTTCTGATTGTGCCAAACCTTTACCGCCTCCACCCCTGGGTTCTACAGATCCACCCCCACTGATCGAGGATAAACTTCCCTGTAAGTGTTTTGAACCGCTTCCCAATAACTGCTGTGCCGATCCCCTTTCCCCTGATTGTCCCGTGCAAATTATAATTCCCAAACGGTGCAAAAAGGTTTAAAAAGTCTACAGAAACCCGGTTTCTTTAATCACCTTTGTTTCTCGGAAAAATCCGCTGCAGAAACCCGGTTTCTAAAGTCCTGGTCTGATATCGAATCCGTTTGCATCAGAATTACTTTGTGTAGGGGCAATTAGCAAGCTTGCAATTAGCAAGCTTGCAATTACCAACAAAGCCAATCATTCCGATGCAACCGAATTTGATATTACCTCTTATGGCTGGATGATAAAAGGAGTGTCGCTATTGTCGAAACCTCGGTTCCCAGCAGCGTCAAAGGCTACCACCTGAATCACGGCTTTGCTGGTTCCTGGTCCAGTTACCTGCCAGTCGTAGGACATATCATCGCCATCCAGACCTTTGACAATGGGTGCAAACGTACCGTTTTGCCCTTGCCGCGAGATCCTCACCCTGTGTTCTACAATCTCGACATTGTCGAGACTTTTCCACATTATCGTCACCCAATCCCCTACTTTCAAGATCTCGCCGCCATTGGGGGAAATGACTTTAACTAGAGGCGGTTGGGTATCAGGAAGTGCCTCGATAGTCAAGTTGGCGCTTTTGTCGTTCTCCATATTAATGTCTCCGTAAATGAACAACTTTATAGATGTCTACGCTGACTGATTAAGCTTGGATTTATAACAGAAAAAAAGTTTCGTTATGAACCATTCTGTTAATCAGTAACGTCCACAACTTATAGATGTATACGTTGACTAATTCAGC
>DNGG01000642.1 GCA_003486675.1 Cyanobacteria bacterium UBA11372
TTTGGCTAAAAATGCACCACCGATGGGCAATAACCAATTTTGAAAAAACTCAATAACTTCGGTCGAATTCTCTATCAAACCATCAGGTTCTGGCTCTAAATCTACGTGAATTAATTTCCCCGTCTGTTGCCGAATACGTGCCATTTCTGCCGCTACTAAAGCTAGGTGAATGGTGCTGCTGTGAAGCGTTAATTCCCAAGTGGATTTGTCTTCTTTAAACCAAGGCTTATAGGATATTGGCAGGGTAGAGATACTGCCCTCCATGCCTTCTGGCAACAGAAATGCCAAAATTTTTATTAACCGTAATGTATAATCTAGCCGTTCCTTTTTGCTCCAATCTGGTGCATAAACTTGGTCTTTTACTACCTGATGGTGAAATCCCCCGTAAGGAAATCCATTCAATGTAAATACGTAAAGATCTTGCTGAACCAGCCAAGTTTTAAATTGCATCAGCGCATCTTTTTCTAGCAGTTGCCTTGCTGCTACATCTGCTAACCGCAACCCAATGCCAAAAGGTTTGTCTGGTGCTAGCTGTGTTTTGAGATTGGGGACGTATTTTTCTAGATTGGCAAAGACTTGTTGCCATTCTTCGCCGGGGTGAATGTTTGTACAATAGGTTAAGTGAAAATTGCTATTTGTTGCTTTCATAATATGGTAATTGCTAATTGCTAATTGCTAATTGGTTGAATATTTGATAACAACCGAGCCGGGGCGGGTTTATAACAATTGTCGATTGTTGCATGAATGGTTGGTAAAACCCGCCCCTACGCAACTGATATTATGTCCGGTAGCAACGGTTGTATAAATGCTAATAGCTAATCGCTAATGGCGGCTTTCTGGCAATTACCAATTAGCTATTAGCAATTAGCAATTAGCCATACATCCACTACCGATAGTAACGGACATGATATGACAATTAAGCCAATTCGCGCAGAATAGAAATGGCTTGCATGTATAAGAAAATGTTGAGTTCGTGAACTTCAATTCCTTGTCCAATCCGTTCGAGTAGCATCAAAGTTAATTCGCCTCCTAAGTGTTCCCGAAATTCCGTTAATCCTCGGAATAAACAACGGGGATCGCCCGGTTTATGTCGCTCTCCCATTTCGGGTACGTATAAGGTGAAGCCTAATGCTTTTAGGGTATTTAATATCTGCTGACAATCCTGCCATGAAAGTAATCCAGCTCGATAAGAATAGGTGCTATCGAGCGCAATTCCGATCGCGACTGCTTCACCGTGACGCAAGCGGTAATCTGTTAAATATTCTAGTCGATGAGCCGCCCAATGACCGAAATCTAAAGGACGTGACGAACCCATTTCAAACGGATCGCCGCTGGTGGCAATATGTTGTAGGTGTAACTGGGCGCAACGATAGATTATCTGTTGCATGATGTGGGGATTTCTAGCGGTAACCCCACGCACATTGTTTTGAATAAACTCAAAGAATTTCCGATCTTTAATCAGCGCAACTTTGATAGCTTCTGCTACACCAGAACGCCAATCGCGATCATCCAAAGTAGTCAAAAAATTAAAGTCGTTTAAGACAGCATAAGGCGGCGCAAATGTGCCTAAAAAGTTCTTTTTACCAAAAGCATTGATGCTATTTTTGACACCGACTCCCGAATCATTTTGAGCCAAAACGGTTGTAGGAATGCGGATTAAGCGAATGCCTCGGTGAGCGGTTGCTGCGGCATAACCCACCATATCTAATACGGCTCCACCGCCAATTGCTAACACATAAGAATGACGACACAATCCAGCTTGCTCGATGGTTAAATGAATTTTTTCTAACAGCTTGGGGTCATTTTTAGCTGCTTCTCCAGCCGGAGCGATCGCCACCTCTCCCACGAGCGCTATAACATCTTGATACTTCTGCGCGTAAGCTGTAATTTCCTCAATCAATTTGTGATGATGCCGCAACAAACCTGCATCGACAATGGCAATGCAACGACGGGGAAGCGCTTCTTTACTTGCTGCAATTACTTCCGCTAACAAAGGATTATCTAAATCAAACAAACCCGTGGTAAAATGAACGTCATAACGGAAATTGACGGTAACAGATTGGTGGATAGGTTGCAGATTGAAAGTGGTTTTTGGCTGAAAGCTGAGAGTCATAATCTTGTTGGGTAACTAAAAGCGATCGCGTGAATGTATTTCAGATTTAAATCTGAAATCTAAAATCTAAAATTTGAAATAAACTCTTGGGCTTTTTCAAACTCTTGAATTAAACCAGAACGGTCTTTTTGTGCTACTAGCTGCGCCAAGCGATTATAGGTACTTGCCAAGCGTGCGATCGCTTGACATCTTTCTTCAGTTGCCAGCATAATTTCAACGCATAACTGAGGATTTTGAGCAAACAAACGCTTGACGATATCTATCTCTTGTTGATAGTTAGGAGTTGACAGCAACAAACTGCGATTTAAATCAACTTGTTCCTCAGCGACGAAAGCACCCAAACTAAACCGAGAAAAATGCTGCGTTGCTTGCACAAACACCATGAGGCGGTCATGTTCTTCGGGCGTACAGACAATTATATTACCTCCCAAAATTCTAATCCAGTTTAATAACCATTCAAAAGTTTCATCATTTCTGCCCGGACAAACGACAAATTTTTGTTCAGAAAACGATTCAACCTTTGGCCCAAACATTGGATGCAAGCCAATTACCGGCCCTTGGTGATATTCCAGCATTGCTTGTAATGGCTGATTTTTAATACTGGTAATATCAGCCAATGCTGTAGTTGGAGACAGGTATTTAGCGGCAAGTTTGATAATATCAATCGTGCGTTCAATTGGGACGGAAACTAATACTAAATCTGCCCGACTCAGCAATGTATCGGCATCATCCCACCCCTTGCTTCCGAGAATGCTGACGTTATGACCAGCCGCCGATAATTGCTGCGCGAATAATTGTCCCATCCTACCACTACCACCGATAATGGTAATGTTTTTTGGTCTTTCAT
>DNGG01000535.1 GCA_003486675.1 Cyanobacteria bacterium UBA11372
TTCGAGAAGCAGGAAGCGGTTATGGATCGCCCCGCCACCGTTGGCTGCGTCGCCCTGGATGCCAACGGCGTCTTAGTCTCCGGAACCTCGACGGGAGGCGTTGCGAATCAGCCACCGGGGCGCGTCGGTGACTCAGCGGTGGTCGGCTGTGGGTTGTACGCTGATGGTCAACTCGGCGCTTGTTCGACAACGGGTGATGGGGAGTCGATTATCCCAGTAGTGCTTGCCAAGACGGCTGTGGATTTGCTCTCTAATGACAGACATCCAGACGAGGCGGCGCAAATGGCAATCGAGATTCTCAAGCAGAAAGTTACCGGAGAAGCAGGTTGCATCCTCATAGATCCCCAAGGAAGGGTAGGATGGGCGCATAACTCCCAAGGTATGGCAGTTGCTTATATCACCTCGGCAATGGAGGAGGCAGCAGTTTTTACCAGGAAAGAATCAGAGCGTTATTCCCAGAAGGATTTATCGCTAAGTCTGTCGAAGTAAGGTGCCGAATCAAAGGGATTTTTTTGGTTGCGATCGCTCAATTCATTACCATTCATTTAATCCTGTCAAACTAGATATCTACCTACCTTCTTGAGCGCCATAAAAATGTTCTTATAAGAACATTTCTAATTTCTCAACCAGACCTAGATACCCGACTTCTCTAAAAAGTCGAGTATCTGTATCTGGAGTTATAGCAACTGCTAAGGCAGTTAGAACCTGATTGATGAGAGAAACCTTGATATCATCTCCGGTAGCAAAGGTTGTGTATCCTAGGGGCGGGTTTTAGATCGTGTCCTTAAGATTACCCGCGATCCGGAGCCGGGACACGGCATGATTAACGTCCATTGTTTATCCGAAACATCTTTGATGCCGTGTCCCTACGCAACGACGGGGTAAGGTTTTTTATTATGGGCAATTCAACGGACATAATATTAAACCCGCCCGTGATGCGATCGCTCAATTCATTCCTGTTGATTGATTCCTGACAAACCCCACTTTGTCAAACGCCCCCAGGCTTTAGCCTGGGGCTATACAAGCAAAGCCCGCCTGCGCGGGCTAGTTTGGATTTCAGCCCGCGCAGGCGGGCTTTGTTTGTGTAGCGATACCATGCGCGGGTATCGGCTTTCTCCGCCGCTTGAGCCAAAAACCGCTCAATCCTAATAACACTAACCCAGCGGTTGCTGTAGGTTCGGGTACTTTTTCCGGCGGCACAAAGTTACCTAATTCGGCGCTGCTAACTTTGAACGAATAGAGATAAGTGGGTATCAAAGGTTGCCCCGCCGGACAACCGCTATCAATCGGAACTAAGGTACTGTTTGTGCCATTCGTGCAAACATCTAACTGTTCGCCAACTAAACCTTGAGTGACGCTGAAATCGTTATCGGTGCCGATTAAAATTGCATAGGAACCATCTGCAAGTTGCGGCCCGATCGCCAAACCTTCCATCTTTTCTGGAATGATTTGTCCTGTTGTTTTCAAAATATCGGCAATGTCGAGAAACAACGATTTAGAAACCGCCGTTACGCCAGTTGGTAACGAATTTGTCCCGGCTAAACTAATATTGCTGACATTGGTTGCACCGGCAAGATTGATTTTATAAACCCGCTTGCTACCAACGGGTGCTATAGCTGTAGGATCTGCTTCGCCTAAACCTCGGTTATCTCTTTCTAGTACCAAAAATTCGTTGTTATTTAATGCAGTAATGGCGCTGATGCCAATATTACGCCCCTGGGAGGTGGCAGCAAAATCGTTTGCCGTTCCAGGAATGCGGGCGTTGATATCTGCCAGGGCTTCTACTTGGTAAATATATTGCGCCGTACTTTGACCCGTTGCGGTATCAAATTCTACCATTCTCAAGTTGCGGCTGCGCCGTCCGTCGTTACTGGCACCTTCATTTACGAGGGGGTCTTGCAGCAGGGTGTATAGTTTACTACCATCTGGGCTGAGGGTTAATCCTTCAAACCCGCGGTTATCTTGACGACCGCTGGTAATAGTATTGCGATTATCGACATAATTCAGATTGCCGCTGCTATCTCTTGCTAGTAAATTATTTGGCGTCTGGAAAGCCCTAATAAACGACCCATTGGGGCTAAATTCATATACAGAGGGGCCGTATTCATCGGAAATGTAAAAATTACCGTTGGCGGCAACTGCAAACCCTTCGGGATCTAAACTTAAACCCAGCGTTGCTGCATTTCCGTTCAGCAGTCTGGGATTCAACCCGTTAAAACTGCTGCCGTCTTTCGTCAGCAAAATCGTCTCTAACAAATTGAAATTGCCAATCGCGCCCGTTGTAGGATTGACATCCAAAGAAAACTTTTGCACCCTTGTTTGGTAAGCAATCACGCCACCACCCGGCCCCCGGTCGGCGAGGCTGTAATATACGTTGTTATAGCGGTCGTAGTACAAATCGGAAAACAGCCCTAAGCGATTGACGTTGGCACTATTGCCACTCGTGGGAAATAAATCCGTATTTCCACCAGGTATTGTCAGCGTATTAACCAGGGAAACTGCGGATGCAGAGTTGGTGTTTCCTGCGAATAATAAGGTAGATGCCACCAGGGAACCCAACCCTGAAAGCCAATGCCTTGCCCAAACCATGTTTGATCCCAAAAAATTTAGCTTTTTTCAGCATCAGACATAGGTATTAATAGCAGGTTAAGGCAAAACTAAGTAAAATTTATTACACGAAACCTTCATAAAATCCTCGAATCGCTTCATAAATTCTTCATCAAAGCTGACCGATCATTTTATGCGTTTGGGCGATCGCTCGCACCTGCTTGAGACTTTGCTTCATCAACCCCTGCCATGCCAAAAGCTGGTCTGGATCTGGCGGGTATACGGGCGCACACCCCAGCTTGTCCGATAGATTGATCGCCGTCACGGGTTGTAAAAATACCGGAATCGTCGGGTCACAAGCTGCGACTAATTCAGCCGCTTGTTTTAACTCCCCTGGATTAGTTCTGTTGGAAACAATCAGCTTGACAAAAACTTCAACTCGTGATTTGTAACAGCGTTGGAGAAATTCTGCGTGTGCTTGCCAATGATTTTCACCGCTGACGCTAGGCAGCTTGATATCCATCCCCACAGAATCGATATAAGGCAGAACCATTGCTAGCTGTTGCGGACGATGCCCTCCTGTTTCCAGGTAAATGGGCAACTTGGTTAAAGCACGCACCTGGGGCAGAAATTGCACCAAGAAAGGAGCGTGCAGCAACGGTTCGCCACCTGTCAGGGTAATGCTATCGTGCAACCCCGGTTTATTTTGTCGCTCTACCCATTCCAGTAGTTTTTCTAGGGTTACGGGGTTGGTGTGTAGCTCAAAATCTCGCCTTCCCGGTGTTTTCTCTATGGTGCAAGTCGGCGGCGCGCCCCAAGTGTGGGAACTATCGCAAAAATGGCAGCGCAAATCGCAAATCGCAAAGCGGATAAAAATCTGCCGCATTCCAACATTAAGTCCTTCGCCTTGGATGGCGGAGAACACTTCTATTAATCGCGCTTTGGAGGAATTATTTGACATAGCTGATTTCATTTTTAGCGTATATCTATTTTTACCTTGTCTTTGAGGTTTTTGGTTTACCCCAGCAGGCGGATGCAATCTTATTTCACACTTTACTAAAAATAAAAACTTAACAATTGCACCTGTTTTGCAACAACTGGTTAAATTATTTTTATTTATTTTTACAGATGGTTTTAATTGCAACATCAAGATCGCCCACGGACAAAACCTGCAAATCTCTTCATCTTAGTAACAAAAATTACCTGGCTGCGCCCCTCTCCTTGTAGGAGAGGGGTTGGGGGAGAGGTCTAAATCTCCCTTGCTGCGCGTTCAATTACCCGACGCGCAACGGTTTGAGTTCCTGTATGTTCGTAATAGTTAGTCGTCATGTCGAGAAATGCGGCGACGTAGTCTAATTTACTATCGGCGATGTCCATATATTTTTGCAGGTTGCTCAGCAATCCTTGTTGGGTGATATGGTGCGAATTGACGAAATTGCCCATCCAACCTTGCATCGCGCCAAAGCTTTGATTGATGAAGCCTATCTTATCGCTGACACTGCCTCCTGGAATCATGTTGCTGAGGTTTTGGTAGGTGGAATTTTGCTGTAAAATTGCGGGATTGACGCTGCCCAAAGAAGATTGTACCTTCTTGATAAAATCGGGTCCGAGGGGGATAATGCCATCAACGCAAATCAAGGCAGCTATTCGCATCAAAGACTCGTTGTGATATTGAGTTAAAGCGCCTGCTAGCGCGTTTATATTAGTAACTGAAATGCGATTAATTGAGGATACGGCTAGCAATTCAGCCACCAATTTTAGGCATAAATCGATGCTTTGAAGCGTATCGGCTTTGGGTGTTAGTTTATTTAAGAAAGAGAGAAAGCCGATTTTTTCTCCTATTTTATTCGCCATTGCGGCAGCACCGATGGCGCTATCGGCACTATCTACGGTTTGGTAAATCCACATGGCGCGCTGGTATCCTTGGGCAGGATCTTCGTATAATTCTAGGGCGCGATCGCGTATTTTTTTAACCGTTTTTTTGTCGGTTTCTCCCGTAACAGCACGAACGGTATCTTTAAATCCCACCAAGTTCTGCCATTCGCCAGGAACAACTGAGTCCAAAGCGCGTAACATATAAACCGTCATGTTACTTGTTGGCAGGTTATCAACCAAATCATCGATGGGTTTAGTTTTGCTCATAGATTTCGTTTGCAGTGCTTCTTGCTTGTATTAACTACCAACTAGAACTATATCTTTCCGGATTCTCTTGTTAGATAGATTGAATTGAAATCTAAAAACCGGCTAGGGGCGCACTTTAACCAGAAAAGAAACCGGGTTTCTCTGAAAAATTCTTGAGCAACGAAAGAGATCTACGAAGAACCCCGGAATATTCCACGGATTGATTGGTAAAACCCGCTTCTAGTTTGACAGAACCCCGGTTTTTAGGCAAAAAAATTAGTTCAATTACCTGTTTAGCATATAACATTACGTATTTTCACGGTTTGATGGCTCAAACCCGCCCCTACTTGTACCCTGATTTTACCATATATTACGTGCTTCCACTGATTCGTTGGTAAAACCCGCCAAAGTCAGGGCGGGTTTTACGATTTATTACGTAGTTCTACGGCTTGACTGGTAAAACCCGCC